>NZ_JAFMPV010000019.1:0-112996 GCF_049132105.1 Pseudomonas sp. NFX15
TGATATCAGCCAATTCTTGATGCATCGCTACAACTGGATTCGACCCCATCAATTCAACGGTGGGTTGGCGCCAGCGCGGGCCGAAGAAAAACTTAACGTCGTGTCCGGGATTAGTTGACCACTACAAATCGGTTTTCCGCCACGGGTGACGGTCAACCCGGCGTCGTCGAGGACCAGGTCGTTGAAGCTCAACAGTTCATTGCTCGCCCGCTTCCGATGGTGCCGGCGCAATACGGCAGCGACCCGGGCTTTGAGTTCATTAGGGCGGAAGGGTTTGCTGACATAATCGTCGGCGCCGGCATTGAGTGCCTGGACGATATCGTTTTCGCCATCCCGGCTGGTCAGCATGATCGCGGCCGGTGGAGCGTCCAAGTGTTTGCGAGTCCAGTGTAGTAAGGACAAGCCATTTAGATCGGGAACCTGCCAGTCGAGGATTAGCAGGTCGAAGGTTTCCCGACGCAGTTGGATGAGCAGGTTTTCGCCCCGTTCAAAGCTGTGCAGCGACCATGGCTGTTCACCGGCTTGGGGTATCTGCTGCAGGGTTTGCTCGACACGGCGCAGTTCGGCGGGTTCATCGTCCAGGATCGCAACGCGCATAAGCGGTGTTCCTTGTTGCTTGGGCAATACCTATCGACGATAGCGGCTCGATTGAATTCGTCAAAGCCAGCGGCCTGCCGTTGGTCGCGACGTCCGCTATGATTCGTTGAGTCGACCCTTTCGGACGCTGTCGGGAATCATGAAATCCATCACCCAGCCCCCCTGCCCTTTTGCTCATGAATAACCAACGGCGTGGCGCAAGCGCAGAGCCGAGTCAGGTCGAACGGTTGTTTCGACAATTGGTGCGCGAGTGGGTGTGGATAAGTGGGGTGCTGTTGCCGTTGACGGCACTGCTGTCCTATAGCGCCCAGGTGAACCTGGATGATCCAACACCGGTCTCGAGCGCGGTGGTGTCGGTGTGCCTGGTGACTAGCGTTCTCGGGCTGTTGTGGTGGCGACCACGCCTGGCACTCTGGCTGACGCTGGTGGGCATGGCTTGTACCCTGCTGGTCAGCGCCGGACTTGCGCAGTGGGGTAAATGGTGGTCGCCGACGCCCGCGGTGCTGGGGATGCTGTTCAGTTATCTGATCTGGAATTGGCGAAGACTCAGCGTGGTACTGACCTATTTTGGTTGGGAACTGGCGCGCCTGGACAGTGAGCCGAAAATCATTCCGGAACGCCGATACGTGCCACTTCCCCACGGCGATCGCTTGCAGGAGCAGATCATGGCGCTTGAGCAGGCCCTGAGCCGTACCCGTGACACTCGCCGCTTCATTGCCGATGGCCTGGAGCACTTGCCGGTTGCCATGCTGATCAGCGCTCCCCGGGGCGAGATTCTGCTCTGTAACCGAAAGGCCCGTGATTTGTTCGGCGTCGATCTGGTGGGCAATGGTGTGCTTGAGCGATTGGCGCAACTTGGCTACCCCAACCTTCCCCCGGGACAGGAAACGCCATTGGCGGCCCTGCCTTTGCTGGAATTTCGCGACACCAGGGAGCGCAGCCTGCGTCTGGAGCGTGCGCCGCTACTGCCGGTGAACGGGCAAAGTCCCATCGGTTGGTTGTGGAGCCTGACAGACCTGAGTGTCGAACGGGATGCAGAGCAACAGCGAGGTGTCATGTTGCGTTTCCTGTGTCACGACTTGCGCGCCCCCCACTCGGCTATCCTGGCGCTGCTGGAGGTGCATCGACAACAAGTGGGCGAGGACTCCCCACTGCTGGAGCAAATCGAGCGACAGGTGCGTCGTGCCCTCAATTTGACTGACGGTTTCGTGCAACTGGCCAAGGCCGAATCCGAGGCGTATCGGTTTGAGCCGAGCCTGTTCGCGATGCTGGTCATGGATGTGTTCGATCAGGCATTGCCGATCGCACAGCAAAAGCACATCGAACTGGTTCAGCATGTGGACGATCAGGCCCAGGAAAGCCTGGTCCTGGCGGATCAGGCGTTGTTGACCCGCGCACTGTTCAATCTGCTGGAGAACTCGATCAAATACAGTGCTTGCGCCACCCGGATCAATTTGTCGGTCCGGCATCACGAAGGCTGGCTCAGGTGTGAGCTGGTCGACCAGGGCAAAGGCATTTCGGCACAGGAGTTACCTGAGCTGTTTATCCAGTACCGACGTTTCTCGTCAGCCCAGGGAATTGACGGCGTGGGGTTGGGACTGTCGATGGTGAAGGCTGTGGTCGACCGCCATGGCGGACGAATCGAATGCCACAGTACGGTGGGTCAGGGCACAACCTTCAGGCTTGAATTTCCATTGTTTCGCGACTGACTGGATCTCGTTTTCCACCCATAAAAAAACCGGCTATATCAGCCGGTTTTTTTACGTCTGAAAAAAACTTATGCACGGTTTTATGATTTTTATCATTTTATGAAATATCTATAAAAAACAAGTTGTTACGTACAAATACCGACGCTTTTCGGTGAAACGGTACACAGGTTATCCACAGAATCTCAGACAGCCAGCGGGTCGTTTGAAACCGGTGCCTGCGGTGCCGGTGGCAGCGAGCCCATTTCCCGTTGCATTTGCTCGTTCCAGGCCTGGACGCGGTCGTTCAGTTCGGCGATGGCACGAGGCCCGGTGCCCTGGGCGTACATCGGGGTACCGATGATCACCGTGATCACGCCCTGCTTTTTTGCCCAACCGGTTTTCGGCCAGAATTTGCCAGCGTTGTGCGCAATGGGCAGCACGGGTAATTCAGCATTCACCGCCAATGCGCTGCCGCCGCGCGAGAACTTGCCGACGGTGCCGAAGGGAACGCGCGTGCCCTCAGGGAAGATCAGCACCCAGACATTGTCCTTGAGCAACTCATCACCTTTCTTCGCAACATGCTTGAGCGCGGCTTTCGGGTTGTCACGGTCGATGGCAATCGGTCGCAGCATGGCCATGGCCCAACCGAAGAACGGCACGTAGAGCAATTCACGCTTGAGCACCTGGCTCAGCGGCGAGAAGTAAGCGGAAAGAAAGAACGTCTCCCACGTACTCTGGTGGTTCGACTGAATGACGCAAGGTCGTTCCGGTACGTTCTCGGCGCCCTTCACTTCGTAGCTAATACCCAGAAATACCTTGCTCAGCCACAAGGCGCAGCGGCACCAGTACACGTTGATGAAGCGATAGCGTGCCTTGAAGGGCAAGAACGGTGCGATAAAAAAGCTCAAGCTGCACCACAGCAGGGAGCTGGTGCCCAGCAGCAGGTAAAAGAGGAAGGTTCTGATGGCCTGCAGTATCGACATGGTGACGTTTACCGTTGCGGGAAACACCCGCCTATATAAAGCGCACTCCTGAACAATCCTTCGCCAGGAAATTCAGAAGCACTCTAATTGTGGATAAGTTCTGCGGCAATCGCCGCCAGATCGTCAAAAATCAATGTGCCAACCGGAAGGGTCTTGCCCTGAGTCTTTTCGCCTTTCCCGGTCTTTACTAAAACTGGCTGTGAATCGACGGCTTTGGCGGCTTCCAGGTCACCAAGGCTGTCGCCGACGAACCAGAGATTGGTCAGCGACACGTTGTAATGCCCGGCGATGGTTTTCAGCATCCCGGGTTTTGGCTTGCGGCAATCGCAGCCGTCATCCGGCCCGTGCGGGCAGTAGACGATCAGCCCGACTTCACCGCCCTGCTCCGCTACCAACGAACGCAAGCGCTCGTGCATGGCATCCAGGGTGGCGAGGTCGTAATAGCCGCGAGCGATGCCCGACTGGTTGGTAGCGACCGCCACCGTCCAGCCGGCCTTGCTCAACTGCGCGATGGCTTCGATCGAACCGGGGAGCGGAATCCACTCTTCCACCGACTTGATATAAGCGTCGGAGTCGTAATTGATCACCCCGTCCCGATCGAGAATCAGCAGTTTCAACAGCAGTCCCTCAACCTAGCAGCGAAATGTCGGCGACGCCGAGGAACAGCCCACGCAGACGCGCCAGCAACGCATAACGGTTGGCGCGGACTTTCGCGTCCTCCGCGTTGACCATCACGGCTTCGAAGAACGCATCCACCGGTTCGCGCAGGGCGGCCAGGCGTGCCAGGGATTCGCTGTACTGGCGCGCAGCGGCCATCGGCTGCACAGCCTGGTCAGCCTGTTGGATCGCCGAGTACAGGGAGAACTCGTTGGCGTTGTCGAAGTACTTGGCTTCAACGACCGTCGGCACCGAGCCTTCGACCTTGCTCAGCAGGTTCGACACACGCTTGTTCACCGCGGCCAGGGCAGCGGCTTCCGGCAATTTGCGGAAGGCTTGTACCGCTTGCACGCGCTGGTCGAAGTCCAGGGCAGAACCCGGCTTCAGGGCGCGTACCGACAGGTAGGTCGCTACATCGACGCCTTCGTCTTCGTAACGGGCACGCAGACGGTCGAAGATGAACTCCAGTACCGAGTCATTCAGGCCAGTAGCCTTGACCTTGCTACCGAACGCATTCACGGCGAAGGCCACGGCGTCGTTGAGGTCCAGGTCCAGTTGTTTTTCGATCAGGATCCGCAGCACGCCCAGTGCTGCACGGCGCAGGGCGTACGGGTCCTTGCTGCCGGTTGGCAACATGCCGATGCCGAAGATGCCGACCAGGGTATCGAGCTTGTCGGCGATGGCCACCGCCGCACCGGTCAGGGTGCTTGGCAGTTCAGCACCGGCACCGCGCGGCATGTACTGCTCGTTCAACGCCAGCGCGACATCTTGCGGCTCGCCGTCATTGAGGGCGTAGTAGTAACCGGCGACGCCTTGCATCTCCGGGAACTCGCCGACCATTTCGGTCGACAGGTCGCACTTGGACAGCAAGCCTGCACGAGCGGCCCATGCAGCGTCGCCGCCGATGCGCTGGGCGATGAACGCGGCGAGCTTGGAAACGCGTTCGGCCTTGTCGTAGACGCTGCCGAGTTTTTCCTGGAACACCACGTTTTGCAGGCGCAGGTTGAAGTCTTCGAGTTTCTGCTTCTTGTCTTGCTTGAAGAAAAACTCGGCGTCGGTCAGGCGTGGGCGAACCACTTTCTCGTTACCGGCGATGATCTGCTGCGGGTCTTTGCTTTCAATGTTGGCCACGGTAATGAAACGCGGCAGCAACTTGCCGTCGGCATCCAGCAGGCAGAAGTACTTCTGGTTGTCCTGCATGGTGGTGATCAGGGCTTCTTGCGGCACGTCGAGGAAGCGTTCTTCGAACGAGCACACCAGTGGCACCGGCCATTCGACCAGCGCGGTCACTTCGTCGAGCAGCGCTGGTGGAACGATTGCCGTGCCTTCCTGACGGGTGGCCAGCTCTTCGGTGCGCTTGCTGATGATCTCGCGACGCTCGTTGGCATCGGCCAGCACGTAGGCGGCACGCAGGTCGGCCAGGTAGCTGGACGGCGAACCGATGCGCACGTTTTGCGGGTGATGGAAACGATGACCACGGGAATCACGACCAGCCTTCTGCGCGAGAATGGTGCAGTCGATGACTTGGTCACCGAGCAGCATCACCAGCCATTGGGTCGGACGCACGAATTCTTCCTTGCGAGCACCCCAACGCATGCGTTTCGGGATCGGCAGGTCGTTCAGCGAGTCTTCAACGATGGTCGGCAGCAGGCTCGAGGTCGGCTTGCCGGCGATGCTCTGGCTGTAGCGCAGTTTCGGTCCGCTCTGATCGATTTCGCTCAGCTCGACGCCGCACTTCTTGGCAAAGCCCAGGGCGGCTTGGGTCGGGTTGCCTTCGGCATCGAAGGCGGCCTGACGTGGCGGGCCATCGAGGTTGATGCTGCGGTCCGGCTGCTGGGTGGCCAGTGCGGTGATCAGCACGGCCAGGCGACGCGGGGCGGCGTAGACGGTTTTAGTCTCGTAGTTCAGGCCGGCGGCTTGCAAGCCCTTGTCGATACCGGCGAGGAACGCCTCGGCCAGGGTGTTCAGGGCTTTGGGTGGCAGTTCTTCAGTGCCCAGTTCAACCAGAAAATCCAGAGCACTCATTGTGCAGCCTCCAGCTTGGCCAGTACTTCGTCACGCAGGTCCGGGGTCGCCATCGGGAAGCCCAGCTTGGCGCGCGCCAGCAGGTAGGCTTGCGCAACGGAACGCGCCAGGGTGCGTACACGCAGGATGTATTGCTGACGCGCAGTCACCGAGATTGCCCGGCGCGCATCCAGCAGGTTGAAGGTATGGGAAGCCTTCAATACCATTTCGTAGCTCGGCAATGGCAGCGGCTGGTCGAGTTCGATCAGGCGCTTGGCTTCGCTTTCGTAGAAATCGAACAGTTCGAACAGCTTGTCGACGTTGGCGTGTTCGAAGTTGTAGGTCGACTGTTCCACCTCGTTCTGATGGAACACGTCGCCGTAGGTCACTTTGCCGAACGGACCGTCAGCCCAGACCAGGTCGTAGACCGAGTCCACGCCTTGCAGGTACATGGCCAGACGCTCAAGACCGTAGGTGATCTCGCCGGTCACCGGGTAGCACTCGATGCCGCCCGCTTGCTGGAAGTAGGTGAACTGGGTCACTTCCATGCCGTTGAGCCAGACTTCCCAGCCCAGACCCCAGGCGCCGAGGGTCGGCGATTCCCAGTTGTCTTCGACAAAGCGGATGTCGTGGACCAGCGGGTCCAGGCCAACGTGCTTGAGCGAGCCCAGGTACAGTTCCTGGAAGTTGTCCGGGTTCGGCTTGAGCACAACCTGGAACTGGTAGTAGTGCTGCAGACGGTTCGGGTTTTCGCCGTAGCGGCCGTCAGTCGGGCGGCGGCTTGGCTGCACGTAGGCAGCGTTCCAGGTTTCCGGGCCGATGGCGCGCAGGAACGTTGCGGTGTGGAAAGTGCCGGCGCCTACTTCCATATCGTAGGGCTGAAGTACCACACAACCTTGCTCGGCCCAGTATTGCTGGAGGGCGAGGATCAAGTCTTGGAAGGTACGCACGGCTGGCGTAGGCTGGCTCACGAAATTCACCTGTTTCTTGGGCTGCGATTTAAAGAGCGGGAGTATACCCGATTCGTTGCTGCGCACGCCCCCTGGAGCCTTATGCCACGCTGCTTTTGGTGTTCCGAAGATCCGCTGTACATGGCTTATCACGATCAGGAGTGGGGCACGCCGCTACGCGATGCGCAGGGATTGTTCGAGTTGCTTTTGCTCGAAGGGTTCCAGGCCGGGCTTTCCTGGATCACGGTGCTGCGCAAACGCGAGCATTATCGTCAGGTGATGTTTGGTTTTGATGTCCAGCGCGTGGCGCAGATGAGCGATGCCGAAATCGACGAATTGATGCTCGATCCGGGCATTATCCGCAACCGCCTCAAGCTCAACGCCGCCCGGCGCAACGCCCAGGCTTGGCTGGCGCTGGAGGATCCGGTGACGTTTCTCTGGTCGTTCGTCGGTGGCACGCCGGTGATCAATCATTTCAAGGATCGCAGTGAAGTCCCGGCCGTGACGCCGACCGCCGTGGAAATGAGCAAAGGCTTGAAAAAAGCCGGGTTCACCTTCGTCGGGCCGACCATTTGCTACGCACTGATGCAAGCCTCGGGCATGGTCATGGACCACACTCAGGATTGCGACCGCTACGCGCAGCTGGCGAACGGCGGTTAGAATGGCCGACTCGCGCACCGCACAAGATCAGGAGTGACCTGTGGATAAGTTTAAAGGCGCCTTGCTGGTAGGCGCTCTGCGGCTGTTTGCCTTGCTTCCGTGGCGGGCCGTGCAAGCCGTGGGCTCGGCGATTGGCTGGGTCATGTGGAAAACCCCGAACCGTTCCCGCGACGTGGTACGGATCAACCTGTCCAAGTGCTTTCCGGACATGGACCCTGTCGAGCGCGAACGCTTGGTGGGTCAGAGCTTGAAAGACATCGGCAAGTCGCTGACCGAGAGCGCCTGCGCCTGGATCTGGCCGGCCCAGCGCTCCATCGACCTGGTGCGCGAAGTCGAGGGCCTGCAGGTTTTGAAAGACGCCCTCGCCTCCGGTAAAGGCGTAGTCGGCATCACCAGCCACCTGGGCAACTGGGAAGTGCTCAACCACTTCTATTGCAGCCAGTGCAAACCGATCATTTTCTATCGACCGCCTAAATTGAAGGCGGTGGATGAGTTGCTGCAAAAGCAGCGGGTGCAACTGGGCAACAAAGTGGCGGCGTCCACAAAGGAAGGCATCCTCAGTGTCATCAAGGAAGTGCGCAAAGGTGGTGCAGTGGGCATTCCCGCTGACCCGGAACCGGCCGAATCCGCCGGGATCTTCGTGCCGTTCTTTGCCACCCAGGCGCTGACCAGCAAATTCGTGCCGAACATGCTGGCCGGCGGCAAAGCGGTCGGCGTGTTCCTGCATGCCCTGCGGTTGCCCGATGGCTCCGGCTACAAAGTGATCCTGGAAGCCGCGCCAGAGGCCATGTACAGCACCGATACCGCCGAGTCTTGCGCGGCCATGAGCAAGGTGGTCGAGCGTTATGTTGGTGCCTATCCGAGCCAGTACATGTGGAGCATGAAGCGCTTCAAGAAACGCCCGCCGGGTGAAGAGCGCTGGTATTGAGTCGATTGGCATGATCTGTGGATAACCTTGCCGGGCAAGGTTATCCACAACCGTTCATTCAAGGGCGCAGAAGATGTCCGAACACCGCAAGTCATTACGCATCAAGATCAGTCACGAAAGCATCGGCGATTGTTTGGGGCACACCCGTAACCTGTCGACCACGGGCGTTTACGTCCAGCATCCGAAACTCCCGACGCTACCCCGCGGCGCCGTGGTTTACGGGCAGGTCCAGGACTTACCCACAGGCGCGCCGCGAGTCCGCATGGAAGTGGTGCTGGTGGATGCCGAAGGGATCGGCCTGCGCTACCTCTGATCAGTGCGCCTGACGCTCAAGTTTTTTCAGAAACACCGTCATTTCTTTCTCGGCCTGCTTGTCGCCATGGGCACGGGCGGCTTCCAGGCCTTGCTCCCAGGCCTGGCGTGCGGCGGCAAAGTCCGCCAGCGCCAGATGGGCCTTGCCCAATAGCTTCCACGCCGCCGAATACTTCGGATCGAATTCGACGCAGCGCTGCAAATGCTCAGCCGCCTTGGCGTTTTCTCCCAGGTCCAGATAACCCTTGCCCAGGCCGAAGCGCAGCAGGGAGTTATCCACACCCTTGGCGAGCATTTTTTCCAGGGATTCGAGCATGGGGGATATTTCCAAATGGATTGTGTTTGCGAAATCGCCTTCGCCGGCAAGCCGGCTCCTACAGGTCATACGCGATTTTCTGTAGGCGCTGGCTTGCCAGCGAAAGCGCTCTTAAGGATCAGAAGAAGCTCAACCCCACATGAAACAACTTCTCCACATCGCGAATATGCTTTTTATCCACAAGGAACAAAATCACATGGTCGCCGGTTTCGATCACCGTGTCGTCGTGAGCGATGATCACTTCTTCGTCGCGAATGATCGCGCCAATGGTGGTGCCCGGCGGCAGGCCGATGTTCTCGATGGCCTTGCCGATCACTTTGCTCGACTTCGCATCGCCATGGGCAATCGCCTCGATGGCTTCCGCCGCGCCCCGGCGCAGTGAGTGCACGCTGACGATATCGCCCCGGCGCACGTGGGCCAGCAAGGTGCCGATGGTCGCCAGTTGCGGGCTGATGGCGATGTCGATGTCGCCGCCCTGGATCAAATCCACGTAGGCCGGGTTGTTGATAATGGTCATCACCTTCTTCGCCCCCAGGCGCTTGGCCAGCAGCGACGACATGATGTTGGCCTCATCGTCGTTGGTCAGGGCCAGGAACAGGTCGGCATCGGCGATGTTCTCTTCCATCAGCAGGTCGCGGTCCGACGCACTGCCCTGCAACACCACCGTGCTGTCCAGCGTATCGGACAGATGACGGCAACGTGCCGGGTTCATTTCGATGATCTTCACCTGGTAACGGCTTTCGATGGCCTCGGCCAGGCGCTCGCCGATCTGTCCGCCACCGGCGATGACGATGCGTTTGTACGTCTCGTCGAGCCGGCGCATTTCGCTCATGACCGCGCGAATGTTCTCTTTGGCGGCGATGAAAAACACTTCGTCGTCAGCCTCGATCACCGTGTCGCCTTGGGGCAGGATCGGTCGGTCGCGACGGAAAATCGCGGCCACGCGGGTTTCCACATTCGGCATATGCTCACGCAACTGCCGCAGTTGCTGGCCCACCAGCGGCCCACCGTAATAAGCCCGCACCGCCACCAGTTGCGCCTGGCCTTCGGCGAAGTCGATCACCTGCAAGGCGCCGGGGTGCTGGATCAGGCGCTTGATGTAATTGGTCACCACCTGTTCGGGGCTGATCAGCACGTCCACCGGGATCGCTTCGTTCTGGAACAGTTGCTCTTCACGCGTCAGGTAGGCGGCTTCGCGCACCCGGGCGATCTTGGTCGGTGTGTGGAACAGCGTGTGGGCGACCTGGCAGGCAACCATGTTGGTTTCGTCGCTGTTGGTCACCGCGACCAGCATGTCGGCATCGTCGGCCCCGGCCTGGCGCAACACGGTCGGGAATGAGCCGCGGCCTTGCACGGTGCGGATGTCCAGCCGGTCGCCGAGGTCGCGCAGGCGTTCGCCATCGGTATCGACCACGGTGATGTCGTTGGCTTCGCTGGCCAGGTGTTCCGCCAGCGAACCGCCGACCTGCCCGGCGCCGAGGATGATGATTTTCATCCGGTCACTCCATTGAATCCATTTAACCGCGTGCGGCGGCGATCTTGATCAGCTTGGCGTAGTAGAAGCCGTCGTGGCCGCCTTCCTGGGCCAGCAACTGGCGACCATGGGGCTGCTTGATACCGGCCGCGGTGGCGAGGTCCAGTTCACGGGCGCCCGGTGTGCGCGCGAGGAAGGCTTCGATGACTTCGGTGTTCTCGGTCGGCAACGTGGAACAGGTGGCGTAGAGCAGGATGCCGCCGACTTCCAGCGTGTGCCACATGGCGTCGAGCAACTCGCCTTGTAGCACGGCCAGCGCGGCGATGTCGTCCGGTTGACGGGTCAGCTTGATGTCCGGGTGACGGCGAATCACGCCCGTGGCCGAGCACGGTGCGTCCAACAGGATCCGCTGGAACGGCTTGCCGTCCCACCAGGCCTGGGTGTCACGGCCATCGGCGGCGATCAGTTCGGCGCTGAGTTTCAGGCGTTCGAGGTTTTCCCGCACGCGCACCAGGCGCTTGGCTTCGAGGTCCACGGCGACCACGCCGGCCAGTTGCGGCTCGGCTTCGAGGATGTGGCAGGTCTTGCCGCCTGGCGCACAGCAGGCGTCCAGCACCCGTTGCCCCGGCGCCAGGTCGAGCAGATCAGCCGCCAGTTGCGCCGCTTCGTCCTGCACGCTGATCCAGCCCTCGGCGAAACCCGGCAGGCTGCGCACATCGGCGGGGGCATCGAGCACGATGCCGTCGCGGCTGTAGACACAGGGCGTAGCGGCGATGCCGGCAGCCGTCAGCAAACCCAGGTAGGCATCGCGGCTGTGATGGCGGCGGTTGACGCGCAGGATCATCGGCGGATGCGCATTGTTCGCCGCGCAAATCGCCTCCCATTGCTCCGGCCAGAAGGCCTTGAGGGATTTTTGCAACCAGCGTGGGTGAGCGGTGCGCACCACCGGATCACGTTCCAGCTCGGCGAAAATCGTCTGGCTTTCACGCTGGGCGTTGCGCAGCACGGCGTTGAGCAACGCCTTGGCCCAAGGCTTTTTCAGTTTGTCAGCGCAACCGACGGTTTCACCGATGGCGGCGTGAGCCGGAACGCGGGTATAGAGCAGTTGATAGAGGCCGACCAGCAACAGCGCCTCGACGTCAGCGTCGGCGGCCTTGAACGGTTTCTGCAGCAGCTTGGCTGCCAATGCCGACAAGCGCGGCTGCCAGCGTGCGGTGCCGAAGGCCAGGTCCTGGGTGAAGCCGCGATCACGGTCCTCGACCTTGTCCAGTTGGGTCGGCAGCGAACTGTTGAGTGAGGCTTTTCCGCTGAGGACAGCGGCGAGTGCCTTGGCGGCGGCCAGACGCGGATTCATTGGGCGTGCGCCGCTTGACCGAGGACGATGCCGGTGGCGAATTTCTCGCGACGGCTGTTGAACAGGTCGCTGAAGTTCAGCGCCTTGCCGCCGGGCAATTGCAGGCGGGTCAGGCACAGGGCCTGCTCGCCGCAGGCGACGATCAAGCCGTCCTTGCTGGCACCGAGGACTTCGCCCGGTGCACCTTGGCCTTCAGCGAGGGTCGCGGCCAGCACTTTCAGCGCTTCACCGTTCAAGGTGCTGTGGGTGATCGGCCACGGGTTGAAGGCACGCACCAGACGCTCCAGCTCGACGGCCGGACGGCTCCAGTCGATGCTGGCTTCGTCCTTGTTCAATTTGTGCGCGTAGGTGGCGAGGGTGTCGTCCTGCACGTCGCCGTGCAACGTGCCGGCAGCGAGGCCGGCAATGGCCTGGATCACGGCCGGTGGGCCCATTTCGGCCAAACGATCATGCAGGCTGCCGCCGGTGTCTTCGGCGCTGATGGGCGTGGCGACTTTCAGCAGCATCGGCCCGGTGTCGAGGCCGGCTTCCATGCGCATCACGGTCACGCCGCTTTCGGCGTCGCCTGCTTCCACGGCGCGCTGAATCGGCGCCGCACCACGCCAGCGTGGCAGCAGCGAGGCGTGACTGTTGATGCAACCCAGGCGCGGAATGTCGAGCACCACTTGCGGCAGGATCAGGCCGTAGGCCACCACCACCATCAGGTCCGGCTTCAGCGCGGCCAGTTCGGCTTGCGCGTCTGCGTTGCGTAAGGTCGGCGGTTGCAACACCTTGATGTTGTTCTCCAGAGCAAGCTGCTTGACCGGGCTCGGCATCAGTTTTTGTCCGCGACCGGCCGGACGGTCCGGTTGGGTGTAGACCGCAACGATCTCATAAGGGCTGTGGAGCAGGGCCTTGAGGTGTTCGGCGGCGAATTGCGGGGTGCCGGCAAAGACGATGCGCAGTGGCTCAGTCATGGAAGCTCTCGATTACACAGCAGCTTGAAAAGAAAAAGGCTTGCCGCAGCAAGCCTTTGAAGAGGGGCATCAGGCGTTCTGGCGGTGTAGCTTTTCCAGTTTCTTCTTGATGCGGTCGCGTTTGAGCGTGGACAGGTAGTCGACGAACAATTTGCCGTTGAGGTGGTCGCATTCGTGCTGGATGCACACGGCGAGCAGGCCTTCGGCGATCAGTTCGTAAGGCTGGCCATCGCGGTCCAGCGCCTTGATCTTGACCTTTTGCGGACGGTCGACGTTCTCGTAGAAACCCGGCACCGAGAGGCAGCCTTCCTGGTATTGCTCCATCTCGTCGGTCAGGGACTCGAACTCCGGGTTGATGAACACCCGCGGATCGGTGCGGTCTTCGGAGAGGTCCATCACCACGATACGTTTGTGCACGTTGACCTGGGTCGCGGCGAGGCCGATGCCTGGCGCTTCATACATTGTTTCAAACATATCGTCGACCAACTGACGCACTTCGTCGTCCACTACGGCCACTGGTTTGGCGATAGTGCGCAGACGCGGATCAGGGAATTCGAGGATGTTTAAAATGGCCATAAGCTTGATAAATGCACGTGTGAAGTAAGGTCGGGTCGATGGCCTGGCGGGTCCGAAGAAAGGCAGGCTACCTATGTAAAACGTAGCTCCCTTCTATTGATAAGCAAGCCGGGAGCGAGCCACCGAGGACTCTGGCGTTTTACGCGAACGCACATAATAAAGGGATTCACTGCATGAGGAAATCACTACTCGCCCTGCTACTCCTGGCCTCGACCGGTCTGGCGCAGGGGCAAGTGCCGGTCAAGGACGATATTCCCACGATAAAGCTGTCGCCCCAGGTGCGCAGCAGCCCGGTTGTGGAGGCCCTCCCCGGCATCGCGTTGAAATCAATCAACAGCTTTCTGCTGGGCAATCGCATCGTCGACAAGCCGGAGGATTTCGCCGAGGCGCCCTACATCGTCGCCGGCGATGGCGAACGGGTCCTCAGCGGCGCCGGCGACCGCATCTTCGCCCGCGGCCATTTCGACCATGCCCAACCGGCGTACAGCATCTTGCGCCAGGGCAAGGTCTACACCGACCCGCAGACCAAGGAGGTCCTGGGGATCAATGCCGACGACATCGGCGGCGGCGAGGTCGTGGCCACCGAAGGCGACGTTGCCACCCTGGTGCTGCAACGCACGACCCAGGAAGTGCGCCTCGGTGATCGCCTGTTCAGTGGTGAACAGCGTTCGATCAATTCGACGTTCACGCCCAGCGAGCCGAATCAGCCGATCAACGGCTTGATCATCGACGTGCCGCGCGGGGTCACGCAAATCGGTGCGCTGGACGTGGTCACGCTGAACAAGGGGCAACGCGACGGGCTGGCCGAAGGCAATGTGCTGGCGGTGATGAAAACCGGCGAAACGGTGCGTGACCAGGTGTCCGGGCAGTCCGTGAAGACCCCCGACGAGCGCGCAGGCCGGCTGCTGGTTTTCCGCACGTACGACAAGCTCAGCTACGGGTTGGTGCTCAACGCTTCGCGCTCGCTGGCGGTCTTGGACAAGGTGCAAAATCCGTAAGCTTGCTTCATAAGTTACCAACAGAGTTATCCACAGCTTGTTCGCGTCAGAACGAGCACTCACAACGATCAAGGATGATCCATGTCGCCGTCTGCTGTTACACCCGTGTCCCCTGCGGAACTGGAAGCTCGTTTGCGTTTGCATCGCTTGCCGGAGCTCGGTCCCGCGCGATTCAAGAAGTTGCTTGAAGCCTTTGGTTCGGCGTCGAAAGCCCTCAGCGCACCGGCGAGTGCCTGGCGTGCACTGGGTTTGCCATTGGCCTGTGCCGAGGCCCGGCGCAGCGCTGAAATTCGTGACAGCGCCAGCCATGCATTGGCCTGGCTTGCGCATCCGGCCCAGCATTTACTGATGTGGGACCAGCCGGACTACCCGGCACTGCTGGCGCAAATCAGCGATGCACCGCCGCTGCTGTTTGTGGCGGGCGATCCGCAGATTCTGGAAAAACCGCAGCTGGCGATGGTGGGAAGTCGTCGCGCTTCGCGACCGGGCATGGACACCGCGGCGGCGTTTTCCCGCAGCCTGGCCGGCGCCGGTTTTGTCATCACCAGTGGCTTGGCCGTGGGCATCGACGCCGCCGCGCACCAGGCCGCGCTCGACGTCGGCGGGCAAACGGTGGGTGTGCTTGGCACGGGGCTCGAGAAGTTTTATCCACAGCGCAATCGGCGCCTGGCAGACGCGATGATTGCCTCGGGCAGTGCGGTGCTTTCGGAGTTTGCGCTGGATGCGAACCCCCACGCCAGCAACTTCCCCCGGCGCAACCGGATCATCAGTGGGTTGTCGCTCGGGGTGCTGGTGGTCGAAGCCAGTGTGGCCAGTGGCTCACTGATCACCGCCAGGCTGGCGGCGGAACAGGGACGCGAAGTGTTCGCGATGCCAGGCTCGATCCACCACCCCGGCGCCCGTGGTTGCCATCAGCTGATTCGTGACGGCGCGGTGCTGGTGGAAACCATCGAACATATCCTCGAAGCCTTGCGCGGTTGGCAACAACTGTCGTTATCCACACAAATCAGCCCTGCGGCGGTCACTCACCCGTTGCTCAAACTGCTGCATGCCGCGCCGCACAGCAGTGAGGCGCTGGCCGATGCCAGTGGCTGGACGTTGCCCAAAGTGCTGGCGGCGTTGACGGAACTGGAAATGGACGGCAGCGCCGTGTGCGAAAACGGGCGCTGGTTTGCGCGGGTAAGCTAGGTTTTATAAACAAGATCGGTAAACTGCACGGAGCCTTATTCTGGAGAGTTTTTCATGGTCAACAGTTGGCGTGTGCAACAAGCCGCGCAAGCCATTCGCGCCGGGGCGGTGATTGCCTACCCAACCGAAGCAGTCTGGGGTCTGGGTTGTGACCCGTGGGACGAGGAGGCAGTGGATCGTTTGCTGCTGATCAAGGGCCGGTCCGTGGACAAGGGGCTGATTCTGGTCGCCGACAACATCCGCCAGTTCGACTTCCTGTTCGAAGACTTCCCCGAGTTGTGGATGGACCGCATGGCCAGTACCTGGCCGGGGCCGAATACCTGGCTGGTGCCGCACCAGAACCTGCTGCCGGAGTGGATCACCGGTGTGCACGAAACCGTGGCACTGCGGGTCAGCGATCATCCGATGGTGCGGGATTTGTGTGCGTTGGTCGGGCCGCTGGTGTCGACGTCGGCCAACCCGCAAGGGCGCCCGGCGGCGCGTACGCGGATTCGTATCGAGCAGTATTTCCGTGGTCAGCTGGATGGGGTGCTGGGTGGCAACCTGGGCGGGCGCAAGAACCCGAGCGTGATTCGCGACCTGGCGACCGGCGCGGTTGTGCGCCCGGACTGAGACCGCGTCATCGTTCTTCGCTGGCAAGCCAGCTCCCACAGATCCGCTGCGAACCCTGTGGGAGCTGGCTTGCCAGCGAAGGCGTCCTTAAGGCAACAACACAACCGAACCCGTCGTGCGCCGCGCCGACAACTCGGTCTGCGCCTTCGCCGCGTCAGCCAGTGGATAACGCTGGCTGATGTCCACCGTCAGCTTGCCGCTGCTGATCATCTCGAACAACTCGTCGGCCATGCGTTGCAGGTTCTCGGCGTTGTTCGCATACGTGCCGAGGGTTGGCCGGGTCACGTACAGGGAGCCTTTGCCCGCCAGAATCCCCAGGTTCACCCCGTCCACTGCGCCCGACGCATTGCCGAAACTCACCACCAGCCCGCGCGGTGCGGCGCTGTCGAGTGAGGTCAGCCAGGTGTCTTTGCCCACGCCGTCATACACCACCGGGACTTTCTTGCCGTCGGTCAATTCCAGCACGCGTTGCGCGACGTTTTCATGGCTGTAGTCGATGGTCGCCCAGGCGCCATTGGCCTTGGCCAATGCGGCTTTCTCCGCGGAACTGACGGTGCCGATCAGCTTGACGCCCAGGGCTTTGGCCCATTGGCAGGCCAGCGACCCGACACCACCGGCCGCGGCATGGAACAGGATGGTTTCGCCACCCTTGAGTTCATAGGTCTGGCGCAGCAGGTACTGCACGGTCAGGCCCTTGAGCATCACGCCGGCGGCCTGTTCGAAGCTGATGGCGTCCGGCAGTTTGACCAGGTTGGCCTCGGGCAATACATGCACCTCGCTGTAGGCGCCCAGCGGGCCGCTGCCATAGGCCACACGATCACCGACCTTGAAGCGCGTCACGTCGCTGCCCACCGCTTCGACCACGCCCGCACCCTCTGAGCCGACACCCGACGGCAGGGAGGGCGGCGGGTACAGACCGCTGCGGTAATAGGTGTCAATGAAGTTCAGGCCGATGGCCTTATTGGTGACGCGTACTTCCTTGGGGCCGGGCTCGGCGGGTTGGTAATCCACATATTCGAGCACTTCGGGGCCACCATGGGCACGGAACTGGATACGCTTTGCCATCAGGACTCTCCATAGGTCGTTTTACCAAGCGTCCTATCGGACTCCTAAGCTTGATCTTCGTCAACTGCGACGAGGTAACGGGCGATGTTATGCTACGCGCCCATTTGCGCCGCCCCCGCTCCAATGGAGCGCCGCATCGTTTCGCCCCGATTCAAGGTGATGACATGACGACCCGCACCGAGGCCGTAAAAGCCTACCTGCTCGACCTGCAAGATCGCATTTGCGCCGCTCTGGAAGCGGAAGACGGTGGCACGCACTTCGTCGAAGACGCCTGGACCCGGCCCGCGGGCGGTGGCGGTCGCACCCGCGTCATGGAGAACGGCGAGTTGATTGAAAAGGGCGGCGTCAACTTTTCCCACGTCTTCGGCAGCGGTTTGCCACCGTCCGCCAGCGCTCACCGACCCGAACTGGCCGGCCGTGGCTTCGAAGCCCTGGGCGTGTCGCTGGTGATTCACCCGCACAACCCGCATGTACCGACGTCCCACGCCAACGTGCGCTTTTTCATCGCCGAAAAGGAAGGTGAAGAACCGGTTTGGTGGTTCGGTGGTGGCTTCGACCTGACGCCTTATTACGGCAACGAAGAAGACTGCATCCATTGGCACCGCGTCGCCGAGCAGGCCTGTGCGCCGTTTGGTGCCGACGTCTACCCGCGTTACAAAGCCTGGTGCGACAGCTACTTCCACATCAAGCATCGTCACGAGCCGCGTGGCATCGGCGGGCTGTTTTTCGACGACCTGAACGAGTGGGACTTCGACACCAGTTTCGCCTTCATGCGCGCCATCGGCGACGCCTACATCGACGCGTACCTGCCGATCGTGCAGCGCCGCAAAAACGATGCCTTCACCGCCAAGCAGCGCGAATTCCAGGCGTTCCGTCGCGGGCGCTACGTTGAATTCAACCTGGTCTACGACCGCGGCACGCTGTTTGGCCTGCAATCGGGCGGACGCACCGAGTCGATCCTGATGTCGCTGCCGCCGCAAGTGCGCTGGGGTTACGACTGGAAGGCCGAACCTGGCAGCGAAGAAGCACGCCTGACTGAGTACTTCCTGCAAGACCGCGATTGGTTGGGCCTGGACTTGGGCGAGGCATCCTGATGGACCGTTATGTCGTATTCGGTAACCCGATTGGCCACAGCAAGTCGCCGTTGATCCATCGCCTGTTCGCCGAGCAGACCGGTGAAAAGCTGGACTACACCACCCTGCTGGCGCCACTCGACGACTTTTCCACCTGTGCCCGCACGTTTTTCCTCGAGGGTCGCGGGGCGAACGTAACCGTACCGTTCAAGGAAGAGGCCTATCGATTGGCCAGCAGCCTGACGGCGCGAGCGCAGCGCGCGGGTGCGGTGAACACCTTGAGCAAACTGGCTGATGGCAGCCTGCTGGGCGACAACACCGACGGCGCCGGGCTGGTGCGCGACCTGACGGTCAACGCCGGGTTCAGCCTCAACGGCAAACGCATCCTGTTGCTCGGCGCGGGCGGCGCGGTGCGCGGTGCTCTGGAGCCATTACTGGCCGAGCAACCGGCATCGGTGATCATCGCCAATCGCACCGTGGACAAGGCCGAGCTGCTGGCGGAATTGTTCTGCGATCTGGGGCCGGTCTCGGCCAGTGGCTACGACTGGTTGCAGGAGTCGGTGGACCTGATCATCAACGCGACCTCCGCGAGCCTGACCGGCGATGTGCCGCCGATTGCGCCGAGCCTGATCGAACCGGGCAAGACCCTGTGCTACGACATGATGTACGGCAAGGAACCGACCGCGTTCTGTCGCTGGGCCTGCGAACACGGCGCGGCGGTGGCAATGGACGGCCTGGGGATGCTGGCCGAGCAGGCGGCGGAAGCGTTTTTCCTCTGGCGCGGGGTGCGTCCGGAGACGGCGCCGGTGTTGGCGGAGCTGCGTCGGCAGTTGGCGCTGTAATTTTCTCGGGTAACTGCTTTTCTGGGGCGCTGCGTTCACTCCTCAAAGCGAATCGGGCAATTCTGCGCCCCTTCCAGCTTCCTCAATTCTTCCACCACCTGCGGTCTTGCTCGACGCAACGTCAGGCTGCGGTCCTGCTTGAGCAGGCGCCGCGCTTCCTGATGCAGCATTTCCACCCCTGAATAGTCGATGAAGTTGATCTGCTGCGCCTCGATCACCACCCGCGCACCGTGCAGGCGTTGCAGGCGCACTTGCAGGTAATGGCTGGCGCCGAAAAAGATCGAACCGCCCACCCGCAGGATGTCTTCCTCACCATCGCGCACATGCTGTACTCGTGGCTGCGACGTACGCTTGAGGTAAAAGAACAGCGATGCCAGCACCCCGGCGTAGATCGCTGTCTGCAATTCCAGCAGCAGCGTGGCAAGGCAGGTGAGTGCCATCACCACGAACTCGGCGCGGCTGACCCTCAACAGAGCGCGAATGCCGCGATGATCCACCAGTCCCCAGGCGATCAACAGAATGCTGCCGGCCATCGCCGGGATCGGAATGTGTTCGATCAGGTGCGCGCCGAACAGGGCGAACAGCGCCACCCACAGCGCCGAAAAAATCCCCGCCAGCGGCGAACAGGCGCCGGCTTCATAGCTGAGGCCCGAGCGGGTGAAGGACCCGGCCGACAGCGATCCGGAAAAGAACGCGCCGACGATATTCGACAAGCCTTGGGCGCGCACTTCCTGGTTAGCGTCGAGCAATTGCTGCGAACGCGCCGAGATCGAGCGAGCAATCGACAGACTGGTCACCAGCCCGAGCATGCCCACCGCCACGGCGCTGGGCAGCAAGCGCAGAATCAGGTCGAGGTCCAGCGGCAGCGCACTGAAGGGCGGCAAGCGGCCGACGAAGGCGCTGACCAACTGCACATGGCCGAATATCGACGGCCAAAGCCACACCAGCAACCCGCCGAGGACCAGGGTGATCAGCAGCGTCGGCCAATGTGGCAGCAACAGCTTGAGGACCACGCCGACCACCACGGTCGCCAGGCCCAGCGCCAGCGACGGGTGATCGATTTCGCCCAGGTGCTGGAACAGCAGCATGAAGCTGCCCAGTGCAGTGGCCTGGTTGGGTAAGTCGAGGCCCATCAGGTTCGGCAATTGGCCGATGGCAATGACCACCGCTGCCCCCAGGGTGAAACCCAGCACCACCGAATGCGAGACGAAATTCACCAGCGCGCCGAAACGCAGCATGCCCAGCAACCACTGAAAAATACCGGCCAACAGGGTCAGCAACAGGATCAGCGTGACGTAGTCCTGCGTGGCCGGAACGGCCAGAGGGCTGACGCTGGCGTACAGGACAATGGAGATGGCCGCCGTAGGACCGCAGATCAGATGCCACGACGAACCCCACAGGCAGGCGATCAGCACCGGGATGATGGCGGCGTACAGGCCGTATTCCGCCGGCAGGCCGGCGATCAGTGCGTAGGCAATCGATTGAGGCAGCGCCAGGATCGCACCACTGAGCCCGACAATCAGGTCACGTCCGACGCTGGCGCGGGTTTGCTTGGGCAACCAGGTGAGGAATGGAAAAAGTGAATGGCGGCTTGGCAGGGCCATGGGGCCTCTCGGTTGGGGTTTTTGCGCAAGGGTAGCAGGACAATACAATCATTGTGGCGAGGGAGCTTGCCCCCGTTGGACGCCGCAGCCGTCCCAAAAACCATTGAATGAAGTTTATCGGGTAGACCGCATTCGATGATTTTACGATTGCTTCGCAATCGAACGGGGGCAAGCCCCCTCGCCACAGCAAGCCCCTCTCCCCACAAAGTCCCTATCAACTCCAGTCTAGAGTTTGGCTTTAACCGCCGGCAACGCATCCTGCCCGTCCACGGTCTTCACGCCATCGAGCCACTTGTCCAGCACCGCCGGGTTGGCCTTGATCCACGCCTTGGCCGCGTCGGCATTGCTGACTTTCTTATTCACCACCTCGGCCATGATGCTGTTCTCCATGTCCTGGGTGAAGCTCAGGTTGGTCAGCAGTTTGCCAACGTTCGGACAGGCCTGGGCATAACCTTTGCGGGTCAGGGTGTGGACGCTGCCGGTGTCGCCGAAGTATTTCTCGCCGCCCTTGAGGTAGTGCATTTTCAACTGCACGTTCATCGGGTGCGGGGTCCAGCCGAGGAAGGTCACGAATTTCTGTTTTTTAATCGCCCGGGACACTTCGGCGAGCATGGCCTGTTCACTGGACTCGACCAGTTTCCATTGGCCCATGTCGAAATCGTTCTTCTTGATGATCTCTTGCAGCGAGAGGTTCGCCGGCGCGCCGGAGCCGATGCCGTAGATCTTGCGGTCGAATTTGTCGGCGAACTTGTTCAGGTCGGCAAAGTTATGCACACCCGCGTCCCACACGTAGTCCGGCACGGCGAGGGTGAATTCGGTGCCGTCGAGGTTCTTCGCCAGTTGCGTGACATCGCCTGTGGCGACGAATTTGTCGTAGAAGCCCTGCTGTGCCGGCATCCAGTTACCCATGAACACATCGACCTGGCCATCCTTGAGCCCGCCAAAAGTGATGGGTACCGCGAGGGTGTCGACCTTGGCCTTGTAGCCCATGCCGTCCAGCAGAAACCCGGTGATGGCGTTGGTCGCGGCGATGTCGCTCCACCCCGGGTCGGCCATCTTCACCGTCTCGCAACTTTGCTCGGCAAATGCCGAGGCGCTGCCCAGGGCCAGAAGCGCGACCGTCAGTACTGTGGATAACCTTTGCATGGACTTCCCCTTAACGTTATTGGTTTTGGCAGGGTTGTGGATAACGTGCTTTGCGCTCCAGATCGTCGAGGTCGATGTGGTTGCGCATGTATTGCTGACTGGCATCCACCAGCGGCTGGTGATCCCAGCTCTTGAGCTTGCCGAGGGTCAGCGCCTGGGCGACGAAACGCCGACGACGCTGGCTGGCGAGCACCTGTTGGTGAATCGCCGGGATGTTCCATTTGGCCCGCGCCTGGGCGAGAAAATCGTCGAATAGCTGGCGATGCTGCGGCGAATGGCTGAGTTCCGCCAGCTCCTGAGGGTCGTTGTCCACGTCGAAGAGTAGGCACGGATCGTCTTCGCTGTAGATGAATTTGTAGGCACCGCGGCGAATCATCATCAACGGGCTGATGGTGCCCTCGGCCATGTATTCGCCGAAGACCTCGTCGTGACCGCCCTGCCCCTGCAGGTGCGGCACCAGCGAGCGGCCATCCAGCGGCAAGCCTGGCTCCAGCGTGCCGCCGGCCAGTTCAACGAAGGTTGGCAGCAGGTCCGCCGTGGACACACTGGCGCTGACCCGGCCGGGGCTGAACTGCCCCGGTGCACTGATCAACAGCGGGACCCGCGCAGCCATTTCATACCAGTGCATTTTGTACCAAAGGCCGCGCTCGCCGAGCATGTCTCCATGGTCACCGGAAAACACGATGATGGTGTCATCGATGAGCCCGGTTTCCTCGAGGGTTTGCAGGAGTTTGCCGACGTTGCTGTCGATATAGCTGCACGCACCGAAGTACGCACGACGTGCATCACGAATCTTATCCACAGGCAGCGGCTTGTCCCACAGGTCGTAGACCTTGAGCAATCGTTGCGAGTGCGGATCGAGGTCATGCGGATCCGGGGTTGTGGGCAAAGGGATGTCTGCATCCTCATACAAATCCCAGAATGCCTTGGGAATGGTGTACGGGTCGTGTGGGTGAGTCATGGAAACCGTCAGGCAGAACGGCTGATCGCCGTCTTCGCGAATGTGATCGAACAAATACTGCTGGGCCTTGAACACCACCTCTTCGTCGAAATCCAGCTGATTGGTGCGTACGCACGGCCCGGCTTGCAGCACCGACGACATGTTGTGATACCAACTTGGGCGCACATCAGGCTCATCCCAGTTCACGGCCCAGCCATAGTCGGCGGGGTAGATGTCGCTGGTCAGGCGTTCTTCGTAGCCGTGCAACTGGTCCGGCCCGCAGAAATGCATCTTACCGGACAGGGCGGTGCGATAGCCGAGGCGACGCAAGTAGTGGGCGTAGGTCGGTACGTCGGCGGGGAAATCCGCGGCGTTGTCGTAGGCGCCGATCTTGCTCGGCAACTGGCCACTGACCAGGGTAAAGCGCGAGGGCGCGCACAAAGGGCTGTTGCAATAAGCGGAATCGAACACCACGCCTTGGGCGGCGAGGCGGCTGAGATGGGGAAGCTTGATGGGCGACGGGCCGTAGAACGGCAACATTGGCGCGGCCATTTGATCGGCCATGATGAAAAGAATGTTCTTGCGCTTCATGTGATCGCGGCATTCCATAGTGGATGTTTATGCGAGAGTGCTGGTTTCGAGCATGAAACCCGCACACTTTGCGGTAAAGCCCACGCGCGACAATGACTAGGATAAGCACAGCTTATGTATGACGCCCTCGGTGACCTGTCTCTCGACCTGCTTCGCGCCTTCGAAGCGGCGGCCCGTCAGCGCAGCTTTACCGCGGCGGCGGTTGAACTGGGTACCACCCAGCCTGCCATCAGCCAGCAGATCAAGCGCCTGGAAGAACAGCTGGCGACACGTTTGTTCGACCGCATCTATCGCGGGATTGAGCTGACCGAGGCCGGTCAGATGCTTTTCGAGCAGGTCCAGCTCGGTTTGCAGAATATCGACGCAGGATTGAGCAGAATCAGCGCACAGCAACAGCACGAAGTGCTGCAAGTCGCGACGGATTTTGCGTTCGCCGCCTATTGGTTGATGCCGCGCCTGCACCGCTTTCACGCGGCCAATCCGCAGGTGGATGTGAGTCTGGTCACCAGTGAACGCAGCCATAACATGCTACGCACCGATATCGATGTGGCGGTGTTGTTCGGAGAGGGTCGCTTCAAGCAAGGTGAAAGCCATTGGTTGTTCAGCGAGGAAGTATTCCCCGTGTGCAGCCCGCAGTTATTGAATGAACGCCCGCTGCCTTTACCGGCCCAGGCACTGCTGGCGTTGCCGTTGCTGCACCTGCGCGGGGAAAACAGCAGCCATTGGTTCGACTGGAGTGGTGTATTTCGCGAGCTGGGTATCACCTCGCCGCCGGCGCCCGGTCAACTTCGGTTCGACAATTACACCCTGCTGATTCAAGCGGCGATTGCGGGCCAGGGCGTGGCCATCGGCTGGCGACACCTTGTGGATAACTTGCTGGCCCAAGGCTTGTTATGCCGACCGATTGCTGAAACGGCGATTTCCAGGCTCGGCTATTACGTCGTGTTGCCGCAGCGCAAACGGCGCAGCGCGCTAATTCAGCAGTTTGTGGACTGGTTGATGTCCGAGCAGGCCAGCAGTGCGCAGTCGCTGAGCGGGTTGGCGTTTCCCTCGATTGCGGTGTGAGGTTCAGGGCCCGGACGCAGCGACGAAATTCACATGTTCGCCCAAGTGCAGGTTCAACTTCATTTCGTCGGCAATGCCCACCGCCACCCGGTTCAGCCGTTGCAGCATGTCGCCCAAACCCGGCTCCAGGCTGCTGCTGACGTGGCTGAAATGTTCCAGGGTCAGCCCAGGCATGGCCCGAGGTGAATTCACCAGCGTCCATTGCAAGGGGCTGCTTTGCAGCGCTTCGCGGATTTCCTCGGCGGCGTGCAATTGCAGGCGGTCCTCGATTTCCGTCTCGTCCAGCACTTCGAAATCACCCACCAGAAACAACCGGCTGACGCCCGCCCCGCGCAAGCCATCAATCAGTGCGTCAACCGCCAGCACCTGCTCAACCGGCCCTGGCACAATGGTTTTCTCCACGTATTCGCTGTTGAATGGCAAACCCGGCGCGTCCAGCAGGCAAATGACCACGGAACTGCCCGCCACACTCTGCTTGACCCGTTCGGCTTCAAACAGGTCTCCGGTCTTGGTACGCAACCCCGGACGCGGCGCGAGCGCGGTCAGGTCATCGAGAATCGCGATGACTTCATGCTGGCGACGCAGCATTTCAGCCATCAGCGCACTGCCCAGGCTACTCATGGCACCATAAAGCACCACTTTTACAACGGCGGTTTCGGCATTTTTCATGGCTGGGCTCCCTGAAATCCTGCGGGTATATGGCGTGTGACCTGCGGGAAACGGCGAGGGTTCGCACAGCTTTCAGAGGGACTGAGATGCAGCAGATCAAGGGTTACCACGCCCACGCTTATTTCGATGCCGGCACGATTGCGCAGGCGCGGGCCTTGTGTGAGCAAGCGGCAAGCTTGTTTCCCCTGAAAATGGGCCGCGTGCACGAGCGCCCGGTCGGTCTATTTTTTGATCAGATGCTTTCTTCGGGTTCGCCGGGCAAGTGCTCGTCCAGGTGCAGCCACGGCAGACGGGCCTTCGCGAGCAGGCTCGCACACAGAACCCGGTCCGACGACCGGTCGTACATTCGGTCAACGCTTTCATCAGCGAAAGCTGGCTGAAAGCTTGCCCGATTAGGATCGCCGCCACTGCCGGCAAAAGACCGGTTGGCCAATGCGAGCGTTCGAAGACTCGCCAGGCCCAATTAACAACAACAATGGTGATTCTGATGTCCTCTATTTCCCGCCGCTTCGCTGTCACTCCGTCCGTACGTCTCGTGCTTCCCGTTCTGCGCTGATCCCGACCGATCCGCCCATTCCCTAGCCGCGCTACGCCTGGAGTATTCCCATGCTGACTTTCCTTGGCTTCGCCATGGTTATCACGTTCATGTTTCTGATCATGACCAAGCGCCTGTCCGCGCTGATTGCCCTGATCATCATCCCGATTATCTTCGCCCTGTTCGGCGGTTTTGCGCCGAAGATCGGCCCGATGATGCTCGAAGGCATCACCAAGCTTGCGCCCACCGGCGTGATGCTGATGTTCGCCATTTTGTATTTCGCCCTGATGATCGACTCCGGCCTGTTCGACCCGGCCGTGCGCAAGATCCTCAAGATGGTCAAGGGCGACCCATTGAAGGTTTCGGTCGGCACCGCCGTACTGGCGCTCGTCGTTTCCCTCGATGGTGACGGCGCGACCACTTACATGATCTGCGTGGCCGCCATGCTGCCGCTCTACAGCCGCATCGGCATGAGTCCGCGGATCATGGCCGGCCTGATCATTCTCGCCGGTGGCGTAATGAACATGACCCCGTGGGGCGGCCCGACCGCTCGCGCTGCCAGTGCACTGCATGTCGACCCATCGGACATCTTCGTGCCAATGATTCCGGCAATGCTAGCCGGTGTGGTGGCGATCCTGGCCATTGCCTACTTCTACGGTAAGCGCGAGCGCGCACGCCTGGGTGAGCTGCACCTGGTGGGCGAAGAGGTCGACCACAGCGAAATCAGCGTTTCGCAGTTCCCGGATGCCCGCCGTCCTAAACTGATCTGGTTCAACGGCGCCCTGACCCTGGCCCTGATGTGTACCCTGGTCGCCGGCCTGCTGCCGTTGCCGGTGCTGTTCATGGTGGCGTTCAGTATTGCCATGATCGTCAACTACCCTTGCCTGCAACAGCAGAAGGATCGCGTCGCGGCGCACGCCGGTAGCGTACTGGCGGTGGTCGGGCTGATCTTTGCCGCGGGTATCTTCACCGGTATCCTGACCGGCACCGGCATGGTCGATGCCATGTCGAAAAGCCTGCTGGCGGTGATTCCGGACTTCCTCGGCCCGTACCTGGCCGTGATCACGGCGCTGGTGAGCATGCCGTTCACCTTCTTCATGTCGAACGATGCATTTTATTACGGCGTGTTACCGGTACTTGCCGAAGCCGCCAGCCATTACGGTATAACCGCGGTGGAAATGGCACGTGCCTCGATTGTCGGTCAGCCCGTCCACCTGTTGAGCCCGCTGGTCCCGTCGACGTATCTGTTGGTAGCCCTGGCCGGCATCGATTTCGGTGATCACCAGCGCTTCACGCTCAAGTGGGCCGTGCTGGTGTGTATCTGCATCCTGATTGCTGCACTGCTGTTGGGGACTTTCCCGGTGTTCAGCACTCTATAAGCCCAAGACTCACCATTTCGGGTCCCGGCTTGCGGTTTGAAGCCTGGACCCTTTTTGGTTTAACACACGTTCAAAGGAATACACATGGAATGGCTGACCAACCCTGAAATCTGGGTTGCTTTCTTTACCCTGACCGCTCTGGAAATCGTTCTGGGCATCGATAACATCATCATGATTTCGATCCTGGTCAGCCGCATGCCCAAGCCCATGCAGCAGCGCACCCGGATCTTCGGCCTTGGCCTGGCCATGATCACGCGGATCCTGTTGCTGCTGTCGATCACCTGGGTCATGCGCCTGACCGCCGACCTGTTCGAACTGTTCGGCCAGGGCATTTCCGGTCGCGACCTGATCCTGTTCTTCGGTGGCCTGTTCCTGCTGTGGAAGAGCTCCCAGGAGATGTACCACGCGTTGGAAGGTGAAGACGAAAGCAACGACGAACCGTCGGGCAAGGGCGGCAACTTCCTCTACACCATCATCCAGATCGCGATCATCGACATCGTGTTCTCGCTGGACTCGGTGATTACCGCCGTCGGCATGGTGTCGCACGTACCGGTGATGGTCGCGGCGATCGTCGTGGCGGTGCTGGTAATGATGCTGGCGTCGGGCAAGATCAGCGAGTTCATCGACAAGCACCCGTCGCTGAAGATGCTGGCCCTGTCGTTCCTGCTGGTGGTCGGTACGGTACTGATTGCCGAGTCCTTCGACGTGCACGTGCCAAAAGGCTACGTCTACTTCGCCATGGCGTTCTCGCTGGCGGTGGAAGCGATCAACATCAAGATGCGCACGGCGATCGCCAACAAGCGCAAGCAGCAGGATCCGGTGAAGCTGCGCAAGGACCTTCCGGGCCAGTAACCCGGCCTGACGCAACACCCTGTAGGAGCGAGCCTGCTCGCGAAGACGGTCTGTCAGCCAACATCATTGTTGAGCCTGATGGCCTCTTCGCGAGCAGGCTCGCTCCTACAGTTTTGCGGTGATTGATGAATGGTTTTTCATGACAGTTTTGTTTCAATCGCCTCTTTGGCTATGCGATGCTGGCGCTCTGACCGTTAGCCAACTACAGCTTAAGTACAGAACGTAGAACGTCGCGCGGTACCGTCAACTTGCTCCTTTGGGGCGCTACACAACAGGGGGCCTGTATGCTCACCCTGCTCAATTTGCTCTCTGCCGTGGCCTTGCTGATCTGGGGCACGCACATCGTCCGAACCGGGATCCTGCGGGTCTACGGCACCAACCTGCGCCATGTCATTGGCCATAACATGTCCAATCGCTGGCTGGCCTTCCTCGCCGGGATTGTCGTAACCGCGATGGTCCAGAGCAGCAACGCCACCGCGATGCTCGTCACGTCCTTCGTCGGCCAGGGCCTGATGGCGCTGACGCCAGCGCTGGTCACCATGCTCGGCGCGGATGTCGGTACGGCGCTGATGGCGCGAGTGCTGACGTTCGACCTGTCGTGGCTGTCGCCGTTGCTGATTTTTCTGGGGGTGATTTTCTTCCTGTCGCGCAAGCAGACCCGTCTGGGGCAGATGGGCCGGGTCGCCATCGGTCTGGGGCTGATCATTCTGGCGCTGCAACTGATTGTCGAAGCCGCGCACCCGATCACCCACGCCAAAGGGGTGAAGGTGATTTTCGCCTCGCTCACCGGCGACATCCTGCTCGACGCTTTGGTGGGTGCGTTGTTCGCGATGATTTCCTACTCCAGTCTGGCGGCCGTGCTGCTGACCGCGACCCTGGCCGGCGCCAACGTGATCAGCCTGCCGGTGGCCATCGGGTTGGTGATTGGCGCCAATATCGGCAGCGGTGTGCTCGCCTTCCTCAGCACCAGCATGCAGAACGCCGCCGGGCGCCAGGTAGCGCTGGGCAGCTTGCTGTACAAACTGATTGGTCTTTTATTGATCATTCCGGTGCTCGGTCCGCTGGTGCACTGGATCGATGGCCTGGACTTCAGCCCACAGGAAATGGTCATTGGCTTTCACCTGCTGTACAACACCGTGCGCTGCCTAATCCTGCTGCCCTCCGCCGCGCCGATGGCCCGGTTTTGTGCCTGGATACTGCCGGAGCGCCCACAGGCCAACGGCACGGCCAAGCCCCGACACCTTGACCCGACAGCGTTGGTCACGCCCGGTTTGGCGCTGGCCAACGCGGCCCGGGAAACCCTGCGCATGGGCGACCTGATCGACAGCATGCTCGAAGCCATGCTCGACGTCCTGCGCGGCAAGCAAACGGCCGTCACTCAGGAAATGCGCCGGCTGACTGACGATATCGAAGCGCTCTACAGCGCGATCAAACTGTACCTGGCGCAAATGCCCAGGGAAGACCTCAGCGATCAGGACAGCCGGCGCTGGGCGGAAATCATCGAGCTGGCGATCAACCTGAAACTCGCCAGTGACCTGATCGAACGCATGCTGCGCAAGGTCCAGCAGCAGAAAACCTCACAGCGCCGGTCGTTTTCCGAAGTCGGATTGGAGGAATTGGCCGGGCTGCACACGCAGTTGATTTCCAACCTGCGGCTGGGGATGTCGGTGTTTCTCAGTGCCGACCCGGAAAGCGCGCGCCAGCTGGTGCGGGAAAAACGTCGTTTCCGTGCACAGGAACGGCGCCTGGCGCATGCCCACGTGAGCCGGTTGCAACGTAAAATCGTGCAAAGTATCGAAACCAGTTCGTTGCACCTGGAGCTGATTGCCGACATGAAGCGCCTCAATTCACTGTTTTGCAGCAGTGCCTACGTGGTGCTGGAAACCGCGGACACCGGCGCGCTGGTGGTGGATGATTTGAGCGACATCACGCATTCGCCTTGAACGTCTGGCAACGTGGCCAGTCAGTAAGATTGATTCAGTCTCAAGGCCGTCTTCGCGGGCAAGCCCGCTCCCACAGTTGATTAAACCCCTGTGGGAGCGGGCTTGCTCGCGAAAGCGGCCTGACTGACGACACGGATCTCCCATCAGCCGTATGGAAGCTTGTTATGCGTTGTCTGTTGTTCGCCTGCCTGTTGCTGGGTTCTCTTCCGTCGCTGGCCCTGGATCGCTTCCAGGTCGAGGGCTATACGCTGCGCAACGGCTTGCAGTTGCTGCTCAAGCCCGGTGCCGACCGCGGGCATGTGGCGATCCGGCTGGTGGTCGGCGTGGGCCTGGACGATTTCAATTGTGCGGAAAAGGAATTGCCGCACCTGCTCGAACACCTGTTGTTCAGCGGCATCGACGCCAGTGGTGAAGGTGGCCTGGAAGAGCGCATGCAGGCGCTGGGCGGTGAGTGGAACGCCTTCACCAGCAATGCCGATACCACGTTCGTGATCGAAGCCCCGGCGAAAAACCAGCGCAAGGTGCTCGACCTGCTGCTGGCGCTGCTGACCCAGACCCGTTTCGACGACAACGCCATCAACGCCGCCAAGCAAGTGGTCGAGCGTGAAGACGGCGGCCATTATTCGCACCTGCAGCGCTGGCTCGACCGCCAGGATCTGGGCCACACCGCCAGCAACCAACTCGCCGTGGAACTGGGCCTGAAATGCCCGGAGCGTGCTCAAGTCGATGACCTGACCCGAGAGCAGCTGGAGCGGGTTCGCAAGGACTGGTACGCGCCGAACAACATGACCCTGATCATCGTCGGGGACCTCGACAAGTTGTTGCCGGCCTACCTGGACCGGACGTATGGCGCACTGGAAGCGATCAACCCCAGCGATCATCCGCCGCTGCCGCAAATCGCCGCCAGCGCCGCCCATGAACGCACCCTGACCCACGGCCTGGTCGGCAACGGCGCCAAGTTGCACTGGCTGGTGCCAGAACCGGTGCTGGAAGACGGGCACGATCAAACCTTCGATCTGCTCAAGGACTATCTGGACTGGGCGCTCTATCGCCAGTTACGTCTGGTGCATGGGTTGTCCTACGGCCCGTGGGCGGAGCGCGAAGTGTTCGGCGGTGTGGGCTTCATGAGCCTCAATGCCGATCTGGAGCGCGACGATGTGCCCGAGGCCGAGCAGGTGCTGGACGAATTAAAGGCCGGCCTGCTCAAGGATGGCCTCAATGCCGACACCTTCAATCGCCTCAAGCAGGCCGCCATTGCCCGCCAGTCCTGGGCCGTGCAAGGCAACAGCGCGTTGGCCGACTACTACTGGAGCGCGATTGGCGACTACGAGGACGGCCACTTCGCCAACCCGGCGCGGGAGCTGCAAGGGGTGACGCTGGAAGAGGCGAACAAGGCGGTGCGTGAACTGCTGCTGCAGCCGGGGTATTTGCGGATCGAGAAGGCATTGTTCAGTTATGACCAGTTGATGTGGCTGGCGACGGGGGTGTTGGCGCTGTTGGTGCTCAGCCTGGTGGGCTGGCGCTTGCATCGCAGGAAGTGACCTTCCGTGCTGGCTAGTGATTACCTGTGGTGAGGGGGCTTGCCCCCGTTCGGCTGCGAAGCAGTCGTGAATCAGTTTTGCACAATTTACCTGAAAGATCGGGATCTTCAGGTTTTGGGGCCGCTTCGCGACCCAACGGGGGCAAGCCCCCTCGCCACAGGGGCCCGCCAGCGGTAACCTGTTGAGGATTTTTCCTACGACTACTGTGAACCCACCGAATGCAAAACATGCCCCTTTTCGTACAGCGCATTCTCGATCTGATGAAGCGCTATCCCGGGGTCATTGCGCTCGGTGGGTTTATCTCCGGGGTGTGCAGTTTCATCCTGGTCGATCGCCAGCAGGGCCTGGCGACCTGGATCACCACCATCATGCTGATCAGCTGGATCTGGCTGATGCTGGAAAACAGCCTGACCCAGCTGTTCACGCGCATCTTCAAGCGCGAGATCCCGCAGCCGCTACTGCGTTACGCCACGCAGATGATCCACCAGGAAAGCCTGTTTTTTGTCCTGCCGTTCTTCTTCATCACGACGACGTGGAATAGCGGCCAGCTGATTTTCACCGGGCTGCTGGGGATCGCGGCGCTGATTTCGATCACCGACCCGCTCTATTACAAGTGGCTGGCGCCACGGCGCTGGGCGTTCCTGGCCCTGCACACGTTGACTTTGTTCGCCGCGCTGCTCACCGCGTTGCCGGTGATCATGCACCTGACCACTTCGCAAAGTTTCAAATGGGCACTGGGCGTCTCGGTGCTGCTGTCGTTCCCGAGCCTGGCGTCGATCTTCCCGATTCGTACCCTGCGCAGTGCGCTGGCGATCTTGAGCATCACGCTGGGCATCGGCGCGGTCGGTTGGGAGCTGCGGTCGTGGGTGCCGCCAGCGACGCTGTGGATGACCGACGTGGCCATCAGCACGCAGATGCAGGACCGCACGCCGGGCGCCAGCCTTGAGCAAGTCAGCGCCGAGCAGATCCGCAATGGCGGGCTCTACGCCTACACCGCGATCAATGCGCCGCGTGGCCTGGACGAGCGGATTTATCACGTCTGGCAATTCGACGGCAAAGAGGTCGACCGCATTGCGCTGGATATCCACGGCGGGCGCAAGGAAGGTTACCGGGCCTGGACCCACAAGCAGAACTTCCCGGGCAATCCGGCCGGCAAATGGCAAGTCCGGGTGTTGACCGAAGATGGCCAGGTCATTGGCGTGCTGCGTTTCGAAGTCACGGACAGCACAGCGGTCAAAGAAAAGTAGCCAGGTTCGTGCTATTACATAGGATCTGCGTAACAGCATGAAATGTTGTTCTACTGTGATGACCGCATCACCAACAAGCACGGAGCTTATGATCAGCAGCACGATGGCCGGCAATGCCCAGTTGGACACGTCGCTTACCCCTGCGCGGCTGCGGGTGACGGGCGACTGGACGCTTGCCCACTACGCAGACCTCAAGCAGCTCTGCGAAAAACTCTACGGCCAGTACGACGCCAATACCCCCATCGATCTCAACAGCCTCGGCGCCCTCGACACGGCCGGCGCCTCGCTATTGGTAGAGCTACTCGGCTCCGACCGTCTCGGCCGCTCCGCCGAGCATCCTGATTGCACCCTGTCCAATGCCGACCGCGCGTTGCTGCAAACCGTCTACTGCTCGCTGACCGATTTCTGCGTCCCGCTCAAGGAACCGGAAGTCAGCGTCACCGTCCAGTTGCTGACTCGCATTGGCCGCGCAGTAGACACCGTCTGGCAGGACACCCTGCAACTGCTGGGTTTTGTCGGCCTGATCATCGAAACCATCGCCCGAGGGCTGTTCCGGCCCAAGCGCTGGCGCGTCACACCGATGATCGCCCACATTGAACAGACCGGTCTCGACGCCGCGCCCATCGTGGCGTTACTGACGTTTCTGGTGGGCGCCGTGGTGGCCTTTCTCGGCTCGACCGTGCTGGCCACGTTTGGCGCCACCGTGTTCACCGTGGACCTGGTGGGCTTTGCCTTCCTGCGCGAATTCGGGGTGTTGCTGACGGCGATCCTGATGGCCGGGCGCACGGCCAGTGCGTTCACCGCGCAAATCGGTTCGATGAAGGCCAACGAAGAAATCGACGCCATCCGCACCCTCGGTCTCGACCCCGTTGAGTTGCTGGTGGTGCCGCGTGTACTGGCGTTGCTGATCGCCCTGCCGATGCTGACGTTTCTGGCGATGCTATCGGGGATTATCGGCGGCGCGGTGGTCTGCGCGGTGAAGCTGGATATCTCGCCGGCCATGTTCATCTCGCTGTTGCAGTCGGACATCGGCGTTCAGCACTTTTTGGTGGGGATCGTCAAAGCCCCGGTGTTCGCCTTCCTGATTGCGGCCATCGGTTGCCTTGAAGGTTTCAAGGTCAGCGGCAGTGCCGAATCCGTCGGCGCGCACACCACGTCAAGCGTGGTGCAGTCGATTTTCGTGGTGATCGTGATAGATGCGATCGCCGCGATGTTTTTCATGGAGATGGGTTGGTGAGTCGTGTCCCACGAGCGCCCTGCGAGGCGGTGATTGAAGTGCGCGGGCTGTGCAACCGCTTTGGTAGTCAGAGCGTGCACGAGCACCTCGACCTGGACTTGTACAAGGGGGAAATCCTCGCCGTGGTCGGTGGCTCCGGCAGTGGCAAGTCGGTGCTGCTGCGCAGCATTGTCGGGTTGCGCCAGCCCAGTGAAGGGGTGGTGAGAGTCTTCGGCAAGAACCTGCCGACCTTGTCCGAACACGAACGCTCGATGGTGGAACGACGCTTTGGCGTACTGTTCCAGAAGGGCGCGCTGTTTTCCTCGCTGACGGTGACCGAGAACGTCGCCCTGCCCCTGATCGAACACGCCGGCCTGAGCCGCAACGATGCCGAGCACCTGGCGGCGGTGAAAATGGCCCTGGCCGGGTTGCCGCTGTCAGCGGCGCAGAAGTATCCCGCGTCATTGTCAGGCGGCATGATCAAGCGCGCCGCGCTGGCCAGGGCATTGGCGCTGGACCCGGACATCCTGTTTCTCGACGAGCCCACCGCCGGCCTCGATCCGATTGGCGCCGCTGCCTTCGATCAGTTGATCCTGACCCTGCGCGATGCCCTGGGCCTGAGCGTGTTCCTGGTGACCCACGACCTCGACACGCTCTACACCATCACCGACCGGGTGGCCGTGCTGGCGCAGAAGAAAGTACTGGTCGCGGACGCCATCGACAAAGTCTCGGAAACCAACGACCCGTGGATTCACGAATATTTCCATGGCCCTCGCGGCCGCGCGGCGCTGACAGCCGCCCAACAGTTAAACGAGGTCTGACATGGAAACCCGAGCCCATCATGTATTGATCGGCCTGTTCACCGTGATTGTGGTGACGGCCGCGTTGCTGTTCGGCCTGTGGCTGGCCAAGTCCAGTGTCGACACCGAGTTCAAGGACTACGAAGTGGTGTTCAACGAGGCGGTCAGTGGTTTGTCCAAGGGCAGTTCGGTGCAGTACAGCGGGATCAAGGTCGGCGACGTGATTTCGCTGCGCCTCGATCCCAAGGACCCGCGTCGGGTGCTGGCGCGCATTCGCCTGGCCGGCGACACGCCGGTCAAGGAAGACACCAATGCCAAGCTGGCGCTGACCGGCGTCACCGGGACTTCGATCATCCAGCTCAGCGGCGGTACACCGCAGAGCCCGACGCTCAAGGGCAAGGACGGCGAACTGCCGACCATCGTCGCGTCGCCCTCACCCATCGCCCGCCTGCTCAACGACAGCAACGACCTGATGTCCGGCGTGAACACACTGATGACCAACGCCAACCTGTTATTTTCCGCGGAAAACATCGAACGCATCAGCAATACCCTGGAACATCTGGAGCAGACCACTGGCGCGGTGGCCGACGAGCGTGATGATATCCGCCAGGCCATGAAGCAACTGGCCACGGTCGGCAAGCAGGCCAACACCATGCTGGAGCAGACCACGGCGCTGATGCGCAACGCCAACGGGCTGCTCAACGATCATGGCAAGGAAGCGCTGGGCAGCGCCGAGCAGGCGATGAAGTCGTTGCAGGAGAGCAGCGCCACCCTCAACCGGTTGATCACCGCCAACCAGGATTCGCTCAACAGCGGCATGCAGGGCCTCAATGGCCTGGGCCCGGCCGTGCGCGAGATGCGCGAAACCCTGTCCTCCTTGCGCGTCATTACCAAACGCCTGGAAGCCAACCCCAGCGGTTACCTGCTGGGCAGTGAAAAGACCAAGGAATTCACCCCATGAAGCTGATCCGGATCGCCCTGCTCGCTGGCTTCACGTTGATCAGCTCTTGCTCGATCCTGCCCAAGCCCGAGGCCTTCGAGGTCTATCGATTGCCGTCGGCGCAGAATGCGTCTGCCCGCCAGGGCACGCCGCAGCACTGGTCGCTGCGCCTGCTCAAATTCCAGTCCAGCGAAGCATTGAACAGCCCGAACATTGCCGTGCTTCCCCAAGGCGATGTGATCAGCCACTACAAGGGCTCGCGCTGGAGCGACCCGGCGCCGGTGCTGGTGCGCAATCGCCTGCTGCAAGGTTTCCAGGATGACGGCCGGGTGTCGTTGTTGAGCACCGATGACAGCATTTTCCAGACCGACCTTGAACTGGGCGGCAGCTTGCAGGCGTTCCAGACCGAATACCAGGGCACGAATGCCAGCGTGGTGGTGCGTCTGGATGCGTTGCTGGTGCGCAGTTTCGACCAGCGTTTGCTTGCCAGCCGTCGCTTTGAAGTGCGCCAGCCGATCAGCGATGTGCAGGTGCCGTCGGTGGTGGCCGGGTTTGGCCGGGCGAATGACCAATTGACGGCGCAGGTGGTGAATTGGGCGGTGGAGCAAGGGCAAAGGTTGGCCCCGCCCTCTCGCCCCTGACCCCCTGTAGGAGCGGGCTTGCCCGCGAAGGCGGCAGTATGTTCAACATCAAAGCTGAATGTGCCGGCCTCTTCGCTGGCAAGCCAGCTCCTACAGTTGATGGGTGTCGGTCTTGTCAGTGCTGCAAAAACGCCCGGTGCAGCTCAGCCAGCGTTTCAAAGTGATACGCCGGCGCTTCGGCGCTCAACTCCTCATGGCTACCAAACCCATAACCCACCGCCACGGCGTCCAGGCCATTGCTGCGTGCGCCGATCAGGTCGTGCTTGCGGTCGCCGATCATCAGGGTGTTGGCCGGGTCCAGGCCCTCTTCGGCCACCAGGTGAGCGATTAGCTCGACCTTGTTGGTGCGGGTGCCATCCAGTTCGCTGCCGTAAATCATCTTGAAGTGCTTGGCAAAGTCGAAGTGCCGGGCGATTTCCCGGGCGAACACCCAGGGCTTGGAGGTGGCGATGTACAGCTGCCGGCCTTGTCCGCTCAAGGTTTCCAGCAGCGGCGTAACACCGTCGAACACGCGGTTTTCGTACAGCCCGGTGACCTTGAAACGCTCGCGGTAGAAATTCACCGCCTCCCACGCCTTGGGTTCGTCGAAGTCATAGAACTGCATGAACGCCTGCAACAGCGGAGGGCCGATGAAATGTTCGAGTTTGCTCAGGTCCGGTTCATCGATACCCAGCTTGCCCAAGGCGAACTGGATCGAACGGGTGATGCCCTCGCGCGGGTCGGTCAGGGTGCCATCGAGGTCGAATAAAACGGTTTGGTAATGCATGTTGAATCCTGAAATAGGGGGAGCCGAATCAGAGCTGGTCGTAGCCTTCGGCCAAATGCAGGTCCTTGAGCTTCACGTAGTTCGCCGCGCTGTAGGTGAAAAAGGCGCGCTCCTTGTCCGTCAATGGGCGGACCTGCTTCACCGGGCTACCCACATACAGGAAGCCGCTTTGCAGGTGCTTGCCCGGTGGCACCAGGCTGCCGGCGCCGATGATCACGTCATTGTCGACCACTGCGCCGTCCATGACGATGCTGCCCATGCCGATCAACACACGGCTGCCCACCGAGCAGCCATGCAACATGACCTTGTGGGCGATGGTCACGTCGTCGCCGATCAGCAGAGGGAAACCATCGGGGTTGAACGGCCCGGCGTGGGTGATGTGCAACACGCAGCCATCCTGCACGCTGGTGCGCGCACCGATGCGGATGCGGTGCATGTCGCCCCGGATCACCGTCAGCGGCCAGACCGAGCTGTCTTCGCCGATTTCAACGTCGCCGATCACCACCGCCGATCGATCGACAAAGGCGCCTTTGCCGAGCAGCGGCGAGTGGTTCTGATAGTTGCGAAGGTTCACGATAGTGTTTCTCTCTGTCGCTGATAGCTGCGGTGAGTGCCGATTGTAATTAAGATGGCTGCATGTTTCTCCAGCCAAGGTATCAACCGTGAGCGTGAACAACCCTCTGTTGCAGTCCTACGACCTGCCGCCGTTCTCCGCCATCCGCGCTGAACACGTACAACCGGCCATTGAACAGATCCTGGCGGACAACCGTGCTGCCATCGTCGAAATCCTCAAGACCCAGGCCACAGAGCCAACGTGGGCCGGCCTGGTGCTGGCGATGGACGAGCTCAACGATCGCCTGGGCGCAGCCTGGAGCCCGGTCAGCCACCTCAACGCCGTGTGCAACAGCGCCGAATTGCGTGAAGCCTACGAGTCATGCCTGCCGGCGTTGAGCGCCTACTCCACCGAATTGGGCCAGAACCGCGAACTGTTCCAGGCGTTCGAAGCCCTGGCCAATAGCCCGCAGGCTGCCGGTTTCGATGTGGCGCAGAAAACTGTCCTGGAACACGCCCTGCGTGACTTCCGTTTGTCGGGTATTGACCTGCCGGAAGCCGAACAAAAGCGTTATGCCGAAGTGCAGAGCAAACTGTCCGAACTGGGCAGCCGCTTCTCCAACCAGTTGCTCGATGCCACCCAGGCGTGGACCAAGCACATCACCGACGAAGCCGCCCTCGCTGGCCTGACCGATTCGGCCAAGGCACAAATGGCTGCTGCGGCCCAGGCCAGGGATCTGGATGGCTGGTTGATCACCCTGGAATTCCCGAGCTACTACGCGGTGATGACCTACGCGCAAAACCGCGCCCTGCGTGAAGAAGTCTACGCCGCCTACTGCACCCGTGCCTCGGACCAGGGCCAGAACGCCGGCCAGAACGACAATGGCCCGGTCATGGAAGAGATCCTCGACCTGCGTCAGGAACTGGCAAAACTGTTGGGGTTCAGCAGTTTCTCCGAACTGAGCCTGGCGACCAAAATGGCTGAGTCCAGTGATCAGGTGCTGAGTTTCCTGCGAGACCTGGCCAAGCGCAGCAAGCCGTTCGCTGCCCAGGACCTGGAGCAGCTCAAGGCTTACGCTGCTGAAAAGGGTTGCCCGGACCTGCAAAGCTGGGACAGCGGTTTCTACGGCGAAAAACTCCGCGAGCAGCGTTACAGCGTCGCCCAGGAAGCCCTGCGCGCCTACTTCCCGATCGACAAGGTGCTCGGCGGTCTGTTCGCCATCGTCCAGCGCCTGTACGGCATCGAGATTGCCGAACTCAAGGGCTTCGACACCTGGCACCCGGACGTGCGCCTGTTCGAAATCAAGGAAAACGGTCAGCACGTCGGCCGTTTCTTCTTTGACCTGTATGCCCGCGCCAACAAGCGTGGTGGAGCCTGGATGGACGGCGCCCGCGACCGTCGTCGCACTGTGGGCGGCGTATTGCAAAGCCCGGTGGCGAACCTGGTGTGCAACTTCACCCCGGCCGACAGCGGCAAGCCTGCCCTGCTGACCCACGATGAAGTCACCACCCTGTTCCATGAGTTCGGCCACGGCCTGCATCACCTGCTGACCCGCGTCGAACATGCTGGCGTGTCCGGCATCAACGGTGTGGCCTGGGATGCGGTCGAGCTGCCAAGCCAGTTCATGGAAAACTGGTGCTGGGAGCCGGAAGGCCTGGCGCTGATTTCCGGTCATTATGAAACCGGCGAGCCTTTGCCGCAGGACCTGCTGGGGAAAATGCTCGCGGCGAAAAACTTCCAGTCCGGCCTGATGATGGTCCGCCAACTGGAGTTCTCGCTGTTCGACTTCGAACTGCACGCCACCCACGGCGACGGTCGCAGCGTGTTGCAAGTGCTCGAAGGCGTGCGCGACGAGGTCTCGGTGATGCGTCCACCGGCCTACAACCGCTTCCCCAACAGCTTCGCGCACATCTTCGCGGGTGGTTATGCCGCCGGTTACTACAGCTACAAATGGGCTGAAGTGCTGTCGGCCGATGCGTTCTCGAAGTTTGAAGAAGAAGGCGTACTCAATGCCGCCACCGGTCGCGCGTTCCGCGAAGCGATCCTGGCCCGCGGCGGTTCCCAGGAGCCGATGGTGTTGTTCGTCGACTTCCGTGGCCGTGCGCCATCGATTGACGCACTCTTGCGCCACAGCGGCCTGACTGAGGACGCGGCAGCATGAGTGAGGGACCTGTGATCACCAAAAAACGCTTTATCGCCGGGGCGGTCTGCCCGGCCTGCAGCGAGCCGGACAAGTTGATGATGTGGAACGAAGACCTGGTCCCGCACCGTGAGTGCGTGGCCTGCGGCTACTCCGACACACTCAATGAACAAGGGCTGTCGGTACCCAAAGAGCTGGGAACGCGGGTCAATACGGCGGCGCCCAAGCCTGCGGACACCAAGGTGCAGGCGGTCCAGTTCTTTCCGAACCCGAAGTTGAAGAAAAAGCCGGAATAATCGCGTTTGAATTTTTTGGGTTCACCGGCGTGGAGGTCACTTCCTTTTCGACTCTGACGCGGTCTCCTGTAGGCGCTGGCTTGACAGCGATGGTCGTTAACGATAACGCGTGTGAACTGGATAAACGCGTCGCTTTGGAGTCCATCGCCAGCAAGCCGGCTCCTACAGTTTGGGATTCGATTCGCGATCACTTGTAGGAGCTGGCTTGCCAGCGATGGTCGTTAACGATAACGCGTGTGAACTGGATACACGCGGCGCTTTGGAGTCCATCGCCAGCAAGCCGGCTCCTATAGTTGGTTTCCCGGGATTGCGTGAAGAACGCTTTTTTATTCGATATGGGCGGACTTGAACCAGCTTTTCATCGAGCACGCTGCAAACGGGCTGGTGCTGCAATCGCCGTTGGCCAGCGCCGTGCGCAGCTTGTCGACATCCGCCTGCATCATGTAGCGGATGCCGTCCTTGAAGTGGGTGCTGTCGCCAAAGCCGCCCTGGGTCATTTCATTCAGGGCTTCTTCCTTGGTCCAGCCCTGGATGACCACCCGGTACATGGCCGCCATCAGGCCAGTGCGGTCGGAGCCATGCTTGCAATGCATCAGCACCGGGCCTTTGGCTTCGGCGGACTGGATGGCGCGCAAGGCCTTGAGCACATCGGCGTCATCCACATGGTTGGTGCGGTAAGGCAGTTGGACCTGGGTGATGCCCGGCGAGGACAACCAACTGGAATCCGTTTCAGGGAGGAAGGTGATGACTGTTCCGACCTTGAGTTTCTCCAGCAGCGGTACTGCGCCCTTGTCCGGCAAGGCGCTGCGGTAGAGGGTGGGCGACATCTGGAACAGGTTGTATTGCTTCTCGATCGGTTGCGCCCAGTCCGCCGGGCGCTGGGTCACGCTATCGTCGGCCATTGCCGGTGCCAGGTTAACAAGGGCCAACAGCGACAGGCATATTGCGGAAAGAAATCGTGGTAAAGACATGCTAGGGCGACCGTTCAAAAAAGGGACGGGAAGATGCTGGCAAGGATGGGTGATGCACAGTCAAAGGCCTGTGAGCGGACTGTCAAAGAATCGTGAAGCGGCGGGTCTGGCGCGAAAGCGAAGAAAAGCACCATGCTCGGGACCGATGGTTGATTGACGATCATAAGCCACGGCGAGTTCGGTGATGGCGTCACTATCCTTCTGGTCGATAGAGTTTTCCTTTATGACGTTTATATTTGACCAAGGGTCGTAATCCAGAGTGATGGTTCGACCGTTATCTTTTAAGTTCAATGCCATGGGCGTTGCATCTTTGAAGTAATCCCTGGTTCCGCTACTGACTCGATCAATGTTTTTAGTATTTTTATGATGATCTTTGTCATGTCGGTTAGTTCTGTTTTTTGTAGATATATACCGTCGATCAATAACGCGCTCATATTCATAACTATTGCTAGTTAAAGTGCATGCTACAAGCCGCATGCACTAGGTGACCAGCCATCGTCAAGGCAAAATCAGGGATTGACGATACTCACATAAGCCTTGGCCAGCGCCTGCAGCTTGGCTTTGTCGGCCGCACCGACAGTACCGTCACCGTCGACGTCGGTGCCAATGGTACGGATACTGAAGGAGTGGCCACGGTCAGTGGAAACAGCGGTGTAGAACTGCGAATCGACCAGGCTTTCAACTTGAGTTTCGGTTTCCGCGTCCCAGCCAAGTTCTTTTCGAGCCAGTTGCATCGATACCAGTGTGTTGGGTTCAGAAGGGCCAGGTTGCATAAGTTGCAGGAAGATACCGCGCTGATTAAAAAACGACATGAATAAATCCTTTTATTTATTTGGGTGAGGGTGTTGCCTGGTGGGGTTGAATATACGTTCGGGTAATCAATCAAACCACTGGCTATATGTTTCGTTAGTTGTATTTGTTTTTATTGATCAGCCAAAAGTGAGTTCACGGCCGGCGCTAAAGGGGCTGAGCGGTACTGGCCGGTTGGCGCAGTGTCGTTTACTGTATGGATATACAGACAAAGGAGCCCGCATCGTGACTTCACTGCCTCCCCGTGGCCGCGGCACGGCGACCAACCCGCACAACCGCTTTGCCCCGAGCCGTTCGGTGGCCGAGGATGATGGCTGGTATCAGGAAGTGCCGCTTACGCAAGGCACCGAGGTGCGCTTTGAAACGGCGAAAACCATCATCACCCGCAACACCTCGCCGGACCTGCCCTTCGACCGTTCGATCAACCCCTATCGCGGCTGCGAGCACGGTTGCATCTATTGCTACGCCAGGCCCAGCCACGCGTATTGGGACATGTCGCCCGGGCTGGATTTCGAAACGCGGCTCATCGCCAAGACCAACGCCGCCGATGTGCTGGAAGAACAGCTGTCCAGGCGCGGCTATCAATGTGCGCCCATCAACCTCGGCTCCAACACCGACCCGTACCAGCCGATCGAGCGCGAACACCGGATCACCCGCAAGACCCTCGAAGTGCTCCTGCGCTATCGGCATCCGGTGACCATCATCACCAAGGGCTCGCTGATTCTCCGCGATCTCGACCTGCTGAGCGAACTCGCCCGGCAGCGGCTGGTGGGAGTGATGATCAGCCTCACCACCCTGGACGACGAGCTCAAGCGTATCCTCGAACCGCGTGCAGCGGCGCCCAAGGCCCGGCTGCGGGCGATCCGGGTGATGCGCGACGCGGGCATCCCGGTGGGTGTGCTGTGTTCGCCGATGATCCCGATGATCAACGAAGCCGAACTGGAAAGCCTGCTGACCGAGGCCCATGCTGCCGGGGCCCAGAGCGCGGCCTACATGATGCTGCGCTTGCCGCTGGAAGTGGCGCCGTTGTTCGAGGAGTGGCTGGCGGTGCACTACCCGCAGCGGGCCACACATGTCCTGAGCCTGATTCGCCAGAGTCGTGGCGGCGAGCTATACGACAGCCGCTTTGGTGCCCGGATGCGCGGCGAGGGGCCGTTTGCGGAGATGCTGGCGCAGCGCTTCAGCAAGGCCATCAGGCGGTTGGGGCTCAATCAGCGGGACGGGTTTAACCTCGACTGCGAAGCCTTTTGTCCGCCAGGTCGCCAGATGTCATTGATTTGAAGACAATTGGCCTATGGTTGAGCATGGGTGAAGGAGCCACTGGCTTCTCACCGGCCAAAACGGGAAAATTCGCGGATCCGCCAAATGAGGAACCATCATGAGCGATAAGGATAAACAGCCGTTGGCTGCGTCGGATTCAGCCCAGCCCGAGGCGGAAACCGCCGATGCAGCGCTGCAGCATATCGTCGACGGCTTCTTGCATTTTCATCATGAGATCTTTCCGCAACAGGAAGCGCTCTTCAAAAAACTCGCCACGGCGCAGCGCCCTCGAGCGATGTTCATCGCCTGTGCCGACTCGCGGATCGTCCCTGAACTGATCACCCAAAGCTCCCCCGGCGATCTGTTCGTGACCCGCAACGTCGGTAACGTGGTGCCACCCTACGGGCAAATGAACGGCGGCGTCTCGACGGCCATCGAATACGCCGTGCTGGCGCTGGGCGTGCATCACATCATCATTTGCGGGCACTCCGACTGCGGCGCCATGCGTGCGGTGCTGAACCCCGACAGCCTGGAAAAAATGCCCACGGTCAAAGCCTGGCTGCGCCATGCCGAAGTGGCCAAGACCATGGTGCAGGACAACTGCAACTGCTCGAGTGAAAGCGAAAGCATGCACATCCTCACCGAGGAGAACGTGATCGCCCAGCTACAGCATCTGCGGACCCACCCATCGGTGGCCTCGCGCATGGCCAACGGTCAGTTGTTTATCCACGGTTGGGTGTACAACATCGAAACCAGCCAGATCAAAGCCTACGATGCAGACAAGGGCTGTTTCCTGCCGCTCGATGGCAGCCATCCGATTCCGGTGGCGACACCCAAGGCACGGTTCTAAACCCTCCTTGTAGGAGCTGGCTTGCCAGCGAAAGCGGTAGTTCAGCCAGCTCAGGGCTGAACGTTCAACGCCTTCGCTGGCAAGCCAGCTCCCACAGGGGATTGGGGACAGGTTGATCAAGCGGCCGGCTGATCCAGCTCAAGTCCTACACCCAGCCGACGCGACATGCACGGCCAGCGTTTCCACGCGGCACCGGTATCCGGGCTGCTGAGCTTGTCGCGGTAAGCCTCCACCGATTCCAGCGCAAAACTCTCGTCGTTGAGCATTTCTTCGATGGCGTGATGCACCGCTTCGTCCAGTTGGTTGGCAAATGCCTCACCGATCAATTGGTGAGCGATCAGGTTGGCGACAGTCATGTCCAAGGGGATCAGTGGCTGGCCGAAATGCTTGATGTACAGATCGTTGACCTCTTCGACAAAGCGGTGCGCCAGGTAGGCTTCATCCAGCAGGCTGTCGAGCCCGACATGGCCGGCCATGATGGCGGGCGGCTGGAGAAAGTACTGTTCGGCGATTTTCAGCACCGGTTTGATCTGTGACTCAATGCCCGCTTCCCTGGCGACTTCATTGGCTGCATCCAGCAGATCAGGCACTTCTTCGATGTAGGCGGCGACAAAACGTGTCAACACGCCGTTGGCGTCCGCTTCCGGCAACTGGATCGCCGGGTGCAGGTGAGGCAGCTTGCTTTCCAGCTGACGAGTCAGCAGACCGGTGTCTTTTTCGTGTTGTTGGGCTGTTTGGATCTGCTCGCGCAATGCGGCGGTGTTCATGAAAACTCCAGGGAACAAGGCAATGAAATAGGGAAGACATAACTTAGCTGGCTTACGAAAAATGCTAAGACGCATTTGTCATAATTATTTCATCCTTGAGACAGCCCCGTTATAACGATTGGCCACCACTCGTCTGCATCCTTCTCCATTCGTGCCTTGCAAAGCAAGTTAATGCTGTTTCAGATGATTTACGCCTTCGCATTGCGAGGTCGGAGGTGCTGTCTATACTCGGGTTGGAATGGAGTTAGCTGATGACGCCCGACTGCATATGCAGCAAGGCCCGGTGCTTCAAGTTCGTAGTCTGATGCAGCCGCTCCCTTGCCGCAGGTGAAAGCCGGCGGGATAACAAGAACGATAAGGGGAACCCGCAATGATGCGACATCCACATGTCTGGATGGGCCTCCTGTTGTGGTCGATTTTCAGTCAGGCGCAAGCGGCCTGGACTGTGAATATGGCGCCTGGAGCGACTGAAATCAGTCACGCAGTATTCGACCTGCACATGACCATTTTCTGGATCTGTGTGGTGATCGGCATCATCGTCTTTGGTGCCATGTTCTGGTCGATGATTCTCCACCGCCGCTCGACCGGGCAGGTGGCCGCCAAATTTCATGAAAGCACCACCGTCGAAATCCTCTGGACCATCGTGCCCTTCGTGATCCTGGTGGCGATGGCGGTTCCCGCTACCGCGACCCTGATCAAGATGTACGACGCCAGTGAGCCGGAGATCGATATCCAGATCACCGGCTACCAGTGGAAGTGGCACTACAAATACCTGGGCCAGGACGTCGAGTTCTTCAGCAACCTGGCTACCCCGCAAGATCAAATCCACAACAAGGAAGCCAAGGGCGAGCACTACCTGCTCGAAGTCGACCAGCCGTTGGTGCTGCCGGTCGGCACCAAGGTGCGCTTCCTGGTGACCTCCGCCGACGTGATCCACTCCTGGTGGGTGCCGGCCTTCGCAGTCAAGCGCGATGCGATCCCGGGGTTCGTCAACGAAGCCTGGACCCGCATCGACAAGCCCGGCATCTACCGTGGCCAGTGCGCCGAGTTGTGCGGCAAGGATCACGGCTTCATGCCAACCGTGGTCGAGGTCAAGGAAAAGGCCGATTACGAAAAATGGCTGGCCGATCGCAAGGCCGAAGCCGCGCAGATGAAAGAGCTGACCACCAAGGAATGGACCCTCGACGAGCTCAAGGAACGCGGCGACAAGATCTATCACACCACCTGCGTGGCCTGTCACCAGGCCGAGGGCCAGGGCCTGCCGCCGATGTTCCCGGCGCTCAAGGGTTCGCCGATTGCCACCGGGCCGAAAGCCGACCACTTGCACCGTGTGTTCTTCGGCAAGCCCGGCACCGCGATGGCGGCGTTCGGTAAGCAGTTGTCTGAAGTCGATATCGCGGCGGTCGTGACCTATGAACGTAATGCCTGGGGCAACAACAAGGGCGACATGGTCACGCCTAAAGAAGTGCTGGAGCTGAAACAGGCGGAAAGCAAATGACCCGGTCCATTGCGCACGTACGGAACCGGTCGGGGCAGCGCGCCCCGGCCCGCCCAGCCCATCTGCTTGCAGGAGACAAACCATGAGCGCCGTCATCGATGACCATGGTCATGCCGACCACGCCCACGGCCCCGCCAAAGGCCTGATGCGTTGGGTGCTGACCACCAACCACAAGGACATCGGCACGCTGTACCTGTGGTTTGCGTTCTCCATGTTCCTGTTGGGCGGTTCGTTCGCGATGGTGATTCGCGCCGAGCTGTTCCAGCCAGGGCTGCAAATCGTCGAGCCGGCATTCTTCAACCAGATGACCACCATGCACGGCCTGGTGATGGTCTTCGGTGCGGTGATGCCGGCCTTCGTCGGCCTCGCCAACTGGATGATCCCGTTGATGATCGGCGCGCCGGACATGGCCCTGCCACGGATGAACAACTTCAGCTTCTGGCTGTTGCCAGCGGCATTCCTGCTGCTGGTGTCGACCCTGTTCACCCCCGGTGGCGGGCCGAACTTCGGCTGGACGTTCTACGCGCCGCTGTCGACGACGTATGCGCCGGAAAGCGTGACCTACTTCATCTTCGCCATCCACCTGATGGGGATCAGTTCGATCATGGGCGCGATCAACGTGATCGCCACCATCCTCAACTTGCGCGCCCCCGGCATGACGTTGATGAAAATGCCGTTGTTCGTCTGGACGTGGCTGATCACCGCGTTCCTGCTGATCGCGGTGATGCCGGTACTGGCCGGGTGCGTGACGATGATGCTGATGGACATCCACTTCGGCACCAGCTTCTTCAGTGCTGCCGGTGGCGGCGACCCGGTGTTGTTCCAGCACGTGTTCTGGTTCTTCGGTCACCCCGAGGTGTACATCATGATCCTGCCGGCGTTCGGCGCCGTCAGCTCGATCATCCCGACCTTCTCGCGCAAGCCGCTGTTCGGCTACACCTCGATGGTCTACGCCACGGCGAGCATTGCGTTCCTGTCGTTCATCGTCTGGGCGCACCACATGTTCGTGGTCGGCATTCCGCTGGTGGGCGAACTGTTTTTCATGTACGCCACGCTGCTGATTGCGGTGCCGACCGGGGTGAAGGTGTTCAACTGGGCCAGCACCATGTGGCAAGGCTCGCTGACCTTCGAGACACCGATGCTGTTTGCCGTGGCGTTCGTGATCCTGTTCTCCATCGGCGGGTTCTCCGGGTTGATGCTGGCCATCGCCCCGGCGGACTTCCAGTACCAGGACACCTACTTCGTGGTCGCCCACTTTCACTATGTACTGGTGCCGGGGGCGATCTTCGGGATCTTCGCCTCGGCCTACTACTGGTTGCCGAAATGGACTGGCCACATGTATGACGAAACCCTGGGCAAGCTGCATTTCTGGCTGTCCTTCGTGGGCATGAACCTGACCTTCTTCCCGATGCACTTCGTTGGACTGGCGGGCATGCCGCGGCGGATTCCGGACTACAACCTGCAGTTCGCCGACTTCAACATGGTGTCGTCGATTGGCGCGTTCATGTTTGGTGCCACGCAGCTGTTCTTCCTGTTCATCGTGATCAAGACCATCCGCGGCGGCCCCCCTGCACCGGCCAAACCGTGGGATGGGGCTGAAGGCCTGGAGTGGAGCATTCCTTCACCAGCGCCGTATCACACCTTCACCACGCCGCCGGAAGTGAAATGAACATGCGTTCTGTAGGAGCTGGCTTGCTGGCGAAGGCTGCCGCTCGGTGTGTCAGACATACCGCTTTCGCTGGCAAGCCAGCTCCTACAGGGTTTGTTGTGGAGGTTGGAAGTCATGGCTGACTCAATTTCGTTGAAGAAGCTGGTCACGCGTTTGCTGATGGTGGTGGCTGCAATGTTTGTGTTCGGGTTTGCGCTGGTGCCGATCTACGACGTGATGTGCAAGGCCTTCGGTATCAATGGCAAGACCGCCGGGCAGTACGAGGGTGAGCAAACCGTCGATACCTCGCGGCAGGTGCGCGTGCAGTTCCTGTCGATGAACAACGCCGACATGCCGTGGGAGTTCTATCCCAAGGGTGACGACCTGGTGGCCAACCCGGGGGCCGTGAACGAGATGATCTTCGTCGCCCACAACCCCACCGACAAGCCGATGAGCGCCCAGGCCGTGCCGAGCATCGCGCCGAGCACCGCGGCGGCGTATTTCCACAAGACCGAATGTTTCTGCTTTACCCAGCAAGTGCTGCAGCCGGGTCAACGGATCGAGATGCCGGTACGTTTCATCGTTGACCGTGACATGCCCAAGGACGTGAAGCACCTGACGCTGTCCTACACGCTGTTCGATATCACCGCCCGACATCCACCGGTCGCTGTAAACACTGGCGGCTGAGCGTGCCCGATAAGGAGAACAATAAATGGCAACTCATGAACATTATTACGTTCCCGCCCAGAGCAAATGGCCAATCATCGCCACGCTCGGCATGGTCACCACGGTGTACGGCCTGGGGACCTGGTTCAACGATCTGAAGGCTGCGCGCCCGGAATCCCACGGGCCGTTGATCTTTTTCGTCGGCGGGCTGTTGCTGGCCTACATGTTGTTCGGCTGGTTCGGCACGGTGATCAAGGAGAGTCGCGGCGGCTTGTACAGCCCGCAGATGGATCGCTCGTTCCGTTGGGGCATGAGCTGGTTCATCTTCTCGGAGGTGATGTTCTTCATCGCCTTTTTCGGCGCGCTGTTCTATGTACGCCACGTCTCTGGCCCGGCCCTCGGCGGTGAAGGCCCCAAAGGCATCGCGCACATGCTGTGGCCGAACTTCCAGTTCACCTGGCCGCTGCTGGAAAACCCCGACTCGAAGGTGTTTCCGCCGCCCAAGGAAGTCATCAGCCCGTGGGGGTTGCCGCTGATCAACACCATCTTGCTGGTCAGCTCCAGCGTCACGGTGACCATCGCCCACCATGCCTTGAAGAAGGGGCATCGCGGCGCACTGAAGTTGTGGTTGGCGATCACCGTTCTGCTCGGTTGCGGCTTTCTGACCCTGCAAGCTGAAGAGTACATGCATGCCTACCGTGAACTGGGCCTGACCCTGGGCTCGGGCATCTACGGCGCGACGTTTTTCATGCTCACAGGATTTCACGGCGCTCATGTGACCATCGGCACGATCATTTTGTTTGTGATGCTGATGCGCGTCATGCGTGGGCACTTCGACAACGAGCACCAGTTCGGCTTTGAAGCGGCGAGCTGGTACTGGCACTTCGTGGACGTGGTCTGGATCGGGCTGTTCGTTTTCGTCTACGTGCTCTAAATCAACTGCAGGAGCAAGCTAGCTCTTACAGTTACCAAGGGGCATGAGACACCAACTGGCCGCTGAAAAACCCCCAGGTGATCAGACCGAGGGTAAGGGCGGCCAGCGTTACACGCACACTCAAGGCAATGACGAGGCGGTTTGAGCGGCTGTCGTCCTTGACCAGAAAAAACAGGCCGCTGAACAGGCTGACAACCGTGGCAATCAGCATCAGGACGATGGCTGCTTTGAGCATGGTGAGACTCCGGGGGGACAAGCGATGCAGTTGAGTATAGCTATCGCGGTGACCGACTTTTTGGCGATGCCATGAAGCGTTTTCGGCCGGGTATCGTGCCGACGCTGGTGGTGGCGCTGTTGCTGCCGCTGCTGGTGAGCCTGGGGTTCTGGCAATTGAGCCGGGGCGCGGAGAAAAGCGCGCTGCTGCAAACCTATGCCGAGCGCCGCGCCGCCGAACCGATGGCCAGCACCGAGTTGCAACACACCGCGGATTCGGCGTTCCGCCGGGTGCGCCTGCACGGCCAGTTCGATGCCGAGCACAGCCTGCTGCTGGACAACAGCCAACGTAACGGCCGGGTCGGCGTCGAGCTGTTGCAACCGTTTCACGATCAGGCCAGCGGGCTGTGGTTGCTGGTCAATCGCGGCTGGCTGCCCTGGCCGGAGCGGCGCACCCCCGTCCAATTCCAGACCCCTGCCGAAGCGGTCAGCCTCGACGCCTGGGTCTACGTCTCGCCCGGCACGACGTTCCAGTTGCATGCCGACCCGGCGACCACAACCTGGCCGAAATTAATCACTGCCGTCGAGCCGAGCCAATTCTGGAAGTCCCTCGACCGCGAAGGCTTCGCCTTTGAGCTTCGCGCAGAAACCGGTCCGGCCACCTACCAGGCCGACTGGCCGGTGGTCGCCATGGGCCCGGAAAAACACCTCGCTTATGCCGTGCAGTGGTTCGCGATGGCGATCGCCCTGTTCGGCCTTTATCTGTATCTCGGCTGGCACAACGCAAAGGAGAAACACCATGGGAGCGGCCATGAATCCACCCAGCATGTCTGAGGCCAAACCGCCGGCGAGCCGGCGCAAGGGGCGCTTGCAATTGCTGTTGATCCTGCTCGGGGTGATCGGTCCGATGATCCTCGCCACCGGCATGTACAAGCTGAACTTCTGGGTGCCCGAGGGCCGCAGTTATCACGGCGAACTGCTCGGCAACGGCCAGACCCGCGCCGATATCGGTGTGCAGGCCGAGGAAGATCGCTGGCAAATGCTGGTGACGGCGCCCAAGGATTGCGCGGTGGACTGCCAGCAACTGGTGTACCTGGCGCGGCAGATCCAGATTGGCCTGGGGCGCGACGCTTCCCGTGCCAGCCATGCCCTAGCCGCCGCACAACCCTTGAGCGCCGACTACGACGCCAAGCTGCAACGTGAATATCCTCAGCTGCAACGTTATCCACTGGACCTGACCACCTTCAGCAAGGCCACGGGCGACAAGACCACGCCGCAACTGTGGATCATCGACCCACACGGCAACCTGGTGCTGCGCTATGACCCGACGGTCAAGGGCAAGGACCTGCTGAACGACCTGCGTCACCTGCTGAAACTGTCGAACATCGGATAAGGGCATCGTCATGGCCAAACCTGGATTTCGCCTCGCGCTGTTTGCCACGTTGCTGGCATTGATTGTGGTGTTGCTCGGCGCCTACACCCGCCTGACCCACGCCGGCCTCGGCTGTCCGGACTGGCCCGGCTGCTACGGCTTCATCAGCGTGCCGAAAAGCGAAGCTCAACTGGCTCATGCCGAATTGCATTTCCCCGATGCCCCGGTCGAGGCCCACAAGGGCTGGAACGAGATGATCCACCGCTACTTCGCCGGCACCCTGGCGACGTTGATTGCAGTGCTTGCCGGTCGCGCCTGGGTGCTGCGCCGTCATGCGGGACAACCGCTGAAGTTGCCGCTGTTCCTGCTGGCGGTGGTGTTCGCTCAGGCGGCGTTCGGCATGTGGACGGTGACGCTCAAGCTCTGGCCGCAAGTGGTCACGGGGCATTTGCTTGGAGGCTTCGCGACCTTGAGCCTGCTGTTTCTGCTGACGTTGAGGCTGTCGGGCATGGTCCCGGCGCTGACCGTGCCGCGTCGCTTGCAGTATTGGGCGACCGCCGGATTGTTGCTGGTGATCGGGCAGATCGCCTTGGGTGGCTGGGTCAGCTCCAATTACGCGGCGGTGGCGTGCATCGACTTTCCGACCTGTCACGGCCAGTGGTTGCCGCCCGCTGACTTCGCCAATGGCTTTCACTTGACCCAACACATCGGCCCGAATTACCTGGGCGGGCAACTGGACAGCGATGCCCGTACCGCCATTCACCTGACCCATCGCATCGGCGCGTTGCTGGTGACCCTGGTGTTGCTCGGTCTGGCCTGGCAACTCAAAGCGGTCGGCATGACGCGTCTGGCGGGCCTGGTACTGATCGCCCTCGGCGCACAAATTACCCTGGGCATCAGCAACGTGCTGTTCCATCTGCCGCTGCCGGTGGCCGTCGCGCACAACGCCGGGGGCGCCGCGTTGTTGCTGACCCTGGTGTTGGTCAATTACCACGCCCGGACCAGTCTGGTCCGGGTCAGGCAGCCAGCGCGCTGGCGCTTCAGCCCGCGTAAACATTCAGCCGGGCCCATAACAATAAAAGGAGAGATGCCATGGCGATTCTGATCGGCGAACGTCCCAGTCAGGCGATCTGGCGTGATTACCTGGAACTGACCAAACCCAAAGTCGTGGTGCTGATGCTCATTACGTCGCTGGTGGGGATGTTCCTGGCAACCCGCGCCGGGGTGCCGTGGACGGTGCTGATTTTCGGCAACCTGGGCATCGCCCTGTGTGCCGGTGGCGCGGCGGCGGTCAATCACGTGGTGGACCGGCGCATCGACGCGATCATGGCGCGCACCCACAAACGGCCATTGGCCGAAGGCCGGGTCTCGCCGACCGCCGCACTGACTTTCGCGCTGATGTTGGCGGCCCTGGGGCAAGCCTTGCTGCTGGCGTTCACCAACCCGCTGACTGCGTGGCTGACCCTTGCCTCGTTGCTCGGCTACGCGGTGATCTACACCGGGTTTCTCAAGCGTGCGACCCCGCAGAACATCGTCATCGGCGGGCTGGCCGGGGCTGCCCCGCCGTTGCTCGGCTGGACCGCCGCCACCGGACACGTCAGCGCCGAGCCGTTGCTGCTGGTGCTGATCATCTTCGCCTGGACCCCGCCACACTTCTGGGCCTTGGCGATTCACCGCAAGGAGGAATACGCCAAGGCCGATATCCCGATGCTGCCGGTGACCCATGGCGAGCACTACACCAAGGTCCACATCCTGCTCTATACCTTCGTGTTGCTCGCGGTCAGTCTGCTGCCCTATGTGATCCACATGAGCGGTACGCTCTACCTGGTGTGTGCGCTCGCGCTGGGTGCGCGGTTTCTGCAATGGGCCGTGGTGCTGTACCGTGGCACTCGGCCGCACGCGGCGATCAACACGTTCAAGTACTCTATCTACTACTTGTTCCTGCTGTTTATCGCCCTGCTCGTAGACCATTACTTATTGTTGACCCTATGACTCGAACCCAGAAAACCGTCTTCATTCTCGTGGCCGTGATCGCGCTGATCCTGGGCCTGACCGTCAACAAGGTGCTGTCCGGGAAAAACCAGGGTGATCCGACGGCGCTGATCGACGCCGGCATCATCCTGCTGCCGCAGAGCCGGAATCTGCCGGACGTGACGATGACCAACCAGGACGGCCAGCCGGTCACGATTAATGAATTGAAAGGCAAGTGGAGCCTGTTGTTCTTCGGCTACACCTTTTGCCCTGACATCTGCCCGACCACCCTCGCCCAGTTGCGCCAGATCAAGAGCGAGTTGCCGCCAGAAGCGGTGGCCAAGCTGCAAATCGTGCTGGTCAGTGTCGACCCCAATCGCGACACGCCCCAGCAGCTCAAGCAGTACCTGGGCTACTTCGACCCGCAGTTTGTCGGCCTGACGCCCAAGTCGACCGATGAGCTGCAAAAGGTCGCCAATGCGGTGAGCATTCCATTTATTCCGGCCGACACCAGCAAGCCGAACTACACCGTCGACCACAGCGGCAACCTCGCGGTGATCGGACCGGACGGCACCCAGCGCGGTTTCATCCGCGCACCGTTGAACAATGCGAAGCTGGTGGCGCAATTGCCGGTGATGCTTAACCGCAACTAAGCACCGCACAACCCTGTAGGAGCCGGCTAGCCGGCGAAGGCGTCCGACCCTTCAGCCCAGCGTTGACTGACAGACTGCATTCGCTGGCAAGCCAGCTCCTACAAGGCTTCGTCGTGTTTTCAATGTTCATGGTGCACTAAAAAGGGGACGCATTTGGCGTCCCCTTTTTCATTGCAAACGGTTCGATCAGAACGCCGGCACCACTGCGCCTTTGTACTTCTCGAGAATGAAGGCCTTCACTTGCGGGCTGTGCAACGCCGTCACCAGTTTCTTCATCGCGTCGCTGTCCTTGTCATCCGGACGAGCCACCAGGATGTTCACGTAGGGCGAGTCGCTGCCTTCGATGAACAGCGCGTCCTTGGCCGGATCAAGCTTGGCTTCCAGCGCGTAGTTGGTGTTGATCAGCGCCAGGTCGACCTGGGTCAGCACGCGCGGGATGGTCGCGGCTTCCAGTTCACGGATCTTCAGGTCCTTGGGATTGGCGGTAATGTCTTTCACGGTCGACAGGATGTTGTTTGAATCCTTCAACGTGATCAGGCCGGCCTTGGCCATCAGCAGCAGTGCACGGCCGCCGTTGGTGGCGTCGTTCGGGATCACCACGTTGGCGCCGCCCGGCAGTTCAGCGAGGGTCTTGTACTTGCTGGAGTAGGCGCCCAGCGGTTCCAGGTGCACGCCGGCTACCGACACCAGGTGGGTGCCCTTGGCCTTGTTGAATTCATCCAGGTACGGCTGGTGCTGGAAGAAGTTGGCGTCCAGGCGTTTTTCCGCGACCTGTACGTTCGGCTGGATGTAGTCAGTGAAGACCTTGACCTTAAGGTCCACGCCTTCCTTGGCCAGGGTCGGCTTCACGAACTCGAGGATCTCGGCGTGTGGCACCGGGGTGGCCGCGACGGTCAGGGTTTCAGCGTGGGCCGAGAACGCGGCAACGGCTGCGAAGGCGACGAGTAGTTTTTTCATTCAGCTAACTCCATGTGAGGTGCCCGTTTGGCACCTGCCAGCGAATGGCCGGCTCATGTCTTACTTACGAGAAAAGTGGACGACCAACTTGTCGCCAACGGTTTGCAGCACTTGCACCAGAACCAGCAGCAACACCACCGTCACGACCATCACATCGGTCTGGAAACGCTGGTAGCCGAAGCGGATCGCCAGGTCACCCAAGCCACCGGCACCCACGACACCGGCCATCGCCGTGTAGGAAACCAGTGTAATCGCTGTCACCGTAATCGCTGCGAAGATGCCCGGCCGGGCTTCTGGCAGCAACGCGTTGGTGATGATCTGTCGCGTGGTCGCGCCCATGGCCTGGGTCGCTTCGATGATGCCGCGGTCGACTTCACGCAGGGCGGTTTCCACCAGGCGCGCAAAGAACGGCGTGGCACCCACCACCAGCGGCGGGATCGCACCGGCGACACCCAGCGACGTGCCGGTGATCAACACGGTGAACGGGATCATCACGATCAACAGGATGATGAACGGCAGCGACCGCAGGATGTTCACCACCAGCGACAACATCGCGTAGACGCCTTTGGCTTCCAGCAACTGGCGCGGGCTGCACAGGAACAGCAGCACGCCCAGCGGCAAGCCGAGCAATACGGTGAACAACAACGAACCACCGAGCATCAGCAAGGTGTCGCCGGTGGCCAGCCAGATTTCGAGCCAGTCGATATTGGCGAAGAAACTTGTCAGGGCTTCCATTAGCGCAGCACCTCCATGTGGACGTCGGCTGCGGTGAAGCGGGCGAAGGCCGCTTCCATGTCACCGCCGGTCACGGCCAGGGTCAGTTGCCCGTAAGGGACGTCTTTGATGCGGTCGATACGACCGGCGAGGATGCTGTAGTCGACGCCGGTTTCGCGGGCGACGGTGCCCAGCAGTGGCGCGTAGGTCGCTTCGCCCTGGAACGTCAGACGAACGATGCGCCCCGGTACGTGAGCGAAGTCGTCACGCTGTTCGCCTTCGTCGATCTGCTCGTCTTCCTGCACGAAGCGCTTGGTGGTCGGGTGCTTTGGATGCAGGAACACCTCGGCCACCGGACCTTGCTCGACGATCACGCCGGCGTCCATCACGGCAACTTGGTCGCACACGCGGCGGATTACATCCATCTCGTGGGTGATCAGGACGATGGTCAGTTTCAACTCGCGATTGATCTCGGCCAGCAATTGCAGGACCGAAGCGGTGGTTTGGGGGTCGAGGGCGCTGGTGGCTTCATCGCACAGCAGGATTTTCGGCTTGGTCGCCAAGGCGCGGGCAATGCCCACACGCTGCTTCTGGCCGCCGGACAATTGCGCCGGGTACTTTTTCGCGTGGTCGGACAAACCCACCCGCGCCAGCAACTCGGCCACGCGCGAGTCGATCTCGCTGCGCGACAGTTCGCCGGCCAGGGTCAGTGGCAGCGCGACGTTATCGGCGACTGTCTTGGAGGCCAGCAGGTTGAAGTGCTGGAAAATCATTCCGACCTGCTGACGGAAGCGGCGCAGGCCGTTGGCGTCGAGAGCGGTGACTTCTTCACCGTCGACGATGATCTTGCCGCCGCTGGCGTTTTCCAGGCGATTGATCAGACGCAGCAGGGTACTTTTTCCTGCGCCGGAATGACCGATCAAGCCGTAAACCTGCCCGTTCTCAATCGTCAGACTGGTCGGATGCAGGGCGGGAATTTCCTTACCGGCGACGCGGTAGGTTTTATGGACGTTTTGAAACTCGATCACGTAGCGAACCTTGTGGGGCGCGTTAGAAAAGGATCAGCGGATAGCCGGGCGCGCATTTTAGCCTGTCCGTATAGAGGTTCTTAGCATTTATTTTGCTTTTGTCCTGTCTTTTGGCAATAACGCGATCAAAGGTCAGAAAAAAGGAACGGCTGGAGAAGCCCGCCAGTCACTACTTAGGCCATGAAAATATGCCTGAGGAGTTCACGCCTGATGACTACCAAGAAGCCTGCCGCCACCCAGAGCGACCTGGCCGGGACCGATACCCCGGACCGCCACAACACCAACGCCAAGCTCGACAGCCTGGAAACCTTCCGCTCCGACGCCACCGGACAGGCCTTGCGCACCAACCAGGGCGTCAAGGTTTCGGACAACCAGAACACCCTGAAAGCCGGGGCCCGCGGGCCGTCGCTGCTGGAAGATTTCATCATGCGTGAAAAGATCACGCACTTTGACCATGAGCGCATTCCCGAGCGCATCGTTCATGCTCGCGGCACGGGTGCCCATGGGTTTTTCCAGAGCTACGACAATCACGCCCAACTGACTAAGGCCGGTTTCCTGCAGGACCCGGCGAAGAAAACCCCGGTGTTCGCGCGCTTTTCCACGGTGCAGGGGCCGCGAGGGTCAGGCGATACCGTGCGCGATGTGCGAGGTTTCGCCGTGAAGTTCTTCACTGACGAAGGAAACTTCGACCTGGTGGGCAACAACATGCCGGTATTCTTCATCCAGGACGCGATCAAGTTTCCCGACTTCGTGCACGCGGTCAAACCGGAGCCACACAACGAAATCCCCACCGGCGGCTCGGCCCACGATACGTTCTGGGACTTTGTCTCACTGGTGCCGGAATCCGCGCACATGGTGATGTGGGCGATGTCCGACCGGGCGATTCCAAAGAGCCTGCGCAGCATGCAGGGCTTTGGCGTGCATACCTTCCGACTGATCAACGCCGAAGGAAAGTCGCGCTTCGTCAAGTTCCACTGGCGCCCTACGGCCGGCACCTGTTCATTGGTGTGGGACGAAGCGCAGAAGCTTGCGGGAAAGGACACTGACTTCCATCGGCGGGATCTATGGGAATCGATCGAGACCGGCGACTACCCGGAATGGGAGTTGGGCGTGCAGATTGTCGAGGAAGAAAAGGAGCACGACTTCGATTTCGACATTCTCGACCCGACCAAGCTGATTCCCGAAGAAATCGTGCCCATTACACCATTGGGCAAGATGGTGCTGAACCGCAATCCGGACAACTTCTTTGCCGAAACCGAGCAGGTTGCCTTCTGCCCCGGGCATATCGTGCCGGGGATCGATTTTTCAAACGACCCTTTGCTGCAAGGTCGGTTGTTTTCCTACACCGATACGCAAATCAGCCGACTGGGCGGGCCGAATTTTCACGAGATCCCGATCAATCGCCCGGTGTCTCCGTTCCACAACGGTCAACGGGACGCGCAGCACCGCAGCACCATCGACAAGGGGCGCGCCTCCTACGAGCCGAACTCCATTGATGGCGGCTGGCCGAAAGAAACCCCGCCGGCTGCACAGGACGGCGGCTTCGAGAGCTACCCGGAGCGCATCGATGCAAACAAGATTCGCCAACGCAGCGAGTCGTTCGCCGACCACTTTTCTCAGGCGCGATTGTTCTTTAACAGCATGAGCAAGCACGAGCAGGAACACATCATCTCGGCCTACAGTTTTGAGTTGGGCAAGGTCGAGCGTGAGGCGATCCGCGCACGGGAGGTGAACGAGATCTTGGCCAACATCGATCTGGAACTGGCCAAGCGTGTGGCGCAGAACCTTGGGTTGCCCGCGCCAAGTGGGGGCACCGTTGAGGCGCGCAAAACCTCGCTGGATCATTCGCCAGCTTTGAGCCAGGCCAATTTGCTCCCGGAAAACATCAAGACACGCAAAGTCGCGATCCTGGCGGCCAATGGGGTCGATGGCGCTGCGATCGAGGCGATGAAGAAAGCCTTGGCCGCCGAAGGTGCCCACGCGAAGTTACTGGGCCCGACCTCGGCGCCGGTGAAAACCGCCGATGGCAAGACGCTCGCGGTCGATGCCTCGATGGAAGGCTCGCCCTCCGTGACCTTCGACGCGGTGTTCGTACCGGGCGGGGCAGCGTCGATCAAGGCACTGAGCACGGATGGCGTGGCGCTGCACTACTTGTTGGAGGCGTACAAGCATCTGAAAGCCATCGCCTTGCAGGGCGAGGCGAAGCAGTTGCTGGATGTATTGAAGCTGGAGGCGGATGCGGGGTTGATCGTGGGGGCGGATGCGAAACTGATCAAAGCGTTTTTCGCCGCGATCGGGCAGCATCGGGTGTGGGATCGGGAGGCGAAGGCCAAAATGATTCCGGCCTGAGGATTTTCGTTAGCAAAGTGGACGCCTTCGTTGGCAAGCGCTCCTACAGGTTCGGCGTGATCTCTGTAGGAGCGGGCTTGCCCGCGAAGCTTTTAAGGCTTGCGCGGACTCAGAACAACCTGCGCCGGCACAGTGCGCAGAATCTGCCGTTCAAGCTTCAGGTCAAACTGCGGATCGAGCTTGTTCACCCGTTTGGTCAGCAACGTCGACAACCACGGGAAGTCATCGGTGCGCGGTACCTGCAGGCTCACATCGCACTGATAATTCACCACATCGGTGGCGATGGCATCCAGTTGGCGTCGAAGTTTGCTCATATCGTTGATGTTCAGCGCAACGGTCGTGCTTTCGGCCGTCGGGTCGATGACCTTGGCTTTTGGCTTGGCTTCAGCGGCCTTGACGGCGGCTTCGGTTTTTTCCAGCTCGGCCTTGCGTGCCTGGGCTATCGGGCCGTTGGCGCCGCCGGTCAACGCCGGTGCCTTGGGCATCAAGGCGCGGGCGCGGCTCAGGGCCGTCGCGGCGGCATTGACGTCACCTTTTTGCAGCACGATCTGGCTGCGGCGCAGGTAGGCTTCGGCCAGTTGCCGCTGGTATTGCTCGAGTGAAGCATCGTTGGGCGATTCGGCCTGCAACGCTGCCAATTGATCCTCGGCGGTGGCCAGTTCATCGCTGGCGATGTTGTGCTCCAGCTGCACGATGGCCATGGCCCGTGCATCGGCGGCCTTGGTGGCTTGCGATGGCGTGCTTTGGCAGGCGCCCAGCAGCAAGGAAAATGCCACGAGGAGCAGATAACGGGAGGCGAACGACTTCATTCCTGCGACTCTCTATTTGCGCAAAAAACGAGCAAGTCTACACCCCTCGACGGGGCAGAACAAAACTCAGCAGAAACAGCGCGGCGGCCGTGACCACAATCGACGGGCCGGCCGGGGTGTCCTTGAACCAGGACAACGACAGCCCGCCGCACACGGCGAGTATGCCCAGCAGGCTCGCGCCCAGTGCCATCTGCTCCGGCGAACGGGCGTGACGTTGTGCCGCAGCGGCCGGGATGATCAACAGCGACGTAATCAACAATACGCCGACGATTTTCATCGCCACGGCAATCACCACCGCAATCAACAGCATCAACGCCATGCGCAACCCGGCGACGGGCAGGCCCTCGACCCTGGCCAGTTCCTCGTGCACCGTGATCGCCAGCAATGGCCGCCACAAGGCAATCAGCAACGCCAATACCGCTGCACTGCCGCCCAGGATCCACGCCAGGTCGGTCGGGCTGATCGCCAGCAGGTCGCCGAACAGGTACGCCATCAGGTCGATCCGTACTTCGTGCATGAAGCTTAGTACCACCAGGCCCAGAGAGAGCGTGCTGGGTGCGAGAATTCCCAAAAGTGTGTCGGATGCCAGCGGTTGGCGTTGTTGCAACGTCACCAACAGCACCGCCAGCAACAGGCAGCCGACGGTGACGGCCACGGTCGGGCTGACATCCAGCAGAAAGCCGAGCGCGACGCCGAGCAACGCGGCGTGGGACAGGGTGTCGCCAAAATAGGCCATGCGCCGCCAGACCACGAAGGACCCCAGCGGGCCAGCGACGATGGCCAGGGCCAAGCCTGCAAGCAGGGCGTAGAGCAGAAAATCAGCCATGCTTGCAGCTATCTCCGTGAACATGGGGTTGGCCCGACGCGGGTGCCTTGACCACCGAGCCGTGCAAATCGTGGGCGTGGTCGTGATGGTGGTGATAAATCGCCAGGCTTTGTGCGTTTTTTCCGAACAGCTCGACGAAGGCCGGATCGCCGCTGACCTGCTCCGGATGACCGGAGCAGCAGACATGACGATTGAGGCAAACCACCTGATCGGTGGTGCTCATCACCAAGTGCAAGTCGTGGGATACCATCAGTACGCCGCAACCGTGACGGTCGCGCAGGCGGGTGATCAGGCTGTACAGCTCAGCCTGACCGGCGACATCAACGCCTTGCACCGGTTCGTCGAGCACCAGCAGTTCCGGTTCGCGCAACAGCGCCCGGGCCAGTAGCACGCGTTGCATTTCGCCTCCGGAAACGCTTTGCACCGGGCTATCGATCACGTGTTCGGCACCGACTTCCTTGAGCGCCGACAGGGCCATCGCCCGGTCCACGCCCGGCACCAGCCGCAAAAAGCGCAGCACCGACAGTGGCAGGGTCGGGTCGACATGCAGCTTTTGCGGCATGTAGCCGACGCGCAGTTTTGGCTTGCGCCAGACGCTGCCGCTGTCAGGTTTCAGCAGGCCGAGCACGGCGCGCACCAGCGTGGTCTTGCCGGCGCCGTTGGGGCCGATCAGGGTCACGATCTGGCCCGGCTCGACGCTTAGCTCGATGTTGTCCAGCACCGCTTGCCCGGCGAACGTGACGGCGACCTGCTCAAGACGGATCAACGCGTTGCTCATCAAGCCCCCTGGCAACCCGAACACAGGCCGACCACTTCGACGGTCTGGCCTTCGACGATGAACCCGACATCCCTGGCGCTGGCGATAATCGAGTCGCTGATGGATTTTTGTTCGAGTTCGATAGCGGCGTGGCACACCCGGCAAATCAGGAACTGGCCTTGGTGGGTATGTTCCGGGTGGTTGCAGCCGATAAAGGCGTTAAGCGAGGAGATGCGGTGCACCAGGCCATTTTCCAGGAGGAAATCCAGCGCACGGTACACCGTCGGCGGCGCGGCGCGGCGGCCGTCCTGCTCACTGAGCACCGCGAGAATGTCGTAGGCACCCAGTGGCTTGTGGCTTTGCCACACCAGTTCCAGCACGCGCCGACGCAACGCGGTCAGGCGCAGGCCTTGGCGTGTGCACAAGGCATCGGCCTCGGACAGTGCGCTGTGAACGCAATGCGAGTGGTCGTGGGGGCGGCTGGCGATCGGTGTTTTTAGCATGAGCGGCGACGAGTTTTGTGAGAGACGTTATTATGTTACCCCTTCTCGCCTCTTCGAGTGGTCATCGTGTCCCGACTTTTTTCTATCTTTGTCGCATTTATCGCAAGTTTTCTGCTGATCGGTCCGGCGCAGGCCGAAGTCAACGTCCTGACCAGCATCAAGCCATTGCAGCTGATCGCGGCGGCGGTGCAGGACGGCGTGGCGGTTCCAGAGGTCTTGTTGCCACCGGGTGCCTCGCCGCATAACTACGCGTTGCGCCCTTCCGACGTGCGCAAGGTGCAATCGGTCGATCTTTTGTACTGGATCGGCCCGGACATGGAAGGTTTCCTGCCTCGCGTGCTCAATGGTCGTACGCTGCCCAGCGTCGCCGTGCAGGATTTACCGGGTATGAAACTGCGCCGCTTCGCCGAAGATAGCCACTCGCATGCTGAAGATGCCGACGAACATGACCACGATCACCGTCCTGGTACTTTGGACGCGCACTTGTGGCTCACACCGGTCAACGCCCGGGTCATCGCCACGAAAATGGCCGCTGATCTAAGCGCCGCCGACCCCACCAATGCGGCGCGTTACCAGAGCAACCTCAAGGCTTTCGACGAGCGCCTCGATGCGCTGGACCAACGCTTGAAAAAGCGCATGGCCGATGTCCAGGGCAAACCCTACTTCGTGTTCCACGAGGCCTTCGATTACTTTGAGGACGCCTATGGCCTCAAGCATGCCGGAGTGTTCAGCGTCGCAGCCGAGGTACAACCCGGTGCGCAGCACGTCGCGGCGATGCGTGCGCGATTGCAGGAAGTGGGCAAGACGTGCGTGTTCAGCGAACCGCCGTTGCGCCCGCGCCTGGCGGAAACCCTGGTGGCAGGTTTGCCGGTAAAACTGGCGGAACTGGATGCGCTGGGCGGGTATACGCCAGCCACTGCCCAGGGTTATGAGCAGGTGCTGGAGAAATTGGGGAATGATCTGGCGGGGTGCCTGGAGTCGTTGTAATCGACACCAAACCTGTGTCGAGGGGGCAACCCCCCTCGCCACATTAAAGGGCAAATGGCAGCGGTGTATTGACCGTCTGGCGCTGCGCCAACCGCAGCTGGAACTCCATCGGATCATGGATCAGCACGTCCTGCCCGGCGAACGACTGCGCCGCAATCAAGCGTGACAACCAGAACCGCACACACGCCACCCGCAACAGGGTCGGCCACAACTCGGCTTCGGCTGCGGTGAACGGTCGCAACGCTGCATAAGCACCGAGCAACGCGCGCGCGCGCGGGCCGTCAATCACGCCATCGTCGTCCGAGCACCAGTCGTTCAGGGCAATCGCCACGTCGTAGAGCATCGGCCCGGAACACGCATTGTAGAAATCGATCAGCCCGGTCAGGTGCGTGCCTTCGAACATCGCGTTGTCGCGGAACAGGTCGGCGTGGATGTTGGCGCGCGGCAACGCGAGAATTTTCTCTTTTTGTTGAGCGATTTCATCCAGCGCCCGCTGCAGCAGGCCTTTCTGCTCAGGGTTTACGTGGGACAGGAACTGCGTGCCCTCTTCCAGCATCCAGTCCAGGCCGCGGTCGGTCTTGCGCTTGATCATGTTGGCCTGGGTGGCCAGGTGCAGATGCCCGAGCAGCTCGCCGACCTGTGCGCAATGCTGCGCGTTGGCATGCTTGATGTGCTTGCCGGACAGGCGCGGTTGCAGCAGTGCAGGTTTGCCCGCCAGTTCGCGCAGGGCCACCCCGTCAGTGGTGCGAATGGCGTAAGGCACCGGCAGGTCGGCGCCGTGCAGCACGTCGAGCAGTTCGATGAAGAACGGCATTTCCTGGACCGGACCGCGCTCGACCAGGGTCAGGACGAATTCGCCCTGCTCCAGGCTGATAAAGAAATTGGTATTTTCGCTACCGGCGGCAATCCCCTGGAAATCAAGCAGGCGGCCGAGGCCATAAGGGGCGAGAAAAGCTTCCAGCTCGGGCCGAGCCAGGGGGGTGAACACAGACATGTTTTAACTGCCAGTACGGGCGCGGACGTTGGGCCTGCGCCAATTGAAATTAAGAAACTACTTCCACTCAAAGATCTTCCACGACGGAATCAGCATATCCGGCTGATCCGAGCGGACGAAGTTTGCATCGGTACCGTCCGCACGCACCAGAAAATACGGCTTGCCGCCTTTGGGTGTGACCTTGATCGCGTACAGGAAGCCGTTCTGACGGTATTCCTGAATGACCTTGTCCCCTTCCGTGTGGATCGTAACTTCTGGCTCCTGCTTGGAAACATCGTCCGCTGCCATGACGGCCAGTGGGGCGATTGCAAACAAGCCAGCGAGCAACAGGCGATTTAGTGTGCGCATGATAACCTTGTCCCTTTGTCGTCAACGGTCCCGCTATTCTAGCGCCGGACCCGCCGAAAAGGTTGATCCTGCTCATGAGCCAAGCCCCCCTCGTCCTGGTGGACGGTTCTTCTTACCTGTACCGCGCCTTTCATGCGCTGCCACCGTTGACCACGTCCAAAGGCCTGCCGACCGGCGCGGTCAAGGGCGTGTTGAACATGCTCAAGAGCCTGCGCAAGCAATACCCGGACAGCCCGTTCGCCGTGGTGTTCGACGCCAAGGGCGGGACATTCCGCGATGAAATGTTCGCCGAATACAAGGCCAACCGCCCGAGCATGCCCGACGACATGCGCGTGCAAATCGAGCCGCTGCACCAGAGCGTGATCGCCCTGGGCTTCCCGTTGCTGTGCGTCGAAGGCGTCGAGGCCGATGACGTGATCGGCACGCTGGCCCGCAGTAGCGCGGCCGCGGATCGTCCGGTGATCATCTCCACCGGCGACAAGGACATGGCGCAGCTGGTCGATGGCCACATTACCTTGGTCAACACCATGACCGGTAGCAGCATGGATGTGGAGGGCGTGAAGGAGAAATTCGGCGTCGCTCCCGAGCAGATCATCGATTATCTGGCGCTCATGGGCGATTCTTCCGACAACATTCCGGGCGTTCCGGGCATCGGCCCGAAGACCGCATCCGGCCTGCTGGTGGGGGTGAACGGCGGCCTGACCGAGCTCTATGCGCAGCTCGATATCGTGCCGACCCTGCCGATTCGCGGCGCCAAGACCCTGCCGGCCAAGCTCGAAGAACACAAGGAGATGGCGTTCCTTTCCTATCAACTGGCGACCATCAAGGTCGATGTGCCACTGGACGTGGGCCTCGAGGATTTGCAGATGGGCCCGGAAGACCCGGCCAAGCTCTACGAGCTGTACACCCTGCTGGAATTCAAGAGCTGGTTGAACGACCTCGATCGCGACGCCAAGCGTCTGGAATTGAGCGCTGCCGCCGAACCTGCACCGGCCGCCGATTTGTTCAGCGCGCCAGAGGCTGAAGTGCCAGCGGTGGCCGCTGAAGCCCAGTACGAAACCATCCTCGACCAAGCGCGATTCGATGCCTGGCTGGAAAAACTGCACAACGCCGAGTTGTTCGCCTTCGACACCGAAACCACCGGCATCGACGCGCAGCAGGCGCAACTGGTCGGCCTGTCGTTTGCGGTCCAGGCCAACGAAGCGGCCTACATCCCGTTGACCCACTCCTACATCGGCGTGCCGCAGCAACTGGATCGCGACACCGTGCTGCGCGCGCTCAAGCCGATTCTGGAAGATCCGGACAAACTCAAGGTCGGCCAGCACGCCAAGTTCGACATGAACATCCTGGCCAACTGCGCCATCGGCGGCGATCAAGGCAACGGCATCACCGTGCGCGGTATTGCCTTCGACACCATGCTTGAGTCCTATGTGCTCAATTCCACAGCCACGCGCCACGACATGGACAGCCTGGCGCAGAAGTATCTGGACCACACCACCGTGAGTTTCCAGGACATCGCCGGTAAAGGCGTGAAACAGCTGACGTTCGACCAGATCGCCCTGGAGCAGGCCGGGCCGTATGCCGCTGAAGACGCGGACATCACCTTGCGCCTGCACCAGGCCCTGTTTGAAAAGCTCTCGGCCATTCCAAGCCTGGCGAGCGTGCTGACGGATATCGAAATCCCGTTGGTGCCAGTGCTGGCGCGCATCGAGCGCCAGGGTGCCTTCGTCGACGCCGCGCTGCTGGGCGTGCAAAGCATCGAACTGGGCGACAAGATGGTCGCCCTGGAGCGCGAAGCTTTCGAGATCGCCGGTGAAGAGTTCAACCTCGGTTCGCCCAAGCAACTGGGGGTGATTCTCTACGAGAAACTCGGTCTGCCGGTGCTGAAAAAGACCGCCAAGGGCCAGCCATCCACGGCCGAAGAAGTGCTGGCGAAACTGGCCGAGGATGATTATCGGTTGCCTAAGGTGCTGATGGAATACCGTTCCATGAGCAAGCTGAAAAGCACTTACACCGACCGTCTGCCGGAGCAGATCAACCCGCGTACCGGGCGGATTCACACCTCCTATCATCAGGCCGTGGCCTCCACTGGGCGGTTGTCCTCCAGCGATCCGAACCTGCAAAACATCCCGGTGCGTACCGCCGAAGGGCGGCGCATCCGCCAGGCGTTCGTGGCGCCGGCCGGTTACAAGCTGCTGGCTGCGGACTACTCGCAGATTGAACTGCGGATCATGGCCCACCTGTCGCGTGACGAAGGGCTGATGAATGCCTTCCGCGACAATCTGGACGTGCACACCGCGACCGCCGCCGAAGTGTTCAAGGTCGAATTGGCCGAGGTCACCTCCAACCAGCGCCGCAGCGCCAAGGCGATCAACTTCGGCCTGATCTACGGCATGGGCGCGCAGAAGCTCGGCAAGGACATTGGCGTCGACACCAAGACGGCCAAGGCGTACATCGACACCTACTTCACCCGTTACCCAGGCGTTCGCCAGTACATGGACCGCACGCGGACCCAGGCGGCCGAGCAAGGCTATGTCGAGACGTTCTTCGGCCGTCGCCTGTACTTGCCGGATATTAACTCCAACAAGCCACAGGAGCGCGCCGCGGCCGAACGCACGGCGATCAACGCGCCGATGCAGGGCACGGCGGCGGACATCATCAAGAAAGCCATGGTGGCGGTGGATAACTGGCTGGCGGCATCGGGCCTCGATGCGAAAGTCATTTTGCAGGTGCACGATGAACTGGTGCTCGAGGTGCGTGAAGACCTGGTGGACCAGGTTCGCGATGAAATTCGCGTGCACATGAGTGAGGCGGCGAAACTGGATGTGCCGTTGCTGGTCGAAGTAGGTATCGGAAATAACTGGGACGAGGCTCACTGACCCTTGTTGTGGGAGCGAGCCAGTTTGCGATGGCGTGTCAGGCGCATCTATTTCGAATGGATTCCATCGCGAGCAAGCTTGCTCCTACAGGAAAAGGTCGTCTTCTGCGGCGGCAGCCAGCAAGGACACTGCTTAGTTCAGTTGGTTATCAGAATTATTCCAAAGCCATTAGAAAAAAATCTGAACTAATCTTGTAAATCACCACTCAGAGTTACTGAATGGCTGGTGAAGCCCTTCGATGCTCCTATGTTGTGTTAAGTGTTGGCAGATATCTGGACCCCGCCCTAGCGGTCTAGAACTTGAACCCCGGAACTTCTCCCTCCCCATATGAAGTCCGGGGTTTTTTTTGCCTGCAGAAACTGCCTGGGGGCGCCCCAGGCAGTTTTCGCGGCTTACTCGGGCGCTGACTCGGCGCCCTTGTCCGCCAGTTCCATCCAGCCAGCCAGCACGGTATACGCCTCTTCCAGGCCCATACGCTTGGGGGCCGAAAACAGCTGGATCGTGATGAGATCGCCCCAACCCTTGCGGATTTCTGCCTGGACCTTGAGCAAAGTGTTCTTGGCTGCGCCGTAGGTCAGCTTGTCCGCTTTGGTCAGCAGAATGTGCATCGGCATGCCGGCGGCGACGGCCCAATCGAGCATCAACAGGTCGAAATCGGTCATCGGATGGCGGATGTCCATCATCAGGATCAGACCTTTCAAACTCTCTCGGCCGCCCAGATACGCTTCCAGGTGACGCTGCCAGTGTTGCTTGAGCGGGATCGGTACTTTTGCATAACCGTAACCCGGCAGGTCGACCAGACGGCGTTCATCGTCTAGCTTGAAGAAATTCAACAGTTGCGTGCGCCCCGGCGTTTTCGAGGTGCGCGCCAGGCTGGCATGGGTCAGGGTGTTCAACGCACTCGACTTGCCAGCGTTGGAACGCCCGGCGAAGGCGACTTCGAAGCCCTCGTCATCCGGACATTGGTCGACTTTGGCGGCGCTGAGCATGAAGGTGGACTGTTGGCACAGACCGAGAATGGGATTCTTGAGTTGCATGGGATTTCCGATGTGGGCGGCGCCAGGAATGGGCGCGGCAAGCGGTGTCGCTTCCGTTTCAGTGACGCCAGTATATAATGCCGCAGATTTTGTGTGCGCTTTGTCCCAGCGTAGGATGAAGTTCACGAGAGCGACAGACCTTGATTGCGCATTAGAACGCAGCGCGCTCTCAACCCTGAAAAGGTCGTTTTATGACGAAATGGCTGCTAGCTGCCGGTGTCTTGATGCCGCTTTACAGCGCTCAGGCTACACAGGATCCGGAAGCTGTGTACAACCGTGTTTGTGGTGCCTGTCATTCCGGCCAACTCCCAACGGCGCCGAAAAAGGGCGATCAGGAAGCCTGGACGCCGAGGTTGGCGAAAGGTATGGAGACGCTGGTGCAACACGTGACCCAGGGTTTCAAGGCGATGCCGCCGCGTGGTTTGTGCATGGACTGCAGTGCCGAGGATTACCAAGCCATCATCCATTGGATGAGCGAGTAAGCCCGGCCCATAACTCTTAACCCTTAGCCGTAGTTGGATTAGCTGATGAAGAAATTGATCGTGAGTCTGCTGTTGACCGTGGGCATCTCCGGCATGGCCCATGCTGCAGGTGAGGCAGTACAACCGGGTGATGCAAAGGCCGGCCAGGCCAAAGCCGCCGTCTGTGGCGCCTGCCACGGCCCGGATGGCAACAGCATGGCGCCAAACTTTCCAAAGCTGGCGGGTCAAGGTGAACGCTACCTGACCAAGCAACTGCACGACATCAAGTCGGGCAAGCGCACCGTTCTGGAAATGACTGGCCTGCTCACCAACCTGAGCGATCAGGACCTGGCGGACATCGCCGCCTACTTCTCCAGCCAGAAAGGCAGTGTTGGTGCCGCCGACGAGAAACTGGTCAAGCGCGGCGAGAACCTGTTCCGCGGCGGTGACCTGGCTAAAGGCCTGCCCGCGTGCACCGGTTGCCATTCGCCAAATGGCGCAGGTAACGCCGCCGCCGGCTTCCCGCACCTGGGTGGCCAGCACGCTCAATACGTTGCCAAGCAACTGACCGACTTCCGCAAGGAAGAAGGTGGTCGCACCAACGATGGCGATGCCAAAACGATGCAAACCATTGCCAAGCGACTGAGCGATGAAGACATCGCCGCGGTGTCCAGTTACATTCAAGGCCTGCACTAAGGCCGACGGATCGGGCGTTGAACGGGGTGCTTATCGCTCGCCACGTTAACGCTCGATTAATCCGTCACGGCAAGTATAAAAAGGGTGGCTTTGGCCGCCCTTTTTTGTGGCCGCTGCCGTTACACTACAGAACTCAAGCCCGCCAGGATCTGTCTGAAAAGCAGCCGCGCGAGGCGAAAAAATTGTCCAGGAGTGAAGCATGCGTAATCTGATCATCAGCGCCGTTTTTGCCGCTGCCAGCCTGTTTGGCATGACTGCCCAGGCCGCTGAAGCCCCCGCCGCCCCTTATGTAGAACTGAGCAACCCGGTCCCGGTCGCCGTGCCTGGCAAGATCGAAGTGGTGGAGCTGTTCTGGTACGGCTGCCCGCATTGCTACGCGTTTGAGCCGGTGATCAATCCATGGGTCGAGAAGCTGCCGTCGGACGTGAACTTCGTGCGCATTCCTGCCATGTTCGGTGGTCCATGGGACGCCCACGGTCAAATGTTCCTGACCCTTGAAGCCATGGGTGTCGAGCACAACGTTCACGCCGCGGTGTTCAATGCGATCCAGAAAGAACACAAGAAGCTGACCGACAAGAATGACATGGCTGACTTCCTGGCTACCCAGGGCGTCGACAAGGAAAAATTCCTCGCCACCTTCGACTCGTTCGCCATCAAGGGTCAGATCACCAAGGCCCGTGAACTGGCCAAGAAGTATGAAATCTCTGGCGTGCCAACCATGATCGTCAATGGCAAGTACCGCTTTGACGTGGGTTCCGCCGGCGGTGCCGAACAGGCCCTGCAACTCGCCGACCAACTGATCGATAAAGAGCGGGCGGCTAACAAGGCTGCCGCCAACTAAGGGCAGTCGCTGCCATGCGCCGATGGGGTACTGAACGCATCGTTGGCCGGCATGATCCGCGGGTCAACGAACATCACCTGGAGTCCACGGGCTTGCCCGCAGACAGCCGTCTTCGCTTGCTCAGTTTCAACATCCAGGTCGGCATCAGCACCGAGCGCTATCGGCACTACCTGACCCGGGGCTGGCAGCACCTGCTTCCGCACACCGGGCGCGCCGACAACCTGCAAAAGATTGGCAACCTGCTCAGCGACTTCGATCTGGTCGCCCTGCAGGAAGCCGATGGCGGCAGCCTGCGTTCAGGCTATGTCAACCAGGTCGAGCACTTGGCCCAGCTCGGTGCCTTCCCCTATTGGTATCAACAACTCAATCGAAACCTCGGTCGCCTCGGCCAGCACAGCAATGGCGTGCTTAGCCGTCTGCGGCCGTGGGCCATCGAAGATCATCCGTTGCCGGGGCCAAAAGGTCGTGGGGCGATTCTGGTCCGCTTCGGCGAAGGCCCGGAAGCACTGGTGGTGGTCATGATGCACCTGGCACTTGGGGCTCGCGCCCGGAGCCTGCAACTGGCCTACATTCGCAACCTGATCGGCGATTACAAGCACCAGGTGCTGATGGGTGACATGAACACCCATGCCAGCGACCTGCTGCAAAACTCCCCGCTGCGCGATCTCGGCCTGCTTGCGCCGCAGCTGGAAGCGACGTTCCCCAGTTGGCGCCCTCAGCGTTGCCTGGACCATATCCTCCTGAGCCCGAGCCTGACCCTGGAAAAGGTCGAGGTGCTGGCACAGCCCATTTCCGATCACCTGCCGGTCGCGGTAGAGATTCGTCTGCCGGGTTCGCTCACGGCCGATGCATTGCCCGCGTTGAGTCCTGCCCTTCGCGGAACCCCTGAATGAGCGACGACGCACAGCGCTGGAAAGAGAAATACCTCAAAGGCATCGAACAACAGGAAAAACTCGAACGGCGCTGGGACGCGCGGCTCGACCTGTTGCGTCGCGGGCTGGTGCGCAGCACGCTGGCGGCGGAGGGCACAGACCGCGCGGTGGACCAGTGCATGAAGGAAATGCGCGAAGTCGTGCGCACCGATGACATGGACGCCGGCCTGGCCGCGCTGATTCCACGCCTGGAAAAAGCCGTGCTCGACTCCGAGCAGCGCCGGGAAACGCGGGTCAACCAGACCAGCGCGGCCCTGACGGCACTGGTCACCCAGTTGCAAACGTTACCATTGCCTCGGGACGTGAGCCGACCTCTGAAGAATTTCGCCAAGCAACTGGATGCACGAGTCAGTCAGGCTCGTGAGATTCCACTCTTGCTCAGCGAACTGAGCGGCTTGCAGGGCAAAGCCCTAAGCCAGTTGGAAACGCCGGCGGAACCGGGTCGGCCGAGCCTGCTCCAGCGATTGTTCGGTGGTCGCGAGGCGCAAGAGACGGCGCAATCAACGGCCGCGCCGCCCGTTCAGACCATCGCCTCGCCGCCCGCCGCTTTGGCAGAAGTCCCGGCGGCGCCGGTCGATTCGGCCCCGGTTGTGAGTGAGCCGGCTAACGTTGAGGTGCCCGCAGTCGAGCCCGCGCCGGCGATGGGTGCACCTTCTCCGGTTTCGGCAGCTGCCGTTGTTCAGCCACAGCCACAGCCCGCCAGCACAGCAGAGGTTTGCCCCCAAGCGGAAGCCGTCATCGATTCGATCGAGCACCCGGCCCCGGAAACCTTCGCAACGCCGCTTGAACCGGAAACAAATCCGGACGAATGGATTGCGCCAATCTCACCCGATAGCCCACTGCCGAAGCCCGCGCAAGACGTCGACGTTATCGGCCCGGCGCCAATCGAACACGACTTTCACTACGCACTCCCGGATTCCCCCGAACCTTCCTACAGTTCGGTCGCCAGCCATATCGAAGACACCCTGCTGGGATTGCTCGAAGACCTGACGCTGCCCGAGCGTCATCGCCCGCAAGCCGAATCCATGCGCGATCGGCTGAAAAACGGTCTGAACTGGTACGAATTGCTGCCGATTCTCGACGACTTCGCCACGCTGATGTTGGCCATCACCGACAGCGGCCAGCATGAGTTCGAAGCCTATCTGCAGCGGTTGAACGAACGCCTCGAATCGTTCCAGAGCAACCTGCAAGCCGCCTCCGCAGGGCACGCCGACAATCGTTCGGCGGCGCGGGAGATGGACACGCAGATCCGCGAACAAGTCGACGGCTTGCAAAGCAGCATGCAGGAAGCGGCGGACCTGGATGACCTCAAGCACGTCCTGGAAAACCATCTAGAAGGCCTGCTGGGCACGATGGACCAGCACCAAAAACAGCGTGACGAGCGTGAACAGGAAGTTGCAGCGCGCCTGCACAGCCTGGCCGAGCGGGTCGCGCACATGGAGCAGGAGGCCCAGGGGTATCGCGAACACCTTGAAGAGCAACGGCAGAAGGCGATGGTCGACCCGTTGACCGGCCTGCCCAACCGGGCGGCCTGGAGCGAGCGCCTGGAGCATGAAGTCAAAGAGTGGCAGCAGCATGGCAACACCCTGCTGTTGGCCATGCTCGACCTCGATCATTTCAAGCGCATCAACGATAACTACGGGCACCTGGCCGGTGACAAGGTGCTGAAGATCATCGCCAGTGTGTTGCGCAAGCGGCTGCGCGGGACGGATTTCATTGCCCGGTTCGGCGGTGAAGAGTTTGTGCTGCTGATGCCGTCCACGGTGCCGGCGGCGGGGCTGAAGTTGCTGGAAAACCTGCGCGCTTCGATACAAGCCTGTCCGTTTCACTTCAAGGGTGAGCCAGTGACCATCACCGTTTCGATGGGCATGACGGCGTTCAGGCCCGGCGAGCATGGCGACCAGGTACTCAAAAGAGCCGATCAAGCGCTGTATCGTGCAAAAAATGCCGGCCGCAACCGGGTGGAGCCGGGCTAAGCCTCAAGTGTTCCAATTTGTTTAATTCGTCTCGATAGCCGTCAGGTCCCCGGGCAGTACGTTACACTGTTGCATTATCGTCTTGTGTGTACTGCCCTTCGCCATGAAATATTTTGTCCTGATTGTCTCGTTGATCCTGTTGGCCGGTTGCTCCAGCGGTCCCCGCATCGACACCAGCCATCCTTCGGCCAATTACGACAGCCGCGTGCAGTTCGTCGTGGTGCATTACACCAACGCTTCGCTTGAACGTTCATTGCAATTGCTGACCCATGGCGAAGTCAGTAGCCATTACCTGATCGGCGACGACAAGGGCGCAACCATCTACAAGCTAATGGATGAAAATCTGCGCGCCTGGCACGCCGGGGAAAGTGAATGGAGTGGCCGGACCTGGCTGAACTCCAGCTCGATCGGGATCGAAATCGTCAACCCGGGCTTCAAGGACACCCCTACCGGGCGCCTGTGGTATCCCTACAGCGAAGCCCAGGTGCAATCGTTGATCGTGTTGCTCAAGGACATCAGCAAACGCCACGGCATCAAGCCTCGCGACATCATCGGCCACAGCGATATCGCGCCGTTGCGCAAGCTTGACCCGGGACCGCTGTTCCCCTGGAAGCGCTTGGCCGCCGAAGGCCTGGGCCTCTGGCCGAACGAACAGGCAGTGGCACGTCAGCAAGTGCAATTTAACGCGCAATTGCCGAGCATCAGTTGGTTCCAGGCGCAATTGGCCCGCCTGGGTTATGCCTCGCCGCAAACCGGCGAGCTGGATGTTGCGACCCGTCACGTGATCGCGGCATTCCAGATGCATTTCCGTCCAGCGCGATTCGATGGCACGCCCGATGCGCAGACCGCCGCCCTGCTTTTGGTCCTGAATCAGACAAAATAATGACGACCGCCAGACGGTGCGCGCTTTTTTTCAAGTAGCAGCTATAACTCATTGGTAATCCGCCGGATATTCCAAAATGCCTGCTGCTCGAGAAACCTTACGGAATTGGTTCCATCGCCCTTGGTTTTTGGGGCTGCTGGCGGCTGTCTTGAGTGCGACCTTGTTGATGACGGGCAGCCTGTTTGTGGCCATCCATCAGGTCGAACAGAACGAAAGTGAAGAAATGAATGCCCAGGGCGAACGCTTTCTCGCGCGTCTGGAACAGCTCTTCGGACAACTGCGTGAAAGCCTCGACGACCTTGAGGCGCAACCTCTGCGTGGCTGCGATGCGGAAATGATCGCGACCTTGCAGCAAGTGACGTTCAATTATCGCTTCGTCTACGAAGCCGCCTACATGGACGCTTCGCGAATCTGCTCCAATCGCCCTCGCCAGGAAGGCTTGTCATTGAGTCGCCGGCCAGACATCAGGGGTCCGACCTACAGCTATTGGCTCAATACCACCACCGAGCCCGATGACAATCGCGCAGCGCTGATGCTCGGCCGGGGGAATTTCAGGGTCGCCACGTCACGCGGGCATCTCACCGACATGGTTGATTTGTCACCGGGCAGCAGCCTGCTGGTGGTTCTTGACCATGGCACGCGGGCCATCCCGGTGATCGGCGCATCACAGGTCTGGCCGCCAACCCAGGCCTGGCCGCCGAAAAACCGCGACGCGCTGCAAATTACCCAGACGCGCCTGATCTACCGCATGCCCACCGATAACCCGGAATATCAATTGGTGCTGATCAGCCCGCGCTCCGGCATGCATATTCCGACAGTCTGGTGGTGGCTGCTGCCGGCGAGCCTGGCGCTTGGTATTTGCGTTGGCTTCCTGGTGTTCCTACTGGTTCGCCAGCGCCAGTCACTGGATGCCGAATTGACCGGCGCGATTCGCCGTGGCGAGTTGCAGGTGCTCTATCAACCGATCTTCGATCTCGACAGCCGCAATTGTGTCGGCGCAGAAGCGCTGCTGCGCTGGCGCAGGCCGGATGGCACCCTGACCAGCCCCGACCTGTTCATTCCAATGGCCGAGAACACCGGGCAGATCCGGCAGATGACCGACTTCGTCCTGCAGCGTTTGCTTGAACAACTCGGCCAATTGTTGCGGGCCAATCCGCAACTCTACATCTCGGTCAATCTCGCCGCGTGTGACGTGATGGTGCCGCGGATCGGCCAGGTGATGGCGCGGCTGCTGACCTTGCACCGCGTTGCGGCGCAGCAGATTGCCTTTGAAGTCACCGAGCGTGGGCTGATCGATGTGGTGGTAGCCCGGGAAAACCTGCAAGCCTTGCGCGATGTCGGGCACCAGGTGCTGATCGACGACTTTGGTACCGGCTATTGCAGCCTCGCCTACCTGCAAACCCTGCCGGTCGATTGCCTGAAAATCGACAAGGCGTTCATTGATGCACTGGGGCACGACGCCGCCAGCAGCGGCGTGGCCCCGCACATCATTCACATGGCGCAGTCGTTGCACCTGAAGGTGATTGCCGAAGGCATCGAGCATGAGTCCCAGGCGGAACTCCTGAGCAGCGAAGGTGTGAGGTTCGGCCAGGGCTGGTTGTTTGCCCACGCGTTGAGCGCGGTTCAGCTCATCGAGTTGATAACCCGCGGGCGGCGCCTCGCGGGCCGGCGCATGGACGATGAGGCGTGAAGCCAGCCTAGACCGTCAGCGCCATGTAGAACTGGGTGCCCTGCCCCGGTCGTGAATAGACGCCCATGCGCCCGCCGTGCAATTGCACAATCTCCTTGCACAGCGCCAAGCCGAGCCCGGCACCTCCTTTTTTGCGCCCGACTTGCACGAACGGCTCGAAGATCCGCCCTTGCTGGCCGTAGGCGATGCCTTCGCCATTGTCCTCGACACTGATAATGACGCGGTCGCCGTGGCGCCTGGCCTGCAGACGTATCCGCCCGCCGGCGCCGGTGTGGCGCAAGGCGTTGTCGATCAGGTTGTCGAGCACCCGCTCGAGTTGCGGCTGGTCGGCCTGCAATCGTGGCAAGGGGCCCTGCACTTCAACCAGCACATTGACGTCCTTTTCCACGGCCGATGAGGCAAAGCGTGCCTGCGCCTGCTCCAGCAAGTCCTCGATGGAACACGGTGCCAGGCTGAGTTTCTGCAGGCCGTTCTGATAGCGCGAGAAATTCAGCAAGTCGTTGATCAACTGCATCAATCGCTGCATCTCTTCGTTCACGGTGTCGAGCAGGTCGGCTTCGCGGGAATCCGCAGCAAAGTGCGCACGCTCGCGGAACAAGCCGAAGGCCATGTGCATGCCGGTGACCGGTGTGCGCAACTCATGGGAGGCGCGCAATACAAACTCGCTGCGTACCCGTTCGAACGCGCGCTGTTCGGTGACGTCGTGCAGCACCATCACCGCGCCGAGAATATGCCCCTGGGTATGGCTGACCGGGGTCAGGCTGTAGGTGAGCAGGCGCGATTCGCCGTCGACTTCGATACTCAGGTCCTCCGGCGCCCGCTCCAGCGTGCCGCCGCGCAGGACCAGTTGCAGTTGTTCATCCAGCTCAGGGCGTCCGAGGGCCGTGCCCAGTCCTTGCCCCAGGCGATCGGAATCCCAGCCCAGTTGACGCTGGGCGACGGGGTTCAGGTGTTCCAGGTGGCCTTGGCGGTCGATCATCAGCAGGCCGTCGTCGATGCTGTCGAGCACCGCTTGCAGGCGCTGCTGACCGGCCAGCAGTTCATCGACATTGGTGGCCTGATGCTCACGCAGTGCCTGGGCCATAATCCCGAAGCGCCGGGTCAGCTGGTTCAGCTCCACTGCCGAGGAGATGGGCAGGGTGACATCGAAATTGCCTTGGCCGATGTTGTCCGCCGCTTTCGCCAGCGCCTCGATCGGCGCACCGAAACGGCGGGCGATCGCCTGCGCGGTCACGAAGCCGATGATCAGCACCGCCAACCCGACAAGGCCAAGCAATCCGGCGATCAGCAAGGCCCGTTCCCGGGCCTGGCGCTCGGTGTCATTGATGTTGTCCAGTGCGCGTTTGTGTTCGGCGATCAGGCCATTGCGCAACGTGTTGAATTTGTCCGTGAGGTCATCGTGGCTGCTGAGCACATTGGTCGTATCCGGGGAGGCTTCATAAGCCTGGATAAAACGCTGGTAGTCAGCCTTGGCTTTTCTGAAGCCGTATTCGCCGCCCATGTCGGTCGGCTCTTGGGCGATGCCTTCTTCGAGCAGTTCGAAGTAATGTTGCTTGGAGGCGTCGAAAGCTGCCGTGTCCGGCTTCTGGCTGAGCATGATGATCAACTGATCACCCAGGGTCTGGCGCAACTTGAGCCCCAGGTCCAGGGTAATGAAGTTACTGCGGATCAGCGCTTCCTGGCTGCCGGCCATCTGCATCACGCTGACCAGGCCGAGCAGCAGCCCGAGCAACGCCACGGTGATCAGCGCGGAGATACTCAGGAACAGCCGGGTCCGCAACTTCATCGCCAGTTTCATCGGCTGTCGCTCACAGGTTGTACTGCTTGCGTTTGCGGTACAGCGTCGAGGCGTCGATGCCCAGGGTTTTTGCCGCTTGATCCAGCGTGTCGGCGGTGGCGAGGACCGCCCCGATGTGGGCTTTTTCCAGCTCGTCCAGGCTCAACGCCGCACCGATGCGCGGAGTATTGTTGACTGGCGTCTCGGCCATGCCCAGGTGACTGATTTCGACCCGCTCCTGCGGACAGATGATGCTCGCCCGCTCGATCACGTTGCGCAATTCGCGGATGTTGCCCGGCCAGCGATAGCTCAGCAGTGCTTCACGGGCCTCGTCGCTGAACCCACGTGCAGGACGGGCGTATTCCTTGACGAAACGCGCCAGGAAGCGATCGGCCAGGTTGAGAATGTCTTCACGGCGTTCGCGCAACGGCGGCAGGTGCAGGGTAATGACATTCAGGCGGTACAGCAGGTCTTCACGGAAACGACCATCGCGGACCATGTCTTCAAGGTTGAGGTTGGTGGCGGCGAGGATGCGCACATCGGCGCGGCGGGTGACCGGATCACCGACGCGCTCGTATTCCTTGTCTTGGATGAAACGCAGCAACTTGGGTTGTAAGGTGAGTGGAAAATCACCGATTTCATCGAGAAACAGCGTTCCGCCGTCCGCCTGATTGACCCGGCCCAGGGTGCTTTCGCTGGCGCCGGTGAAAGCGCCACGGCTGTGGCCGAAGAGTTCGCTCTCCATGAGTTCTGCGGTCAGCGACGGGCAGTTGATGGTGACGCAGGATTTCTTCGCCCGCTTGCTCCAGCCGTGAATGGCTTGGGACAACTCGCCCTTGCCAGTGCCGGACTCACCCAGGATCAGGATGTTGGCATCGGTGCTGGCCACCTGGCGCGCGGTTTCGAGGACCACTTTCATTGCCGGGCTGTGGGAATCCAGGCCGTCCTTGGGTTTGCGTACTTCACCTTCCAGGGCTTCCAGGCGCGCCGACAGCTGTCGCACTTCCAGTTGCTTGGCGGTGGCCAGGCGCAATTGGTCGGGGCTGCACGGCTTGACCAGGTAGTCGGCGGCACCGGCCTGAATCGCATCCACGGCGGTATCGACGGCCGAATGCGCCGTGACGATCACCACGCGCATCCAGGGCGCCTGGATGCGCATCTGCGCCAGGACATCCAGGCCGTTGTCTTCACCCAGGCGCAAATCGAGAAAGCACAGGTCGAACACCTGCCGCTGCAACAGCGTTTCCGCCTGCGCGGCGCTCGTGGCGGTGGCCACGCTGTAACCTTCGTCTTCCAGGCAGTATCGGAAAGTACGCAGGATGGCGGTCTCATCATCCACCAGCAGAATGCGGCCTTGATGCTCAGTGGCTGATTCCATGTTCCTACGCTCCTTAAAGAATGATCTTTTGGTTGATTCCCGGAAAAATCGGGCAAGTTGCATGATTGATTCTGAGCCATTCCTGCCATGGCAGGGTAGCTTTCATCCTGTCTATCGTTCAGCCGCCTGATTTTGCGGGCTTTTGGTCGATGCCCGGCTTCTTACAGCGGTCAGCGTGTATTTCTGACATCCGCGTCCTCCTTTCAATTCAAAAAATTTACGTCTTCCCTCAAGCCGATCGTGCATTACGCACGACGACGCGGCAGGCATTCGTGCAGGATGCGTGCGCAGTGATTTCCTTTGTTTAGGTAACTAATTGATTTAAAAGAAAAAATTATCTCTTTTAAAGCTGGCATGCGGTCTGCAATTGTCTGGTTAACCAGGGCATTCAACAACAAGCGCCCGCTACCGAATACCGACCCGAGTGGTAGGAGCTCCAGGATGAACCGTCAACATGCCGTCCACCTGCACCTTTCGCCCGCGCATATCCAGCAAGGTCTGTTTGCTGTCCTGGCGTTGTTGATCACGTTGATCGGCGGCCAGCAGTTTGCACGTTGGGAACAGGGCCAGCAGCCACAAGCGCCGCGTGTGTCGATGCAGCATCCGACCCAGACCCATTTCAGCGCTGTCAGCAGTCTTCAGGCCGACAGCACCCCGATGCGCATGATGGACGTCGACCAGGCCGGGCCTGTGGGTGAGCGTCATCAGGAGCGCTGGGTTTTCTAGGCAATAACTTCCGCCGCCCAGGCGTCGGGAAAGGCAACACCTCTAAATAGAAGCGTAAGGAGAATCACCATGTTGAGCTGGGCAATCACATTCCTGATCATTGCCATCATCGCTGCCGTACTGGGCTTCGGTGGTATCGCGGGCACCGCCACGGGTATCGCCAAGATTCTGTTTGTCGTGTTCCTGGTGATGTTCATTGCTTCTTTCTTCTTTGGCCGTCGCGGCCGAGGCTGACATGAAAGGCTTGTACAGAACACTGGCAGCCGCCCTGTATTTGGGGCGGTGGCGCCAGGAATGGCGGTTAGTGTTTCGCCGACAAGCCTGATTGCTGTACGCAGGAATTGGAAAGCGCATCCGAATTTGCACATGAAGGAGGACCACGCCTCCTTCCACCTGCGCCGCCCGAGGAGGGTGGGCGCATGACCAAGGGGTCGGGATGTTCTGCCTGTTTCAGGGGCGGAGTGACCTACGGGTACAGGGAGTACCTGCGCAAGGGCCGGGTCAGGTATAGCTGCGACGCAAGTTCGCCGGACCTTTGTGGCTCGACGGACTTGCGAAGGGCTTGTCCGCGTAACCCTTTGATGTAGCGCGTTGCCCAGATTGCTTGTGCGCAATCGCTTCCTAAACCGGTAGGCATCGGAAAATCCCTCCGCCGATGTCCAGCCTGCGACCGTATATCGTGAAAAAACACTTTTCTTTAACGGCAATTTTTCTGCCTGACCGGTCGGTTTTTGCAGAAAAACCCGCGCGCAGCCGCTGCTCAAAAAACAATCAATCCGACCTGTGATGACCGGTTCACGGCACTTATGCCTGCCGAAATGTCGCATTCGAACCGTTTGCGAGGTCGGTTCCGGTAAAAAAACCTCATGCCGATTCGGCATGGGGTAGGCGTTTACGGCATTAGACGGCGCTTCCTTGCATCGGAATAGTTGCGCCTTTTTTCGCCCGCCAGAGAGCCGTAAATACGCGTTCCGGGGCACCTTATACGGGGGCAGATGCACTAGACTTTTTCGCCATGAGCGTTCCAGTTCGCGCATCTCCCTGAGTCAAACGCAAGTAAGGGTAAAGATATGAAGAAGGCAAAGCTTAGCCTCGCCTGGCAGATCCTCATCGGTCTGGTATTGGGGATTGCAATCGGTGCGCTGCTCAACCATTTCAGTGCCGAAAAAGCCTGGTGGATCAGCAACGTCCTGCAACCGGCGGGCGATATCTTTATCCGTCTGATCAAGATGATCGTGATCCCGATCGTCATCTCTTCCCTGATCGTCGGCATTGCCGGCGTCGGTGACGCCAAGAAGCTGGGGCGCATCGGCCTCAAGACCATCGTTTACTTCGAGATCGTCACCACCATCGCCATCGTGGTCGGTCTGCTGCTGGCCAACCTGTTCCATCCAGGTTCGGGCATCGACATGAGCACTCTGGGTACCGTAGACATTTCCAAGTACCAGGCCACGGCGGCTGAGGTTCAGCATGAACACGCGTTCATCGAAACCATCCTCAACCTGATCCCGTCGAACATCTTCGCGGCCATGGCCCGCGGCGAAATGCTGCCGATCATCTTCTTCTCCGTGTTGTTCGGTCTCGGCCTGTCGAGCCTGCAAGCGGACCTGCGCGAGCCGCTGGTGAAGATGTTCCAGGGCGTATCGGAAAGCATGTTCAAGGTCACCCACATGATCATGAATTACGCTCCGATCGGCGTATTCGCACTGATCGCCGTGACCGTGGCCAACTTCGGTTTCGCCTCGCTGTTGCCGCTGGCCAAGCTGGTGATCCTGGTTTATGTCGCCATCGCCTTCTTCGCTTTCGTGGTGCTGGGCCTGATCGCTCGCCTGTTCGGCTTCTCGGTCATCAAGCTGATGCGCATCTTCAAGGATGAGCTGGTACTGGCCTACTCCACCGCCAGTTCCGAAACCGTGCTGCCGCGTGTGATCGAGAAAATGGAAGCCTACGGTGCGCCGAAAGCCATTTGCAGCTTCGTGGTGCCGACTGGTTATTCGTTCAACCTCGACGGTTCGACCCTGTACCAGAGCATCGCGGCGATCTTCATTGCCCAGCTGTATGGCATCGATCTGTCAATCAGCCAGCAGTTGCTGCTGGTACTGACGCTGATGGTCACCTCCAAAGGCATCGCCGGCGTACCGGGTGTGTCCTTCGTGGTCTTGCTGGCGACTTTGGGCAGCGTGGGCATTCCGCTGGAAGGCCTGGCGTTCATCGCCGGTGTCGACCGCGTCATGGACATGGCCCGTACCGCACTGAACGTGATCGGCAACGCCCTGGCTGTTCTGGTTATCTCGCGTTGGGAAGGCATGTACGACGACGCCAAGGGCCAGCGCTACTGGAACTCCCTGCCGCATTGGCGCAGCAAAGAAAAACTGCCCGCGGGCGAGATCACCCGCAACTGATGCAATAACCCCTGTGGGAGCGAGCGTGCTCCCACAGTTGTTTTCGGGGGCTGAATGTTCTAGCGCCCTTCCAGCACCGCCGCATACCCCTCGCGAAAACTCGGATACTTCGGCATCCAGCCCAGGGCTTTTGCCCGCGCATTGCTGCAACGCTTGCTGCCGGTGCGCCGCACGCTGGCATCTTCTGCCCACTGCGTCACACCCAGGTACTCGCGCAACCAGCCCACCACGTCCGCCAACGCTGCGGGCTCGTCATCGACACCTATATAGCAAGGATCCAGCTTCTCGCCTCGACGATCGGCTTCGAGCAGGCACGCCAGCAATCCTGCGGCGTCGTCGGCATGAATGCGGTTGGCGTACAGCGGCGGCTCGACCGCCACGCGATAACCCCGACGCACCTGCGTCAACAACCATTCGCGGCCGGGACCGTAGATGCCGGTCAAGCGCACGACACTGCTCGCAATGCCACTCTTGAGCGCCAGTTGCTCGGCTTCGAGCATGACACGACCTGAGTAACCCGCTGCCACCGCCGGCGAAGCCTCGTCGACCCATTCGCCATCCTGCTGCCCGTACACGCTGCTGCTGGAAACGAACAGCAGGCGATTGGGCACCTGCCCATAGTCGTCCAGCCATTCCAGGACATGCGCCAGGCCCTGGACATAGGCGGCGCGATACCCGGCTTCATCATGGTCGGTGGCTGCTGCGCAATAAACGACGTAATCGACGGCGCCGACTGGCCAGGTGGCCGGGCAGTCTTTATTGAACAAGTCCCCGGCGATGCCGATGACGCCTGCGGGCAGGCGTGAAACATCGCGTCGCAGGCCATGAACCTCCCAACCTTGGGCCATCAATTGCGTGGCCAGGCGGCTGCCGACATCGCCGCAGCCGGCGATCAAAACAGTTGGCGCAGACATCAGAAAACTCCCATCGCAAAGGCACAGACTAGCGCCGGCAATAGACAGGCGGCTAGCAATGCAGGAAAAAAAGAGACTCTATTACTTTTGTTAACAAGAATTAATTGCAATAATACGCACCGCTTTTGTTCTCGGCCTCTCGAGGCCTGGAAGAACATCACTCGCTTTATTCTCTCAGGTCCGGCCAGCATGACACGCAATCACTTCTCCGCTTCGCCTACCAAACGACCTCGCGCCTGGAGCGCGGTGGCCGCCCTGCTTCTGAGCCTGATGCTTGCGCCAGTCGCCGCGTTCGCCGATGCACAGGCGCCGGCCGCTCCGGCTGCCGCTGCAGCACCGGCCGATCACGCCACGCCGGCCGTCGCCCCGGTCGCGACCGATGCTGCGCAGGCAGCACCGGCAGAAGCCTTGGGTGAAGACGTTCCTGAAGTCCTCGAAGCCGACAACACCCTGGGCATGGCCCATGACCTGTCGCCGTGGGGCATGTACAAGAATGCCGACATCATCGTGAAAATCGTGATGATCGGCCTGGCCATCGCCTCGATCATCACCTGGACCATCTGGATCGCCAAGGGCCTGGAGCTGATCGGGGCCAAGCGTCGCCTGCGCGATGAAATTGCCCAGCTGAAAAAATCAGCGACCCTCAAGGAAGCCAGCGCCACCTCGGCGAAGGAAGGCACGCTTGCCAACCTGCTGGTACACGATGCCCTCGAAGAGATGCGCCTGTCGGTCAACAGCCGCGAGAAGGAAGGCATCAAGGAACGCGTCAGCTTCCGTCTTGAGCGCCTGGTCGCGGCCTGCGGTCGCAACATGAGCAGTGGCACCGGCGTGCTGGCGACCATTGGTTCGACCGCACCCTTCGTCGGCCTGTTCGGTACCGTTTGGGGCATCATGAACAGCTTCATCGGCATCGCCAAAACCCAGACCACCAACCTCGCCGTCGTCGCCCCCGGCATCGCCGAAGCCCTGCTGGCTACCGCGCTGGGCCTGGTTGCCGCGATCCCGGCGGTGGTGATCTACAACGTTTTCGCCCGCTCCATCGCCGGTTACAAGGCCCAGGTGTCCGATGCGTCGGCTCAGGTCCTGCTGCTGGTCAGCCGCGACCTCGACCACCAGCCTGAGCGCATCTCGCAACCGCACATGGTGAAAGTGGGGTAATCGGCCATGGGCCTGCATTTGAAAGAAGGGGCAGACGACGATCTGTCCGAAAACCACGAAATCAACGTCACGCCGTTCATCGACGTGATGCTGGTGCTGTTGATCATCTTCATGGTGGCGGCCCCGCTGGCCACCGTGGACATCAAGGTCGACTTGCCAGCCTCGACAGCCAAACCGGCACCGCGGCCAGAGAAACCGGTGTTCCTCAGCGTCAAGGCTGACCAGCGCCTGTTCCTCGGTGAAGATGAAGTGAAGGCCGATGCACTCGGTGCCACGCTCGACGCCAGGACCCATGGCAAGAAAGACACGACCATCTTCTTCCAGGCCGACAAGGGCGTGGATTACGGCGACCTGATGAGCGTGATGGACAACCTGCGTTCTGCCGGTTACCTGAAAGTAGGTCTGGTCGGTCTCGAGTCGGCAGTCAAGAAATGATCACACCGCGCCATAAGCTGACGCGTTACGGCGGTAGCCTGGCGGTGGTGCTGGGCGTTCACGCGCTGGCCATCGCGCTGGCGCTTAACTGGTCTGCCCGTGCGCCCATCGAATTGCCGCCGCAGGCAATGTTGGTCGAACTGGCACCGGTTCCAGCCCCGCCACCGCCTGCCCCGCCGAAGGTCGTTACCCCGCCGCAGCCACCGGCTCCGGTTGAAGAACTGCCGATACCCAAGCTTGCCGAAGCGCCGAAGGCTGAAATTGCCGTGCCCAAGCCCGTCAAGCCCAAGCCCAAGCCGCAACCGCCCAAGCCGGTCGAGAAGAAACCCGATCCGCCGAAGGTAAAGCCAGCCGAGGAGAAACCTGCCGAACCTCAGCAGACTCAGGCGCCAACGGAGAAATCCGCCCAGCCTGCGCCTGGCCCTTCGCCGGCTCAGTTGGCAGCCAAGGCCAGTTGGCAAGGCACCCTGCTGGCGCACTTGCAGAAGTACAAGAAGTACCCGGCCAGTGCACAGGCGCGGGGCAAGGAAGGCATGAACCGCCTGCGTTTCGTGGTGGATGCCGAGGGCAATGTGTTGTCGTTTGAGCTGGTCGGTGCCTCGGGCACTGCCGATCTGGACCGGGCCACCCTGGAAATGATCCGCCGCGCCCAACCGCTGCCCAAGCCTCCGGCCGACATGCTGACCAACGGCTCCATCGAAATCGTTGCGCCGTTTGTTTATTCGCTGGAAAAACGCCGCCGCTGATAACGCCCAACCCCCTGTAGGAGCGAGCCTGCTCGCGATAGCGGTTTAACATTCAACGAAAATGTCGATTGTGCGCCCTCATCGCGAGCAGGCTCGCTCCTACAGGGGTTCTGTCAGCGGTAAACCGGCATTGGCCAGTGTCACCCGACACACTCAGTCTGATAACGTGCGTCTATCGATTGCAGCCGGTATGCTTGGCCCGCAAACTCATGGACGCTTGCTATGACCCTCACAGAATTACGCTACATCGTTACCCTCGCCCAAGAGCAGCATTTCGGCCACGCGGCCGAGCGTTGCCACGTCAGTCAGCCGACCCTGTCGGTGGGCGTGAAAAAGCTTGAAGACGAACTCGGTGTGCTGATTTTCGAGCGCAGCAAAAGCGCCGTGCGCCTGACCCCGGTCGGCGAAGGCATCGTGGCCCAGGCGCAAAAGGTATTGGAGCAGGCCCAAGGCATCCGCGAGCTGGCCCAGGCCGGCAAGAACCAGCTGACCGCCCCGCTGAAAGTCGGTGCGATCTACACCGTTGGCCCCTACCTGTTTCCGCACCTGATTCCACAACTGCATCGGGTCGCCCCGCAGATGCCGTTGTACATCGAAGAAAACTTCACCCATGTGCTGCGCGATAAACTGCGCAACGGCGAGCTCGACGCGATCATCATCGCCCTGCCGTTCAACGAAGCCGATGTGCTGACCCTGCAACTCTACGACGAGCCGTTCTACGTGTTGATGCCGGCGCAACATCCCTGGACGCAAAAAGAGTCCATCGACGCCAGCCTGCTCAACGACAAGAGCCTGCTGCTGCTCGGCGAAGGTCACTGCTTCCGCGACCAGGTGCTGGAAGCCTGCCCGACCCTGACCAAAGGCCACGACGGCGCCAAGCACACCACGGTGGAATCCAGTTCGCTGGAAACCATTCGGCACATGGTCGCGTCCGGCCTGGGTATTTCGATCCTGCCGTTGTCGGCGGTCGACAGCCATCACTACGCTCCCGGCGTCATCGAAGTGCGCCCGCTCTCGGCACCCGTGCCGTACCGCACCGTGGCCATCGCCTGGCGGGCGAGCTTCCCGCGGCCGAAGGCGATTGAGATCCTCGCCGACTCCATTCGCCTGTGCTCGGTGGCCAAGCCAGCGGCACAGGTTGCTGCGGGTTAAGCGACGGTCATGAGCGAGTTGTCGCAAGTGTCGGTGACGGCACTCAAGGGTGTCGGTGAAGCCATGGCCGAGAAACTGGCCAAGGTCGGCCTGGAAAATCTCCAGGACGTGTTGTTTCACCTGCCCTTGCGCTATCAGGATCGCACCCGCGTGGTGCCGATTGGCGCATTGCGACCAGGGCAAGACGCGGTCATCGAAGGTACGGTCAGCGGCGCCGATGTGGTCATGGGCCGTCGGCGTAGCCTGGTGGTTCGCTTGCAGGACGGCACCGGTGGCTTAAGCCTGCGTTTCTACCATTTCAGCAATGCGCAGAAAGAAGGCCTGAAACGCGGCACGCGGATTCGCTGCTACGGCGAGGCCCGGCCCGGCGCTTCGGGCCTGGAGATCTACCACCCGGAATACCGCGCCATCACCGGCGACGAACCGCCACCGGTGGATGAAACCCTGACTCCGGTCTATCCGCTCACCGAAGGCCTGACCCAACAGCGCTTGCGCCAGTTGTGCTTGCAGACCCTCACCCTGCTCGGCCCCAGCAGCCTGCCCGACTGGTTGCCGAAGGAACTGGCCCGCGACTATCAGTTGGCGCCACTGGCCGATGCGATCCGCTACCTGCACAACCCGCCCGCCGATGCCGACGTCGACGAACTGGCCCTCGGTCATCACTGGGCGCAACACCGCCTGGCCTTCGAAGAACTGCTGACCCATCAACTGTCGCAACAGCGCCTGCGTGAAAGCATGCGTTCCCTGCGGGCGCCAGCGATGCCCAACGCCACCCGGCTGCCCGCGCAATACCTGGCCAATCTCGGCTTCAACCCGACCGGCGCGCAGCAACGGGTGGGCAATGAAATCGCCTATGACCTCAGCCAGCACGAACCGATGCTGCGCCTGATCCAGGGCGATGTCGGCGCGGGCAAGACCGTGGTCGCTGCCCTCGCTGCGTTGCAAGCCTTGGAGGCCGGCTACCAGGTTGCGCTGATGGCGCCTACCGAGATTCTTGCCGAGCAGCACTTCATCACCTTCAAGAAATGGCTTGAACCGCTGGGCATCGACGTCGCGTGGCTGGCCGGCAAGCTCAAGGGCAAGAACCGCGTGGCGGCGCTAGAGCAAATCGCCAGTGGCACACCAATGGTGGTCGGCACCCACGCGTTGTTCCAGGATGAAGTGCAGTTCAAGAACCTCGCGCTGGTGATCATTGACGAGCAGCACCGCTTTGGCGTCCAGCAGCGCCTGGCCTTGCGGCAAAAAGGTGTCGGCGGGCGTATGTGCCCGCATCAGTTGATCATGACCGCCACGCCGATTCCGCGCACGCTGGCCATGAGCGCCTACGCCGACCTCGACACCTCGATCCTCGACGAACTGCCGCCGGGCCGAACTCCGGTCAACACCGTACTGATCACCGACACTCGCCGGGTCGAAGTCATCGAGCGGGTGCGCAGCGCTTGCGCCGAAGGGCGCCAGGCCTATTGGGTGTGCACGCTGATCGAAGAGTCCGAAGAGCTGACCTGCCAAGCGGCAGAAACCACCTATGAAGACCTCACCGCCGCCCTCGGCGAGTTGAAGGTCGGGCTGATCCACGGCCGCATGAAGCCTGCGGAAAAAGCCGCAGTGATGGCCGAGTTCAAGGCCGGCAACCTGCAACTGCTGGTGGCGACCACAGTGATCGAAGTCGGCGTGGACGTACCCAACGCCAGCCTGATGATCATCGAGAACCCCGAGCGCCTGGGCCTGGCGCAATTGCACCAGTTGCGCGGCCGGGTCGGCCGGGGCAGCGCCGTCAGTCACTGCGTGCTGCTCTACCATCCGCCGCTGTCGCAGATCGGTCGTCAGCGCTTGGGTATCATGCGTGAAACAAACGATGGTTTTGTCATCGCCGAAAAGGATCTGGAGTTGCGTGGCCCCGGCGAGATGCTCGGCACACGGCAAACCGGCCTGCTGCAATTCAAGGTTGCCGACCTGATGCGCGATGCCGATTTACTGCCCGCCGTACGCGATGCCGCCCAGGCATTGATCGAGCGCTGGCCGACTCACGTCAGCCCGCTGCTCGACCGTTGGCTGCGTCATGGCCAACAATACGGCCAAGTGTGACAACCGTCACAGTTTGTGAAGCGTCGCCTCAAACAAGCTGGTTATACTCCTGCCCATTGTTTTAGTACGGATACAGACCATGACCGAAGTTGCCTTCGCACCCGACACCCCGCACGCTCCGTCGGTTATTCGGCTGATGCTGGGCAAGTTGGGCATTGCCTACGAAGAAGTGCTGGACCATCACGGCCTCAATGCCGCACGCAAAGTGCAGGCCGTTTTGCTGGACGACAGCGTTGGCGCGCTGATGGTGTTGTTCCCTCAGAGCCAATTGCTCGACCTCAATCGCCTCACCGAACTCACCGGTCGCCGCCTCACGGCAGTACCGACCGAACGCCTGGAAAAAATGCTCGGCAAACACAGCCTGAGCCTGTTGCCTGGCCTGCCGGCGCTCACCAGCTCGCCGTGCCTGTACGAAGAAAGTCTGCTGCGTGAACCGAAGCTGCTGGTTAATTCCGGTGAGCCGGGTGTGTTGCTGGAAATCAACAGTGACGACTTCAAGTCGATGCTGAACAAGGCCAGCGCTGCCAACTTCGGCGAAAACCTGACCAGCATCCGGCCGAACCTCGACCGCCCCGATGATGACCGCGAGGAAATCACCCAGGCCGTCCAGGCGTTTACCGCACGGCGCATCCAGCAACGTCTGGAAGCGACCATCGAGATTCCGCCACTGGCCGAAACCGCGCAAAAAATCATCAAGCTGCGCGTCGATCCCAACGCCACCATCGACGACATCACCGGGGTGGTCGAAACCGACCCGGCGCTCGCCGCCCAAGTGGTGAGCTGGGCCGCGTCGCCGTACTACGCTTCGCCGGGCAAGATTCGCTCGGTGGAAGACGCCATCGTCCGTGTGCTGGGTTTCGACCTGGTGATCAACCTGGCGCTGGGCCTGGCCCTTGGCAAAACCCTGAGCCTGCCCAAGGACCACCCGCAGCATTCCACGCCGTACTGGCAGCAATCGATTTACACTGCCGCCGTCATCGAAGGCCTGACCCGCGCCATGCCCCGCGCCCAGCGCCCGGAAGCCGGCCTGACCTACCTCGCCGGCCTGCTGCACAACTTTGGCTACCTGCTGCTGGCCCATGTGTTCCCGCCGCACTTTTCGCTGATCTGCCGCCACCTGGAGGTCAACCCGCACTTGTGCCACAGCTTTGTCGAGCAACACCTGCTGGGCATCAGCCGTGAGCAGATCGGCTCGTGGCTGATGCGCTATTGGGACATGCCCGAAGAACTGGCCACCGCCCTGCGCTTCCAGCACGACCCGGCCTATGACGGCGACCACGCCGAATACCCGAACCTGGTCTGCCTGTCGGTGCGCCTGCTGCGCAGTCGTGGTATTGGCTCCGGCCCGGACGAAGACATTCCCGAAGCCCTGCTCGAACGCCTGGGACTGAGCCGCGAAAAAGCCAACGACGTGGTCAGCAAGGTGCTGGAAGCCGAAGTGCTGCTGCGCGAACTGGCTTCGCAATTCACCCAGCAGTAGCCTGTCGCGACGTTCAAGGGCTGCGCGCAATACCTCAGACAAACCCCGGAGAAATCCGGGGTTTGTCGTTTCTGGTCACCCCGCTATCATTCGCGGATCTTTTGGGGGATTTGACTGATGCTCAATGGCCTGTGGCTTGGCTTCTTCATCGTGGCAGCCGTCTCGGCGCTGGCGCAGTGGCTGATCGGTGGTAACGCCGGGATCTTCGCGGCGATGGTGGAGAGCATTTTCGCCATGGCCAAGCTGTCGGTCGAAGTCATGGTGCTGTTGTTTGGCACCCTGACGCTCTGGCTCGGCTTTTTGCGCATTGCCGAGAAAGCGGGGATCGTCGAATGGCTGGCCAAGGCCTTGGGGCCGCTGTTCTTGCGCCTGATGCCGGAAGTCCCGCCGGGCCACCCAGCCATCGGCCTGATTACCCTCAACTTCGCCGCCAACGGCCTGGGCCTGGACAACGCCGCCACGCCGATCGGCCTGAAGGCCATGAAAGCGCTGCAAGAGCTTAACCCCAGTGCGACCGTTGCCAGCAACGCGCAGATCCTGTTCCTGGTGCTCAACGCCTCCTCGCTGACCCTGCTCCCGGTGACGATCTTCATGTACCGCGCCCAGCAAGGTGCGCCTGACCCGACGCTGGTGTTCCTGCCGATCCTGCTGGCCACCAGTTGCTCGACCATCGTTGGTTTTCTGTCGGTGGCGTTCATGCAGCGCCTGCGTATCTGGGACCCGGTGGTGCTGGCCTACCTGATCCCCGGTGCACTTGCCCTCGGTGGTTTCATGGCGCTGCTGGCGACCCTGTCGGCGACCGCGTTGGCTGGCTTGTCGTCGATTCTCGGCAACCTGACGCTGTTCGGCCTGATCATGCTGTTCCTGCTGATCGGCGCGCTGCGCAAGGTGAAGGTCTACGAGGCGTTCGTCGAAGGCGCCAAAGAGGGTTTCGATGTCGCCAAGAACTTGCTGCCCTACCTGGTGGCGATGCTCTGCGCCGTCGGGGTCCTGCGGGCGTCGGGGGCGCTGGACTTCGGCCTGGACGGCATTCGCCATCTGGTGGCGTGGGCCGGTTGGGACACGCGCTTCGTCGATGCGCTGCCCACTGCCATGGTCAAACCCTTCTCGGGCAGCGCCGCCCGGGCGATGCTGATTGAAACCATGAAGACCTCTGGCGTAGACAGCTTCCCGGCGCTGGTGGCGGCAACGGTCCAGGGCAGTACCGAGACGACCTTCTATGTGCTGGCGGTTTACTTCGGTGCCGTCGGCATCCAGCGGGCACGGCATGCGGTGGGCTGCGCATTGCTGGCAGAATTTGCCGGCGTGCTGGGCGCCATCGGGGTGTGCTACTGGTTCTTTGGTTGATCGACCCCGTCGCCCAAGGTTTTCAACGCAGCCTTGCGCTGGTCCGGTGGCAAGGCACCGAGTTTTTCCACGGCAGCGTAAAACCTTAGCCAGTCGCCATCTTCCTGATGGAACAACGCGGCGAACGCCGGCACCCATTGGTCGTACAAGCCAAACGGCAGTACTCGGGCGTTGTTCATCGGCGCATAGATCCACGCGTCGTAGCGTTTATCGCCTGCCCACTGATTGTCGCGCAGGCTTCGGTATTCGCTGCGCAAGCGCTCGAACTCGGCTGCTTTGCGCTGGCGCATGGGCTCGGCGGGCAATGGCAAGGCGTAGAGCGCTTCCAGGCGGGTTCGGGTCTTGAGCACCAACTCAGTGAACTGGTCGCGCTGCCGTGCCTGGGCGTCGTTATCGGGTGGCAGGTGGCGATAGGCGCGCCATTGGCGCGTACCTTCCTGCTCGACGAAGGTAGCAAAGGACTCATTGAACTCGGTGTCATCCTTCACATAGAAGCGCTGATGGGCCAGCTCGTGAAAGATCAGCGTGGCCAGTCGCTCATCGCCCCAGCCGATCATCGAGCTGATGATCGGGTCGTTGAACCAGCCGAGCGTCGAATAAGCCTCGACGCCCCCCATCGCTACGTCCAGACCCTGCAAGCGTTGCAACGCCGCTTCGCCCCGGGCTGCGCTCTGGTTGTAATAACCGCGGTAGGCCACGCAACCGGCGATGGGGAAACAGTGGCTGACGGGTTTCAGGGAAAATTCCGGCGTGGCGAAGACATTCCAGACGACGAAGGGCCGACCGATGTCGGCGTACAGTCGGTAGCTCTGGTTGTCGGGCAGGTGCAATTGCTGGCTGGCGAATGTGCGGGCCTTTTGCGATTGCGCCAGGTGCGTGCGTAGTTTTTGATCGCGCGCCGGGTCAGAGATCACGCTCGACACCGGCTCCCTCGCACGCAGCAACTGCAACTGGCCGCTGGCCAATTGGCTGTAATAGCTGACGCTGGTACAACCGTTGAGCAACAAAAACAGTGCCCCCGGAAACAAAACGCGAAAAACGCGATCAAGTAACCCAAGGCTAGGAAGCGGCCTGATCACAATAATTCTTCCTTGGAGAGTCTTTGCACAAGACTATCCCGCCAGACTGGAGCTCCGCTATGCGCATGTTGATACTGACAGGAGGCCTGCTGATGCTGGTCGGCTGTGCTGGTTTCGGAATACCGCGCCAAGATCCTGCGCAAGCCTGGATCGATCTCGACTCAAAGCAAAAAGACACGGCGTTGCAGGCCCTAGAGGTTGATGACAGGGCCACCGACGATAAACGCTATTTTGAAGTCCAGCCCGGTAGTCATGAATTGACGGTGCGCTACCAATTCGCGGTCCAGCCCACCAACATCGGCCCCGACGCCGAGCCGTTGTGGCGCGATTGCCAGATCAACGTGAAATTCAAGGATTTCAACGCCGGCGAACGCTATCAGCTGCAAGCAGGAAATATCGGTTTCCGCCCCTGGGCAAAACTCTACGATCAACAACGCAAAGTGATCGGCCACGGCACGCCGGCGGGCTGCCAACACACCTGATCGGGGTTATGCTGGATGTATCTCCCTTGGGACATCCATCATGCGCAGGTTGATGCTGTTACTCGCCGTCGGTGTGGTCGCGGGCTGCCAGAGCCCGATGCCGACCCCCAATCCAAAAATGGCCTGGGTCGAATTCTCGACCCCCTTCCCCAATGACAAGTTGTTGATGGCCGAACGACTGGACAAACAACGCCTGCCCGATGGGCGTTATTTCGAGGTGATGCCCGGCAGCCACGAGCTGATCGTGCGTTTCGACTTTGAAGTGCCCGGTGGCGGGGGGATGGACTTGATGGGCGGCCCTTCTGAGCGCATCTGTTACTTGACCATCAACTTCGATCATTTCGAAGCCGGCCAACGTTATGTGCTTCAAGGCCGCTCGATTGCCTTCACCCCGGAGGCCAGGCTGTACAACGCCAAGCGCGAGATCGTTGCCGAAGACCGGGAGTCCTACTGCCTGATGTGACGTGTCAGCGGTCGTTTTTCTGGTAGATGATTTTTTTCGTACCGTTTTCGCAGGTGCCCACGACCATGTTCTGGTCATGGACTTCGTCGTTGGTGACGATTTCGAGCGTGTAGGACGTGACGCCGCGGGCCTGGATCTTGGCTTCGATCTCGGCCTTGAGCTCTTCGCAGGGTTTCGGTGCCGCGAGGGCCGACGTGGCCAGTGCGCAACATATAACCGCCAGGGCAAAACGTTTCATGGTTGAAGCTCCTTTGAGGCAGCACCCATACAGTCATGGGTTTTCGCTGCTGTCATTTATTCGACCACAGTTTTGGCGGGCAAATCTGACGCAACGCAAAAAAGATCGCCGCCTTGGGCACCTTCTGCCGAATGATCCCGGCAGGATGTCCAAGGCGGCGATCTTTTGGCTGTAACGCCAGCCTAGCCGACCAGCGTGGCTTCCAGGCTGATCTTCGCATTCAGCACCTTGGACACTGGGCAGCCCTCCTTGGCCTTGGCGCTCAGTTCATCGAATTGCGCCTGCGTCGCCCCGGGGATTTTTGCCTTGAGGATCAACTTCACGGCGGTGATCGCGAAGCCGCCATCCACCTGGTCGAGGGTGACTTCTGCCTGGGTGTCGATGCTTTCTGCCTTCAACCCGGCGTCCCCGAGGATCATGGAGAACGCCATGGAGAAACAGCCGGCGTGGGCGGCACCGATCAACTCTTCCGGGTTCGTCCCCTTGCCGCCTTCGAAGCGCGCCTTGAAGCCGTAGGGCGCTTCGCGCAGCACACCGGTTTCGGTGGAAATCGAGCCAATGCCGGTTTTCAGATCACCTGCCCAATGAGCCGATGCTTTCTTGATGATAGCCATGCCTGTCTCCTCAAGGTCGGCGCGAAGTGTCGCGCCTTCGTGGTTTTTGGTTGCCAGGGTTGTGAGGATAGACGGTGGCGCAAAGTTCACTTCATCCGATCGGTCTGCTTTTTTCGCAGGATTTTTTACCTGGCTATTGAAACTCGGGTATATGCCCACATTGCATGAACACGCTTTTGGATTCGGCAGGTTTGCGTTCGCAAGGACAGACCTGCGCCCTCAATTGGAGAAGCAGGTTTATGAAACGACTGTCCGATATCAAGTTTTCGACCCTCGATCTGGTGCCGGTGCGCGAAAACGGCAGCGCGGCCCAGTCGCTACGCAATTCGCTGGACCTGGCGCAACACGTCGAGAAGTTCGGTTACAACCGCTTCTGGGTAGCTGAACACCACAACATGGACGGCATCGCCAGTTCCGCGACGTCGGTGTTGCTGGGTTACCTGGCGGGAGGCACATCGACCATTCGGGTCGGTTCGGGTGGCGTGATGTTGCCCAACCACGCACCACTGGTGATTGCCGAGCAGTTCGGCACTCTGGAAAGCCTGTATCCGGGCCGGATCGACTTGGGTCTGGGTCGCGCCCCTGGTTCCGACCAAATGACCGCCCGGGCCTTGCGCCGTGAGCGTTCCGGCAGCGCCGACGACTTCCCGCAGGACGTTGCTGAACTGGTGCGCTACCTCGGGCCACGTACGCCGGACCAACGCATCATCGCCATGCCGGGTACCGGGACCAACGTGCCGGTCTGGTTGCTGGGCTCGAGCCTGTTCAGCGCGCAACTGGCGGGTGAGCGTGGCTTGCCTTACGCCTTCGCCTCGCATTTTGCACCGCGCTACATGCACGAAGCGATTCGCGTCTACCGCAATCATTTCAAACCATCTGCCGTGCTAGACAAGCCCTACGTGATGCTCGGTGTGCCGTTGGTGGCCGCCGACACCGACGAGCAGGCCGATTACCTGGCGACGTCGGTGTTCCAGCGCATTCTGGCGCTGATGCGTGGACAAAGCCTGGTGCAACGTCCACCGGTGAAAACCATGGACGGGCTGTGGCTGCCCCATGAGAAAGAGGCGGTACATGATTTCCTCGGCCTGGCGATGATCGGCAGTGCGCAGAAAATCCGCGCCAAACTGGAGGTGCTGATCGAGCAGACTCAAGCCGACGAGCTGATTTTCACCTGCGACCTGTACGAACACGCCGATCGCCTGCATTCCTACGAGTTGCTGGCGCAGGTCATGCGTGGCTGAGGCCGAACGATGGGCCTGAAAAAGCCGACGCGCAGGCGTCGGCTTTTGCATTTCAGGCGCCGGCTTATTTTTTGTAGACGATCACTTTGGCGCCGGCCTCGCATTTGCCGACGACTTTCCCACCGGCTGCGGCGCCTTTATCGGCAATTTCCAGCGAATAACCGGAAACGCCCTTGGCATCGAGTTTCGCTGCGATTTCGGCTTTCAGCTCTTCGCATGACTTGCCGCCCGCAAACGCGGTCCCCGCAAGGCTCAACAAACCTACCGCCAACATAAACTTCTTCATCGGTTGCATTCCCTGGTCGGATCAAAAAGGGGTTATCCAGTTGTCAGCCGTAAGCACTCATGTAGCGCTTTGCCATTCCCTATGGCATTCGGCCAGCGCGCAAGTTCAGAAGACTAGCCCAAAGTCAGCTACTGGCAATCCGGAAACCGACTTTGAGGGTCACCTGAAAGTGCGCAGCCTTACCGTCCCTGATATGCCCACGGGTCTCGGTCACTTCAAACCATTCCATGTGCTTGAGGCTTTTACTGGCTTCTGCCAGGGCGTTGTTGATCGCATCTTCGATACTGCTGGTGGACGAGCCAACCAGTTCGACTTTCTTGTAGGTGTGATGATCAGTCATGGCGTTCTCCTCGGCGTGTGAATTACAGCCTAGCAGTGATTTTTCCTATTTCTTGTGTCGGCCATTGAGAGGGTGAAGTTCAGATTTTCTGCACTTTCTCGAACCCCTGAAGTCCCAACCAACACACGCACTCATCAACAATGCAGGAGAGCCACCATGGCAAACACCTCGTTACGCAAAGCCTCATTGCAAAGCATGGAAGCGGAGATCGAGAGTCTGCTCAAGTCTTTGGAAAGCCTGAAGGACGACGCCTCGGACGAGTCGCGTAAAACCCTCAAGACCTTGAAAAGCAATGCCGAGAATGCGTTGAAGCATTCGCGCCATTTGCTGGCCGATGCCTATGAAGAGGTCAAGGTCAAAACCCGTGAAACCGGACTCGCCACCCGCGACTACGCTCAGGAACACCCTTGGACGACTGCCGGGGTTGCGGTGGGCGCTTTGGGCCTGTTGGCCGCTTATCTGTTGTGTAAACGTGATTAATCCGCTCGACGCAGCTCGTTCTTGAGCCACTGCGCCAGTTGCCGGGCGCGCCCGTCTGCGGCGCGCTTGGGCAGCCACAACGCCAGTTGTGCCGGGGTTTCGCTGAAGCCCCATGGCGCAACGAGGCGGCCAGCCTTCAAGTCTTCGGTCACCAAGGGTTCAGGGGCGATTGCCACCCCCAGACCGGCGACTGCCGCTTCCAGCAAGTAATACAAATGTTCAAACCCCTGACCGTATTTTAGTGCCCCGGCGTCGAGGCCGTGCGATTGCGCCCAACTTGGCCATGCTTGTGGGCGTGAGGTGGTGTGCAGCAAGGGTTCGGCTAACAGTGCGCTGGCTGGCGCGTCCTCGAGTCGTCCATAGTCGACGAAGCGAGGGCTGATGACCGGCCCGATACGTTCGCTGGTCAGTTCAAACACCTGCATGTCTGCCGGCCACGGCGGCTCGGCAAACACCAGCAAGGCATCCAGCCCGGGCCTGCGCGGGTCGAGATCGCCCTCACCCGCTGACAGGTGCAGGCGCAAGTCTGGCAGATCGGCATTGAGCCGCCCGAGCCGCGGGATGAACCAGCGCGCCAACAGGCTTCCCGAGCAGCCGAGCACGAAGGGCGCGTCGGCGGTATTTTGTGTGAGTTCAGCGCACACACTGCGCAGGCGCTCGAACGCTTCACTGCTGGCGTCTCGCAGCCGCAACCCGGCATCTGTGAGTTTCAGGCCGCGACCCTCCTTGACGAACAGGCTGATGCCGAGGTGTTCTTCCAGCACCTTCAACTGTCGGCTGACCGCGCCATGAGTGACGTGCAGCTGCTCGGCTGCCTGGCTGACGCTGCTGAGGCGGGCAGTGGCCTCAAAGGCGCGAAGCGCGTTCAACGGGGGAAGGTCATGGCTCATGGGATCTGTGATTTTTCCTGACAGGTTGCTGAGATCTTATCGGTTTTCAGACCGGGACGTCAGGGGTAGAGTGAAGCCCATTGTCATCCCACGCATTCAACTGGAGCGCCCCATGACCCAGACTAATCTGCGCAACGGCCCTGATGCCAACGGCCTGTTTGGCGCGTTCGGCGGCCGCTACGTTGCCGAAACCCTGATGCCGTTGATCCTCGACCTGGCCCGCGAATATGAGCTGGCCAAGGAAGATCCGGCGTTCAAGGAGGAATTGGCCTACTTCCAGCGCGACTATGTCGGACGCCCAAGCCCTCTGTATTTCGCCGAGCGCCTGACCGAGTTCTGCGGCGGCGCGAAGATCTACCTCAAGCGCGAAGAGCTGAACCACACCGGCGCGCACAAGATCAACAACTGCATCGGCCAGATCCTGCTGGCGCGGCGCATGGGCAAGAAGCGCATCATCGCCGAGACCGGCGCCGGCATGCACGGTGTGGCCACGGCCACCGTTGCCGCGCGTTTCGGCCTGGATTGCGTGATCTACATGGGCACCACGGACATCGAGCGTCAGCAAGCCAACGTGTTCCGCATGAAGCTGCTGGGCGCCGAAGTGATCCCGGTGGTGGCCGGTACCGGCACGCTGAAAGATGCGATGAACGAGGCCTTGCGTGACTGGGTGACCAACGTCGACAGCACCTTCTACCTGATCGGCACCGTGGCCGGTCCACACCCTTATCCGGCGATGGTGCGCGACTTCCAGGCCGTGATCGGCAAGGAAACCCGCGATCAGTTGCAAGCCCAGGAAGGTCGCCTGCCGGACAGCCTGGTGGCGTGCATTGGCGGCGGTTCCAACGCCATGGGCCTGTTCCACCCGTTCCTTGATGACAAGAGCGTCGAGATCATCGGCGTTGAAGCGGCCGGCTACGGCATCGAGACCGGCAAGCACGCGGCCAGCCTGAATGGCGGCGTACCGGGTGTGCTGCACGGAAACCGTACGTTCCTGCTGCAGGATGACGATGGCCAGATCATCGACGCCCACTCGATCTCTGCCGGCCTCGATTACCCGGGCATCGGCCCGGAACACGCCTGGTTGCACGACATTGGCCGCGTCCAGTACACCTCGGTGACCGACCACGAAGCCCTCGCCGCGTTCCACCAGTGCTGCCGCCTGGAAGGGATCATCCCGGCCCTGGAAAGCGCCCATGCCCTGGCTGAAGTCTTCAAGCGCGCACCGAGCCTGCCAAAAGATCACCTGATGGTGGTCAATCTGTCCGGCCGTGGCGACAAAGACATGCAGACCGTGATGCACCACATGGAAAACTCTCTTCAAGAGCCAGCCAAGCAGGAGAAACACTGATGAGCCGCCTGCAAACGCGTTTTGCCGAACTCAAGGAACAGAACCGCGCCGCCCTGGTGACCTTCGTCACCGCGGGTGACCCGAGCTACGACACTTCCCTGGCGATCCTCAAAGGCTTGCCGGCGGCTGGCGCTGACGTGATCGAGTTGGGCATGCCCTTCACCGATCCGATGGCGGACGGCCCGGCCATTCAGTTGGCCAACATCCGTGCGTTGGGTGCCAAGCAGAACCTGGCAAAAACCCTGCAAATGGTTCGCGAGTTCCGCCAGGACAACCAGCAAACGCCGCTGGTGCTGATGGGGTACTTCAACCCGATCCACATGTACGGGGTGCCGCGCTTCATTGCCGAAGCCAAAGAGGCCGGCGTCGACGGCCTGATCGTGGTCGACCTGCCGCCCGAGCACAACGGCGAGCTGTGCGACCCGGCACAAGCGGCGGGTCTGGACTTCATTCGCCTGACCACGCCGACTACCGATGATGTACGCCTGCCGACCGTCCTCAACGGCAGTTCCGGGTTCGTCTACTACGTGTCGGTGGCTGGTGTGACCGGTGCCGGCGCTGCGACCCTGGAACACGTCGAGGAAGCGGTCGCTCGCCTGCGCCGCCATACCGACCTGCCAATCAGCATCGGTTTCGGCATCCGGACACCGGAGCAAGCGGCGTCCATCGCCCGCCTCGCTGATGGTGTGGTGGTGGGTTCGGCGTTAATCGATCACATCGCCAATGCGACTACGCCAGAGCAGGCCGTGGACGGTGTGCTGAGCCTTTGCTCGGCGCTGGCCGAAGGTGTGCGTAAGGCGCGCGTCAGCTGAAGGTAAAGTTCCTGATACAGAGGAATTAGCGCCTCGCGGCACAGACTAATCAGCAAGACCGAGGGCTTCAGGACTGCGTTCTGAGGCCCTTTTTGCTGTGTGTGTTGTGAGGAAAGACCTGATGAAGATGTCGAAACGCCTGATTGCCGGCCTCGGTGTGCTGCTACTCGGCGCAACCCTGCATGCCAACGCCGATCAACATGACGATCACGGCCATTACGATAACCATGGGGAGTATCACGGCGATGATCACCATGACCACGATAACCATCGTGGCGGACCTCCACCCCGGGACTTCGCGCCGGTTCGCCAGTCGATCCATGACAATCACGTCTATTTCGTCCGCGGCGCTCCACCTCCACCGGGCGTCATCGTCGTGCGTGGCCGACCCCTGCCCCATGGCTACTATGGCGAGCGTCTGGATAACCGCGCGCTGAGCCATTTGCCCTATTACCCGGGTTACGAATGGCGCCGTGCTGGCGCTGACGTTGTACTGATCGCCGCGGGCACCGGGATTGTCTATGAAGTCCTGCAAGGGGTCCTGTACTGACACCGGGCTGAAACCGGAACCCTGTAGGAGCGAGCCTGCTCGCGAATAGGCCATCAGCCTTAACATCCCTGTTGGCTGATACATCGCCTTCGCGAGCAGGCTCGCTCCTACAGGTTCGGGATCAAGGCAACTCTATCCCGCCCGCCGCCTTGTGCAGTTTGCGCAGGTGCTCACCGATCTGCTTCACGTTGGCCTCGTTGGCGGCCATTTCCGCCGCACGGGCCGGTTCGAGCAACGCCCTCACCTCTTTGTCCAGATCCCCGGACAGCGCCAGCAACTGCTTCTGGCGCTGGCTGCTCTCCGATTCCAAATGCTCCCACTCGCTCGGCTGCGGCAAGCCATAACCGCTGGTGCCGAGCAGTTCCGCGGGACGGCTGAGGAAGCCGCTGTTGGCGAGAATGTCCTTGAGTGTTTCGTTGGCCTTGTCCATACCGCCATTCTTCAGCTCGCGGGCGCCGAGGTAGCGCTGTTTCACTTCATCCTGGGCCAGCAGCAACTGTTGTCGGAAGCTCGCCTGCTCCAGCAATAGCAGCGCGGCGCTGGTGCGCAAGTCGGCCCGTTCAAACCACTGCCGACGTTGCTCGGCCTTCAAGTCGAGCCACTCTTCGACGGTGTCCTGTTTGACCGGCAACTGCTTTTTCAGGATCTCGAACATGGCTTGATAGCGTTCGCGGAAAGAGTCGAAACGATAGCCCAGGCGCAAGGCTTCACGTTTATCGTCCAACACACGGGTGTCCGCCAGCCCGCGGCCCTTGAGCACTTCCAGCAAGCCGTTGGGCATGATGTTGTCCAGGCCCACCAGTTTTGGATTGTTGGTGCCGCCGCGCAGCAGTTTCAGTTCTTCCACCGCACAGTTGTTCGACAGGAAGAAGTAGCTGCCGTCGTAACTCCAGTGCAACTCGGCGGCGCGTCCGACCATCTCTTCAATTTCTGTGCGTGAGAGGTTCAATGGCACGGAAGCCAGGCTGCGCAATTCGGTCTTGGTGTATTCGTCGATGACCTGGGACAGCGGCAGGATAAACAGCCGCGACGGGTATTTACCGACCAGGCCATCCCAGCTCGACAGCTGCACATCGCCGACGAAGGCGCGGTACGACAGCACCAGGTGCTGGTCCAGGTCCAGGCGACAATCCGGGCCACGGGGACGGCCCGGTGCGCAGATCACCAGGCGCAACATGCTGTGGCCCCAGCGACTGAACAGGTTCTGATTAGCCTCGGCAAGCAGGTAGTCGACGGCATACACCCGTTCCGGATCGATCTGGGCCAAGGGCGTCTTGGCGAAATCGTTGCCGGCATTGAGGAAGGCGAAGGTCTTGCTGCAGGTGTCCTTGGCGGCAGGTGCCCAGCCGAAACGGTCCTGGTAGTAGCGGTACAGTGACGGGCGTCGGCAAGCGTAGCTCGGGTCGAGGAGGAAATACTCCATGTTGACCGCGACGAACTCCTTTGGACTGCTGATCTCGTAGATGTCCGGGCTGCGGGCGATCTGGCGGTTATGCTGTTCACGCTCGCCACGACGGCCAACGTATTGCTGCCAACCGGCGAGGTCGAGAAAGCGCGGATCATCGCTGAGGGTAAAGCGCCGATCCGACTGGCCCCGGCATTGGTCGGGAATGCCCACCAGGCCGGAACTGCTGCTGCGCCGGGTGCATTGCTGGATCAACTTGCGCTCGGCATCGGTCCACAGGCGCGAACGGTCGTAGATGTGCGTCAGTTCGTGGAGCACCGTAGCCAGCATCTCCCGGCGCACGGTGCCGTGCGGGCGATAAGTCTTCTTTGTCGCGGCACTGCCGTCGGTCAGGCCGGCCAGCAGGTTGCGATTCAGATCGAGCTCGGCCACCAACGATGCCTGGCCGTAGGCATTGGCGGGCATCTTATCGGTCCAGCCGACGACGATCCGCCGGTCCAGTTGCTCGATGAACCGCGGCGGCAAAGCCTGCATGGCTTCATCGAGCAGAGCCTGGCTGGCTTGCTGTTGCTCGGGTGTCAGACCTTCGGTCTTGAGCTGTAATTGAAGGCCTGCGTGAGCCGTGTTGCCGAGCAGCAACAGGGCTCCGGTCAGCAGCCAGGCGCCTGGACGCTTCACAGAGCGAGGATGGCTTCGGCGAGATCCTGGTCGCTGGCATCACGGGCTTCCGGTACACGGGTGCGCAGCAAATCGAAAGCGGATTCCAGGTGGGCACCACGGATGTCGCCATTGCTGGCCACGAAACTGGCAGCGTCGTCCTGGGCTTCGCGCACTATCTTCGAATCGCGAATGGACGTGGTGGTATCGGAGGTGAAATCGAGGGTGCGCTGGGTGGCGCGGATCAGCATGTTACTGGTAGCAACCAGAGTATGTGCCTGGGCCACATCGGCCAGCAGCAACAGGCCTAAGGTGGCGGCAATCAGCGGGTTACGCATGGAACGACTCCAGAAAAACAGGGATAGCTATTGGACGAGAATTGCTTGTGCCAGTTCAAGGTCGCTGGCATGAAGTTTTGCGTGGGTGCGGCGCAAATACCGCAGGGCCGACTCCAGTTGTGCGCCTCTCAGTTGGCCGTCACTGGCAATGAACGCCGCGGCGTCATCGTGGGCGGCGAGCAGTATTTTATGGTCGAAGGGCGCGCTGGTCACCAAACTTGTGGCGTAACCGCTGGCGACGATGCCTTGGGTCGACAGGTTGAACCCATCGTAAGCCTGGGCTGATCCGTATCCAAGGGCGAGAAAGACTGAGGCAAGCAGGAAGCTGGAAGGAAAACGCATGAGGCTCGACAGCTGAACGTGAGCCCCAAGGCTAGCGCAAGGCCCGTGCTAGAGCCAGCGTCGAAACATGGGGACACGTTGGATGTGTCCCCAAGCCTGTGCAGGCGATCAGATGGTCAGGATCGCTTGCGCCAGTTGAGTGTCGCTGGCATTCAGCTGCGGTGCCTGGTGGCGAATGTGGTCGAGGGCGCTTTCCAGTTTCACGCCGCGGATCGAGCCTTCGCTGGCAACGAAGCTGGCAGCGTCGTCACGGGCGGCGAGGACGATCTTGTCATCCTTGAACGACGACGAAACCACGTCGGTGGTGGCATCGGAGGTGGCTTTGAGCGCATTGACCACAGCATCGGTGGTCACGATGAAGCTGGTGGCACTGGCATTGGCAGCCACAGCAAGCAGGGCTGCAGCGCTGAGCAGGCGAAATCGGGACATGGGGGTAACTCCTTTGGGTAAAGCCATTGAAAGATGATGCAGGTTCTGCAAAGTCGGACGCCAGCCATTCGCCGCTCGCCACGTTCTGGTTGGATATTAGGCCTATGTGTACCGGTTCGCACAGCCCGTCCCTGCGATCGGAAACATCAGCGCCAGGACGGTTTATCCAATTCATGGATACGGTCCGCGTGGCTGATCCCCAGATCGGATAGCTGGCGATCATCGAGTTGAGCCAGTAATTGTCGCGTTCTCGCCCTTTCCAAGCTGGCGCAGAATCCTTTTATCAGGGCTTTAAGCCAGTAGCTGCGAGGTTTCGACTGAATGGAAGTGGCGCAAACATCCTGTAAAGAACTCATGGTGCGATCCCTGTCCTAATAAATGGAGAGCTCCATCCTGTCACCGACCGAATGCTGGCTACAGACACACTGCGACAATATTGTACTCGTTAAGTTTATGCTTTTAACAAACTGTACTGGTATTCGCGTTTGTCTACTGTTAGACCAGATGCGAAAGGCCAAAACGACAAAACCCGTCGTGGTTTCCCACGACGGGTTTTGTGTGTTCAATTCAGGTTGCTGGCGGTGGACCTTGTGGTCAGGGCCAGCGACGCTAGCTTAGCGCCAGAACGGCTTGCTCAGCTCTTCGTAGCGTTGTGCTTCGCTGATCCCGGCGTCAGCCAGCAAACGCGAATCCAGGCGAGCCAGTTGATGGCGGCTGGTAATGCGGCGCTGCCACAACATCAGGTTGGCGATAACGCGAAGAGGCATGGAAGCCTGGGTTTTTGCAGCAGTGTCTTCGAAGAACAGTTCGGAACTGAGTGTACGTTCCATGGTTGACATCCTTCCGCTTGTGGCGGGATTAGGTAGTGGTTTAACTGGTGCCCATGATCCTCTTGTTTGCCTAGCCTCTGTAGATACAGTTCATCTGTATTGTGAGAGCTCAGTTAACTGTTTATAGGGGGTGTACTGGTCGAAATTGAGGCAACTGTACTTGTCTGCACCAAAGTTGTGCATTTATGGGCTTTTGGTCAGGCGGTGTACGGATTTCAGCTAGGAAATGACCAGTACAGCAGTACAGTTTTTTTCAGTCTTGGCATTTGGTAGTCGCAAGCTGACGAAACTGTGTTTGCGTCAGCTGCGATCTGTACCAATTACTTCTTGAGCATGTGCCCGGTTTCTTCCAGGTTGATATGCCAGCTCAGGGCATCGCGCAGGATATGCGGGGTATGCCCGCCGATGGCGCACGCCGCTGTGAAGTAGTTGTCGAGTGCATCGCGGTAATCCGCGTGCACGCATTGGTCGATGATGACCCGCGCGCGCTCCCGCGGGGCCAGGCCACGCAAGTCAGCCAGGCCAACTTCAGTCACGAGGATGTCGACGTCATGTTCGGTGTGGTCAACGTGGCTGACCATCGGCACCACGCTGGAGATCGCGCCGCCCTTGGCAATCGATTTGGTCACGAACACGGACAAGTGTGCGTTACGCGCGAAATCGCCTGAGCCGCCGATGCCATTCATCATCCGCGTACCGCAGACGTGCGTGGAGTTGACGTTGCCGTACAGGTCGAATTCCAGCGCCGTGTTGATGCCAATGATACCAAGGCGGCGCACTACTTCAGGGTGGTTGGAAATCTCCTGTGGACGCAGGACCAGTTTGTCCTTGTAGCGCTCCAGATTGCCAAACACGTCGGCATTGCGCCGGCTCGACAGGGTGATCGAACTGCCCGAGGCAAAGCTCAGCTTGCCTGCGTCGATCAGGTCGAAAGTGGAATCCTGCAGTACTTCGGAGTACATCGTCAGGTCTTCGAACGGTGAGTCGATCAGGCCGCACATCACCGAGTTGGCGATGGTGCCGATGCCAGCCTGCAACGGACCGAGCTTGTTGGTCATGCGCCCGGCGGCCACTTCCTGCTTGAAGAAGTCGATCAGGTGATCGGCGATGGCCTGGGTCTCGGCGTCCGGCGCCAGAACCGTGGACGGCGAGTCAGTCTGGTTGGTGACTACAATGGCGACTATCTTGTCCGCCGGGATCGGAATGGCGGTGCTGCCGATGCGGTCGTCGACCTTGACCAGCGGAATCGGGGTGCGGGTCGGACGGTAGGTCGGGATATAGATGTCGTGCAGACCTTCGAGATTCGGGTTGTGCGCCATGTTGATCTCGACGATCACGTGCTTGGCGAAAATCGCGAAGCTGGCCGAGTTGCCCACCGAGGTGGTCGGCACGATATGTCCTTGCTCGGTAATCGCTACGGCTTCAATCACGGCAATGTCCGGCAGCTTTAGCTGCTGGTTGCGCAGTTGTTCGACCGTTTCCGACAAGTGCTGGTCAATGAACATGACCTGGCCGGCGTTGATCGCCTTGCGCAGGGTGCTGTCGACCTGGAACGGCATGCGCCGCGACAGCACGCCGGCTTCGGTCAATTGCTTGTCGAGGTCGTTGCCCAGGCTGGCGCCGGTCATCAGGCTGATCTTCAGCGGCGTGACCTTGGCGCGTTCGGCCAGCGCTTGTGGCACAGCCTTGGCTTCACCGGCGCGGGTGAAGCCGCTCATGCCGACGGTCATGCCGTCCTCAATCAAAGCGGCAGCGTCGGCAGCGCTCATCACTTTGTCCAACAACGAAGGCAGGCGAATACGGTCACGGTACATGGATGATTATCTCGGGCAACAAGTAGCAGGACGTGCAGTCTAGTGAATTGCGCCAGCTTCTGTCCCGCTACCAAGGTCGCAATCAAGGCGTCTATTCCGGGCCTTTCAGGCAAAACACCGTTACCGGATCGGTAACAAAAGCATAGATTGTCCGAGGGTTTGCGCAAACAAAAACGCCCCGACAAGTCGGGGCGTTTTTTGGGCCGCAGTGTATTACTCGACGGCTTTGACCATGTCTTCGATGACCTTTTTAGCGTCGCCGAACACCATCATGGTTTTGTCCAGGTAGAACAGTTCGTTGTCCAGGCCGGCATAGCCGCTGGCCATCGAACGCTTGTTGACGATGATGGTCTTGGCCTTGAACGCTTCGAGAATCGGCATGCCGGCAATCGGCGATTTCGGATCGTTCTTGGCGGCCGGGTTAACCACGTCGTTGGCGCCCAGAACCAGTACCACGTCAGCCTGGCCGAACTCGGAGTTGATGTCTTCCATCTCGAACACTTGGTCGTAAGGCACTTCGGCCTCGGCCAGTAGCACGTTCATGTGGCCCGGCATACGACCGGCCACCGGGTGGATCGCATACTTTACGGTCACGCCGCGATGGGTCAGCTTCTCGGTCAGTTCCTTCAGCGCATGTTGTGCCCGTGCTACCGCAAGGCCATAGCCCGGAACGATGATCACGGTGTCGGCGTTGGTCAGCAGGAACGTGGCGTCGTCAGCCGAACCGGATTTCACCGGACGGGCTTCCTTGGCGCCTGCAGGACCGGCGTCCGCGGTATTGCCGAAACCACCGAGCAGTACGTTAAAGAAGGAACGGTTCATCGCCTTGCACATGATGTACGAAAGGATCGCACCGCTTGAGCCCACCAGCGAACCGGCAATGATCAGCATCGAGTTGTTCAGCGAAAAACCGATACCTGCCGCTGCCCAGCCGGAGTAGCTGTTGAGCATCGACACCACCACCGGCATGTCCGCCCCACCAATCGGAATGATGATCAGCACGCCCATCACGAATGCCAGGGCCAGCATCAGCGCGAACGCCGTGAGGTCGCCGGTGAGCATGAAGGTCACGCCGAGTGCCAGTGTTGCCAGGCCCAATACCGCGTTCAGCTTGTGCTGGCCAGCGAACTGTACCGGTGCGCCCTGGAACAGGCGGAACTTGTACTTGCCGGCCAGTTTGCCGAAGGCAATCACAGATCCGGAGAAGGTGATTGCACCGATGGCCGCGCCGAGGAACAGCTCCAGGCGGTTACCAGTCGGAATTTCGTCGCCCAGATGCTGGACGATGCCCAGCGACTGCGGCTCGACCACCGCGGCAATGGCAATGAACACTGCTGCCAGACCGATCATGCTGTGCATGAAGGCGACCAGTTCCGGCATCTTGGTCATTTCAACGCGTTTGGCCATGATCGAACCGGCAGTGCCACCGATCAGCAGGCCGACGATCACGTAGACGATACCGGCTTGGGCCCCGCCTTGCTCAAAAGAGAGCGCAGCTAGTTTGTAGATCAAGCCGATAGTGGTCAGGATCGCCAGGCCCATGCCGAGCATGCCGAACAGGTTGCCGCGGCGCGAGGTGGTCGGGTGCGAAAGACCCTTGAGCGCCTGGATGAAACAGACCGAGGCGATCAAATACAGGGAAGTAACCAGGTTCATGCTCATGCTTGCTGCACCTCAGCCTTGACTTCGGCGGCCTTGGCGGCAGGAGCTTTGGCGGCTTTCTTCTTGAACATTTCCAGCATGCGCCGGGTCACCAGGAAGCCACCGAACACGTTGACCGCAGCCAGGGCCACGGCCAGGGTGCCCATGGTTTTGCCCAGCGGGGTCACGGTGAGTGCAGCGGCGAGCATCGCGCCGACGATGACGATGGCCGAGATGGCGTTGGTAACGGCCATCAGCGGGGTGTGCAGTGCAGGTGTCACGTTCCAGACCACGTGGTAGCCAACATAGATGGCCAGCACGAAGATGATCAGGTTGTAGATACCGTGAGAGATCAGCATGTCTTCCATTGTTTTTATCCTCAGCCGTTCTTGCGCACGATCTGGCCATCGCGGCACATCAGGCACGCGGCGACGATGTCGTCTTCAAGGTTGATCACCAGTTGTCCTTCTTTATCGAACAACAGTTTCATGAAGTCCAGCAGGTTGCGGGCATACAGCGCCGAAGCGTCAGCCGCCACGGCGCCGGCCAGGTTGGTCGGGCCAACGATGGTCACGCCATTTTCGACGACCACCTGATCGGCCACGGTCAGCGGGCAGTTGCCGCCCTGGGCGGCCGCGAGGTCGATGACCACCGAGCCCGGCTTCATCTGGGCCACGGTTTGCGCGCTGAGCAGCGTCGGTGCCTTGCGGCCGGGAATCAGCGCGGTGGTGATGACGATGTCAGCCTGTTTGGCGCGCTCGTGCACGGCCAGGGCCTGACGCTGCATCCAGCTGGCCGGCATCGGGCGGGCGTAACCGCCGACACCGACGGCGCATTCGCGCTCTTCATCGGTCTCGTAGGGCACGTCGACGAATTTGGCGCCGAGGGATTCGATCTGCTCTTTTACCGCAGGACGCACATCGGAGGCTTCGATGACCGCACCGAGGCGTTTTGCCGTGGCAATCGCCTGCAAGCCGGCCACGCCTGCGCCGAGAATCAGCACACGCGCCGCTTTCACGGTGCCCGCGGCAGTCATCAGCATCGGCATGAAGCGAGGGTAATGGTGAGCGGCCAGCAGCACGGCTTTATAGCCAGCAATGTTGGCTTGCGACGACAGCACGTCCAGGCTTTGGGCACGGGAGGTACGAGGCGCAGCTTCCAGGGCAAACGCGGTAATGCCGCACTCGGCCATTTTGGCGATGGTTTCATTACTGAACGGATTGAGCATCCCGACGACAACGGTGCCGCTTTTAATCAGCGCCAGCTCGCTGTCGCTGGGGGCGACGACCTTCAAAATCAGCTCTGCACCAAACGCATCATTGGCGCTGCCAATGGTGGCGCCTGCCGCTGCATAAGCACTGTCGACAACGCTGGCGTTAATGCCGGCGCCGCTTTGTACAGTGACCTTATGACCCTGGCTGATCAGCTTCTTGATGGTTTCCGGGGTTGCAGCAACCCGTGTTTCACCGGTCTGGGTTTCGAGAGGAACACCAATGTGCACGTCAAATCTCCTGCGTGATCTTATTGAGTAAACCCATGCACTGCGGATGGTGCGGCTGGGGCGGCCGATCAGCACGGTCCCGCCAAATCAGGGCGGGGCGCGGCATTTTGCAGGCGAACTTTGTGCCCTTCAAGGGATTATGACGGGTGACGGAAAATTAACTACAAGTCACCCCGTGACCGAATGTCGCAACCAGCCGGCTCAATCCCTTGTAGACCGTGCTTTACAAGGATTCTGGCCGAAATTGAAGAATTTATACATCGGCCGTATGAATGATGCGGCATCGTCTCGAAATAGTGGCGCAAAGCCGCGTGAGCAGGCGCTTGTAGGACGTTTGTACGACTTCGCGATACAGTTTGCTGGTATGCGACAAATACTTATATCTGTAGGGCTTTATTTTTGCTGACTACGAGGTCAGGTAATGCCGAAGGCCCTTTATCCTTCTAGGCTGTAGCTGTGCGCTTGATTTACCAGCCAGTCACGAAATGCCCGTAATGACGCAGATTCGACCTTTCGCTCAGGAATTATCAGGTAGTAAGCCTTGATGCTGGACAGTGCCTGCGGGTTTGCGATCACCAAGCGCTTTTCTTTCAGCTCCCTTTGAATCAGGAACGGCGGGATCAAGGCAACGCCCATGTCATGCATGGCTGCCTGAGCGAGCATGGAGAATAGTTCGTAGCGGGGACCTGTCATGTCTCGCGGGACATTCAGGTGTTGGGAGTCGAACCACTGGCGCCAGGCGTAAGGGCGTGTGGTTTGTTGGAGCAGAGGTAATTCGGCGATTTCGCCGGGCGTCAGACTGGTCTTGTTGGCCACCAGGATGGGGCTGCAAACGGGCATTGGATTTTCGCCCATCAGCCTGTGGGACTCTGTACCTGACCAATCCGCATCACCGAAGTAGATGGCGGCATCGAAGTCAGTGTCGGCGAACAGAAACGGCCGGGTGCGGTTGGTCAGGTTGACCGTCACTTCCGGATGCTTTTGCTGGAAGTCTTTGAGGCGTGGCAGCAACCACTGCGTGCCGAAGGTCGGAACCACCGCCAGTTCGATCACGTTGGCGCCCTGCTGGCCCATGACCGACAAGGTATCGCGCTCAACGGCATCGAGTTGAGTGGCGACCCTGCGGCTGTAGGAAAGACCGGCTTCCGTCAGCTTCACTCCGCGCCGCGAGCGTCGGAACAGTTCCACGCTGAGGAACTCCTCAAGGCTGGCGATCTGTCGGCAAATCGCCCCTTGGGTCAGCGAAAGCTCCTGGGCAGCCTTGGTGAAGCTTTCATGGCGCGCTGCGGCCTCAAAACTGATCAGGGCGGTGGTGCTGGGTATCTTCCTGCGCATGTACGTCAACCTCACTAATACATCGCATAAAAGCCGTTTTGCGACGTTTCGGAGTGAGAAATTAGCACAACAGTATGCGAAATCCTCGTTTGCCGTAACGCTGAACCCGGCCTAGGATCAGTCCACGTTATTTGACCCGATTCGAGAGGACACACTCATGGGTGGTAAAGCTAGCTTCAACTGGATCGATCCCCTGCTGCTGGATCAACAGCTCACCGAAGAAGAACGCATGATTCGAGACACGGCTGCGCAGTTCGCTCAGCAAAGCCTCGCGCCACGCATTCTTGAAGCTTTCCGTCATGAGAAGACCGATCCGGCCATCTTCCGCGAAATGGGTGAAGTGGGCCTGTTGGGCGCCACCATCCCCGAGCAGTACGGCGGCAGCGGCCTGAACTATGTCAGCTACGGCCTGATCGCCCGCGAAGTCGAGCGCATTGATTCGGGCTACCGCTCGATGATGAGCGTTCAGTCCTCGCTGGTGATGGTGCCGATCAATGAATTCGGTACCGAAGCGCAGAAACAGAAGTACCTGCCAAAACTGGCATCGGGCGAGTGGATCGGTTGCTTCGGCCTGACCGAGCCTAACCACGGTTCCGACCCGGGCGCGATGATCACTCGTGCGCGCAAAGTGGAAGGCGGCTACAGCCTCACCGGCAGCAAGATGTGGATCACCAACAGCCCGATCGCCGATGTGTTCGTAGTTTGGGGCAAAGACGACGCTGGCGACATCCGTGGCTTCGTCCTGGAAAAGGGCTGGAAAGGCCTGAGCGCTCCAGCGATTCACGGCAAGGTCGGCCTGCGCGCCTCGATCACCGGTGAGATCGTGATGGACAACGTGTTCGTACCGGAAGAGAACATTTTTCCGGATGTCCGTGGTTTGAAGGGTCCATTCACTTGCCTCAACTCGGCGCGCTACGGCATCTCTTGGGGTGCGTTGGGTGCGGCAGAGTTCTGCTGGCACACCGCTCGCCAGTACACCCTGGATCGCCAACAGTTCGGCCGCCCGCTGGCAGCCACTCAGTTGATCCAGAAGAAACTGGCCGACATGCAGACCGAGATCACCATGGCGCTGCAAGGCTGCCTGCGTCTGGGGCGCATGAAGGATGAAGGCACTGCGGCGGTTGAAATTACGTCGATGATGAAGCGCAACTCTTGCGGCAAGTCGCTGGACATTGCACGCATGGCCCGTGACATGTTGGGCGGCAACGGTATCTCCGACGAGTTCGGCGTTGCTCGTCACTTGGTCAACCTGGAAGTGGTGAATACCTATGAAGGTACGCATGACGTCCACGCACTGATCCTCGGTCGTGCACAAACCGGCATCCAGGCGTTCTATTAATAGGAGAACGTCGATGGGCGCGCTTTCGCATCTACGGGTACTGGATTTATCGCGGGTGTTGGCCGGGCCTTGGGCCGGGCAGATCCTGGCCGACCTTGGCGCTGAAGTGATCAAGGTCGAGCGTCCGGGTAACGGCGATGACACGCGCGCCTGGGGGCCACCGTTTCTTAAAGACGCTTATGGCGAGAATACCAGCGAGGCCGCCTATTACCTGTCGGCTAATCGCAACAAGCAGTCAGTCACCATCGACTTCACACGTCCGGAAGGGCAGAAGTTGGTGCGAGATCTGGCCGCCAAGTCAGATATTCTGATCGAGAACTTCAAGGTCGGCGGTCTGGCGGCCTACGGCCTGGACTACGAATCGCTGAAGGTAATCAATCCGGATCTGATCTATTGCTCGATTACCGGGTTTGGGCAGACCGGTCCTTACGCCAAGCGTGCGGGTTATGACTTCATGATCCAGGGGCTTGGTGGGCTGATGAGTCTGACGGGGCGACCTGAGGGCGAAGATGGCGAGGGGCCGGTGAAAGTCGGCGTGGCACTGACGGATATCCTGACCGGGCTGTATTCGACTGTCGCGATCCTGGCCGCGCTTGCGCATCGGAATCACGATGGCGGTGGTCAGCATATCGACATGGCGCTGCTGGACGTGCAGGTGGCTTGTCTGGCCAACCAGGCGATGAACTACCTGACGACGGGCAATGCACCTAAACGCCTGGGCAACGCGCATCCAAACATTGTGCCTTATCAGGACTTTCCTACGGCGGATGGCGATTTCATCCTCACCGTCGGCAATGATGGTCAATTCCGCAAGTTTGCCGAGGTCGCGGGGCAGCCTCAGTGGGCGGATGATCCGCGTTTTGCGACCAATAAGCTGCGGGTGACGAACAGGGCTGTACTGATTCCGCTGATTCGCCAGGCAACGGTGTTCAAGACCACTGCTGAATGGGTGGCGCAGCTGGAGCTGGCTGGTGTGCCGTGTGGGCCTATCAACGACCTGGCGCAGATGTTCGCCGATCCACAGGTCAAGGCGCGTGGGTTGGCTATTGAGTTGCCGCATGCGCTAGCTGGAATGGTGCCTCAGGTCGCAAGCCCGATTCGCTTGTCCGAGACGCCGGTGGAGTACCGGTATGCGCCTCCTTTGCTGGGTGAGCATACGCTGGAGGTGCTGCAACGAGTGTTGGGCCTGGATGCTGGAGCGGTGTCTGCCTTCAAGGTGTCTGGCGTGGTCTGATCCCTCTTCTATATAGAGGGGCACTTTTGCTCCTCTGTATAAGTCGCTTTCGGGGTGTTTTGCCCCTTTCAGCAAGTTATTGATCGCAAAGCAAAATCAGTGCTTGACGGCAGATCTGAGGTGTCTATAATTCGCCCCACTTCCGGCGCAGTCGAAACGGAAAACTCCTTGGTAAACAACGAGTTACGAAGTTTTCGGCCGCAGGTGCTTCAGTTCATCGAAGCCAAAAGGAAGTTGAAAAAGAGGTGTTGACAGCAGCGTGTAACGCTGTAGAATTCGCCTCCCGCTGACGAGAGATCTGAGGCGCAAGTGGTTGAAGTTGTTAAGGAAA
>NZ_JAFMPV010000020.1:0-103466 GCF_049132105.1 Pseudomonas sp. NFX15
GCCGTAGGTCCCACACCTGTCTGTTGGCATGCCTTGGGAATTGAGTACTTCATTTCCACGACCAAGCGCACAGCTTCCGCCTTCTCTTCGGCAGTAACGATCCGAAATCCCATGATGCTTCCTTAGGCTGATACTCCTACATCATGGTCCATAAATATTGAGCCACAACAGGCTTGCCCGCGAAGGCGGCAGTCGCTGCACCCATTGTTCCAGTGTGGAAACCTGAATTTACGCGTTGTAAAGAAATCCTGACAATATCCACGGAATAACCCTGCGGATTCGCCTCGCCTCAATTTCCGTAAGAAAATCCTTACGCCCGATTGCCGTTTATCCCTCCACAGCCCCTCTATCCCGCTTGTTTCACCCCACCAGTCAGGGTGTTATGCGCGCCATGCCTGTCGTGCAAGTGCATAACAAAAAGGAGGCGCAATGAACGCCGCAATCCATCTCCACCTCTATGCGAGGGGCGGTTTTCCTGCCTTTCCCGTCGATGATCCGCAAGGATCCGAACTCTTTTTTGCAGCCGCCCGAGCCTTTCGAGGCGGACACACGCAATCCCGGCCATAGACACGCTTGTCCAGCGGGTCTGGCAGCAGGGGGTTAGCGGTGTACAATGCGCCGCGTTTTACCTGTGACCTCCTGCGCATCAGCGCAAACCTCAAGGCTATCCGCCTTGTTCACTCCGTCGCGTCACAAGCGTGTCGGGTTCGATTTCGTCACAGATAAAAACAAACAGGTGACGCATGACCGTTGTAAATACGCTGAACTCCTGGTGCTTGCGCTGGGGTTTGATCGGTGCCGCTTAACGCTTTTCTTGAGCAGCAACGTTTACTGAACATCATCAAACCTTGCGTGAGACCCTTTTCATGAGTGGACAAAACCCGCCATCAGGCGAGCTGAAACGCGGCCTGAAAAATCGCCACATTCAATTGATCGCCCTCGGTGGCGCGATCGGTACCGGCCTGTTCCTAGGTTCGGCCGGGGTGCTGAAATCCGCCGGCCCATCGATGATCCTTGGCTACGCCATCTGCGGCTTCATCGCCTTCATGATCATGCGCCAACTGGGCGAAATGATCGTCGAAGATCCGGTAGCCGGTTCCTTCAGCCATTTTGCGCACAAGTACTGGGGCGGCTTTGCCGGCTTCCTGTCAGGCTGGAACTGCTGGATTCTGTACATTCTGGTGGGCATGTCCGAGCTGACGGCGGTCGGCAAATACATCCACTACTGGGCGCCGGACATCCCGACCTGGGTCTCCGCGGCCGCTTTTTTTGTGCTGATCAACGCGATCAACCTGGCCAACGTCAAGGTCTTCGGCGAGGCTGAGTTCTGGTTCGCGATCATCAAGGTCGTGGCGATCGTCGGCATGATTGCCTTGGGCAGCTACCTGCTGGTCAGCGGCCATGGCGGCCCGCAAGCGTCGGTGAGCAACCTGTGGTCCCACGGCGGCTTCTTCCCGAACGGCGTCAGCGGCCTGGTGATGGCCATGGCGTTTATCATGTTTTCCTTCGGCGGCCTGGAAATGCTCGGTTTCACTGCGGCCGAAGCCGACAAGCCAAAAACCGTCATCCCGAAAGCGATCAACCAGGTGATTTACCGGATCCTGATTTTCTACATCGGCGCCCTGGTGATCCTGCTGTCGTTGACTCCGTGGGACAGCTTGCTGGCCACCCTTAACGCGTCGGGTGATTCCTACAGCGGTAGCCCGTTCGTGCAAGTGTTCTCGATGCTGGGCAGCAACACCGCTGCGCACATCCTCAACTTCGTGGTCCTGACTGCGGCGCTGTCGGTGTACAACAGCGGCACCTACTGCAACAGCCGCATGCTGCTGGGCATGGCCGAGCAGGGCGACGCGCCGAAAGGCCTGGCGAAGATCGACAAGCGCGGCGTACCGGTGCGTTCGATCCTGGCCTCGGCGGCCGTGACGCTGATTGCGGTGCTGCTGAACTACCTGATCCCGCAAAACGCGCTCGAACTGCTGATGTCGTTGGTGGTGGCCACCCTGGTGATCAACTGGGCGATGATCAGCTACTCGCACTTCAAGTTCCGCCAACACATGAATGCGACCAAGCAGACGCCGCTGTTCAAGGCCTTGTGGTACCCGTACGGCAACTATATCTGCCTGGCATTTGTGGTGTTCATCCTGGGCGTGATGTTGTTGATCCCGGGGATCCAGACATCGGTGTACGCGATTCCAGTGTGGCTGGTGTTCATGTGGGTCTGCTACGGCATCAAGAACAAGCGCCGTGCACAACATGCCTTGCACGCTGCCGGCTCTGCGGTGAAGTAAACGCAGAATGCAGTAACAACGAACCTGGCCATGTGCCGGGTTTTTTGTGCGTGATTGGCTGACGTTTCGACTTCACCGACATCTCGTTCCTACCTTGCTGGAGACTATTGACTACAGTCGTTTCGGAAGTTTTTAAAAGCGCACGCCGATGCTGGTTGATTCAGAAACGGCCTACACACGTACTTGTGATTTTTTTGCCATAGTCTGCCGCACCGCATACAGGGAGTAGCACTAATGGCAAGTCATAGCTACATGAGTATTACCGGTAAACGCCAAGGTTTGATTTCCGCCGGATGCTCGAGCCACAGTTCGATCGGTAACAAATGCCAGGTGGGCCATCAGGACGAGATCATGGTGCTGGCTTATACCCACGATATGGTGACGGGCAATGACGGCAGCGTTGCGGGTGGTCGTGGCAAGCATCTGCCCGTGGTCATTACCAAGAGTATTGATAAATCATCCCCCTTACTGGCCAGCGCACTGCATGAAGGTGAGGAGGTGGAATGTATTCTCAATCTCTACCGTACCGCTTCAGGTGGTGGGGTGGAACGGTATTATTCAATTCATCTAACCGGCGCGCGTATTGCACATATCAGCCAGCAAGTTCCTCACGCTATTCGTATGAACGATGCAGAGCCGCAGGAATTGGTGTCCATTCGTTATAGGGATATTGCCTGGGCGCACGTTCCCGGCGCGACGAGCGCATATAGTTCGTGGGGGAATGAAGGTGAATGAGGATGCTTGCGATATTCATGACGTAACGAGAGCGGCTTCCGATCTGGTTGCCGCAGGATGCAACGTTGGCCTGATGTATTTTGCCGATGGCGTTACGCGATTGCGCTTTGGTTCGGTAGTTTCATCGTATGCCAATGAAGTCGTTCAAGCGGTTGATGAGGGGCTTATCAGCGCGTGGCAGGGGCTTCAGGAGCTGAGGGCAGAACACGAAGAGCTGTTGTCGAAGGCTCGGTATTACCTGCAGAACGGTATTGGTGTGGTGGCGGGGGCGATGCAGGTCGGGACGGGAGTTTCGGTGATTGGTGGTTCGGTAGGGCTAGGCGCGGTCCCGGGTGGACTGTTGGTCGGCCATGGGGCGAATAATATTTATGAAGGCTTGGGGAATATCTATCGTGGCCCTGATGCGCCAGGCGTTGTTGGACCCTTCAGATACCTTTACCAGGCTGCGTTAAGGGATGAGGCGCGCGGGGATGTAGCGTATTACTCTATGGACTTGTTTTTATCCGGTTACGGAATATTCAGGTACGTGCAGAAACCTAGGGCGTTCGAATTGTTTAGACATGATCCAGTCAATTATGAAATGGCCTATCAGCAGTCGGGTAAGCTGGCTTTGACTTTTGAAGCAATGGTTGATTTTTTTACATTGGACGCGATGGCTGAAAAAGGTGTTTCTCTTCGGGGTAACTAACTTTTTATGTCTTGCCACGCATTCTCGGAATGTAGAGCCGCAATCCAAAAAAGACAAAAAGTATGTATATAGTTAAGTAAGTTGCGTCTAAATATTTTTCACTGGTATGGAGAAGCTCCGTTACCCCCCAAGCAGCAAGCGCTGCAGGTAATCCGGCGCCACCTAAAACCAACAAAGTGACCGCAATGTGATATCGAATATTCTCAAAATTCATTATTCAGCCTGATCCATCGGCGCGAAACCTAAGACTAATATTGCCATCAGAAACAACGCAACGCCCATTATGTAAATCCGAAAACACTGTAAGAAAAGTCGGGGGGCTTTCGAAGGTTCGCCTAGGCCCGTGATCGCCTGCATTCCAGGCCGTCATTCGCGGTATCCTGCACGCTCAAGAACCCGGACGCTTTTCCATGCTGGTGATTTCCAACAACGTGCATCTGCCAGATTCCGAGATCGAGTTGACGGCCATTCGTGCCCAAGGCGCCGGTGGGCAAAACGTCAACAAGGTTTCCAGTGCGGTGCACCTGCGTTTCGACATTCCGGCGTCGTCCTTGCCCGAGTTCTACAAGGAGCGGCTGCTGGCGTTGCAGGACAGCCGCATCACCAGCGACGGCGTGTTGATCATCAAGGCCCAGCAGTACCGGACCCAGGAGCAGAACCGCGCCGATGCGTTGTTGCGGCTGACCGAGTTGATCCAGAGCGCCACCAAGGTCGAGAAGAAGCGTCGCCCGACCAAGCCGACCTTGGGCTCGAAGACCCGTCGTCTCGAATCCAAGAGCAAGCGCGGCAATATCAAGGCCGGGCGCGGCAAGGTCGACTTCTAGCGGGCGTCTCGCGCTTCGCGTTGCTTCGGCGCCTGACGGTACAGGTAAAGGCTGAGCAGCAAGCCGCTGAGGGCGGCGAGGGCGGCGAACAGGAAGATCGAGGCGAAACCGAACCCGGCGGCAATGGCACCGGCCAGCGGTCCGGTAATCCCCAGCGACAAATCGATGAACAGGGAGTAGGCGCCGACGGCCGCGCCACGGCTGGAGGCCGGTACCAGATTGACCGCTTCCACGCCCAGCGCCGGGAATACCAGCGAAAAGCCGAAGCCACTCAGTGCCGCACCGGCGAGTGCCCAATGGGCGTCCGGTGCGAGCCACAGCAATAGCAATCCCAAGGTTTCTACCGACAGGCAGGCAATCGCCACGCGAAAGCCGCCGAGGCGGTTGATCAAGTTGCCGAACAGCAAGCGTGCGCCGATGAAAGTGGCGCCGAACAGACTCAGGCACAACACGGCGTTGTCCCAGTGTTGCGTGGCGTAATACAGCGTGATGAACGTAGCGATGGTGCCAAAACCGATGGAGCCCAAGGCCAGGCCGCAACCGTGAGGGAAGACTCGCCCGAGCACGTGCATGAACGGCAGGCGTTCACCGGCGACGATGGGCGCGGCGGTTTTCGGCCAGGCCAGCAGCAGGCCGATAATGGCCAGCGACACAATGCTCACGCCCATGCTCCACAAGCCTAATTGCCGGACGAGCAGTACACCCAGCGGTGCGCCAACGGCCAGCGCGCCGTAGCTGGCGATGCCGTTCCACGAGATGACTTTCGCGGTGTTCGCCGCGCCGACGCGGCCGATGCCCCAACCAATGGAACCCGAGCCCACCAGGCTTTCCGCGCTGCCCAGCACCAGGCGGCCGATTAACAGGCTGATCAGGCTCAGGGCCGGCAGGCTTTGGGTCCAGGCCGAAATCAGCATGAACACGCCGCTCAAGCCGCAACCGGCCAAGCCGTACATTACCGCCAGTTTGCTGCCCTTGTTGTCGATGATTTTCCCGGCATACGGGCGGCTGAGCAGGGTGGCCAGGTATTGCACGCTGATCACCAGCCCGGCGATTACCGCGCCGAAGCCCAGGTCGCTGTGGACGTAACCGGGCAACACGGCCAGGGGAATGCCGATATTCAGGTAGCCGATGAAGGTGAACAGGACGATGGAGACGACTTGCAGCGTGACCGCCAGGGGGCGCCGGGTTTCTGACATGGGTAAAGGTCCACGGGACAGCAGGATAGATAGGCTGCTTATGATAACGGCGTGAACGCGTGTCGGCTGTGAAAAAGTAAAACTATTTGCCGGGTGCCACCAGCTGCGCGGTGACCAGGGCGGCCAGCGCATTTTCTTCGGTACCGAAGCGGGCGAGCAAAGCGGCTTGTTTCTCGGGGGAGAGGCGATTCCAGATCTCGATCATCTTCTCGGCGGTGCCGATCAGGACGCTGGCTTGCGTCTCGCTGAATTCGTCGGTCATGGGTGGCTCATTTCAGGCGGTGTGGAAAGCGCATGGTAGCGCTTTCCACACGGTCTGTACGGCGGGTGTTTCAGTCTTCTCTGTCGGCCTGGCGGCTGTCAGTGGCTTCTTGCGGCTCGGGCTGTTGGGCGCCGGCTTGCTGCGTGGTCGTCTGCTCAGGTACGTGCAGGCTTGGGAAGGGGAGATTGGGAATCTCGTGCATGGGTGCGCTCCTCGCTAAGTCTGTTGATAGATCTGGTAGATCCGCGCTTTGAAAAAGCTTGGGCAGGATACAGCACTGAAAATGACAAACAGACTTTTATATCCATTTGTTTCGACGGATGGGCTTGTATAGACAGATCAGTAACACTGGCGCAGAAATAATTGTAGGAGTGAGCCTGCTCGCGATAGCGGTATATCAGTCAACATCAATGTTGAATGACACTCCGCTATCGCGAGCAGGCTCGCTCCTACAGGGGATTTGCAGTGTTTGAAGGTTACTTGCAGACGTTGGCGATAGCCTCGGCCAGCAAGTCCAGGCGAGTCGCGTCGATACCGGCGACGTTGGCGCGACCGGAGTTGACCATGTACACGCTGTGTTGCTCACGCAGTTGCCTGACCTGCTCCGGCGACAGGCCGGTGTAGGAGAACATCCCGCGTTGCACGCCGATGTGCGCAAAGCGTTCGCGCAAACCGTGGGGCTCCAGTGCTTCCACCAGGCCGCTGCGCAGTTGCGCGATGCGCAGGCGCATGGTTTCCACTTCGTCAGCCCAGAGGTTTTTCAGCTGCGGGTCGCCGAGGATGGTCGCGACCACGGCGGCACCGTGATCCGGCGGCGTCGACCACAGGTTGCGGGCGAGGTTGGCCAGTTGGCTGCGGATGTCGATGAGCTTCTCGGCGCTTTTTGCGCAGACGATCAGCGCGCCGGTGCGATCGCGGTACAGGCCGAAGTTCTTCGAGCAGGAGCTGGTGATCAGCACTTCCGGCAGCTCGGCGGCGAACAACCGGGTCGACCACGCATCCTGCTCAAGCCCATCGCCAAAACCCTGGTAGGCGAAGTCGATCAGCGGCAGCAGTTCGCGCTGGCGCACCACGTCGAGCAACCGGCGCCAGTCGTCATGGGACAGGTCGAAACCGGTCGGGTTGTGGCAACAGGCATGCAGCAACACCACATCACCTTTGGGCGCTTCGCTGAGCACGGCGAGCATCCCCTCCACATCGAGGCGGTTATCGCTGCCGACGTAAGGGTAGTGACTGACCTTGACCTTGGCCGCCGCGAAAATGCTTTCGTGGATCGGCCAGGTCGGGTTGCTCAACCACACGCCACGGCCCGGCAGGCACTGGGCGATGAAGTCCGCGCTCAGACGCAGTGCGCCTGTGCCGCCCGGAGTCTGGGTGGCGCCAGCGCGTTGTTCGGCAATCAACTTCGAGTCGGTGCCCAAAACCAGCTCATTGATGGCCTTGCCGAACGCCGGCTCACCGTGACCACCGATGTAGGTCTTGGTGGATTGACCCTCCACCAGGCGCTGCTCGGCCAGTTTCACCGACTGCGGAATCGGCGTCAGGCCCTGAGCGTCCTTGTAGACGCCCACACCCAGGTCGAACTTGCGCGGGTTCGGGTCCTGCGCGTAGGCCTCCATCAGGCCGAGGATCGGATCGCCAGGCACTCGACCAATGGCGTCGAAATGCATTACTTGCGCCCCTCAGCGTCCTTGGCAACGATGTCGGTGCGTGCGGCCATGATGAAGTCGTTGCGGTGCAGGCCCTTGATCGAGTGGCTCCACCAGGTCACGGTCACTTTGCCCCACTCGGTCAGCAGGCCTGGGTGATGGCCTTCGGCTTCGGAAATTTCACCGACAGCGTTGGTGAAGGCCAGTGCGTGCTTGAAGTTCTTGAACAGGAAGACCTTTTCCAGCTGCATGATGCCGTCGCGTACTTCGATGTTCCAGTCCGGGATCTGCTTGATCAGGATCGGCAGTTCTTCGTCGCTGACTTGTGGAGCATCGGCGCGGCAGGCTTCGCAATGGGCTTGAGTTAATGCGGTCATGATGTGTTCCTGAAATCGAATGTTGGGAAATCGGCCCTCAGTGCTACCACGCTAATCCAAAGCGATGGTTTCTGACAGGCTCACTTGATTCTAAAAGCGGCGGATCACGCGGCTTTTGGTTTTGGCGGAAATTTCGGTGCGTGCAGACCCATCTGCATCGCTTGCTTGACCATGCCCATGATGTCTTCGTGAGCGAGGTCGAACAGACGCTTGAGATTTGGCAACGCGAAATACAGTGGCTGCAGGATGTCGATGCGGTACGGCGTACGCATACATTCCAGCGGATCGAACGCCTGATGCTCAGGCTCGTCCGACAGGCAATACACGGTTTCTTTCGGTGAAGACAGAATGCCGCCGCCGTAGATGCGCTGGCCTTGCGGGGTATCGACCAGGCCGAACTCGATGGTCATCCAGTAGAGGCGCGCCAGGTACACGCGTTCTTCCTTCGACGCCTTGAGGCCAAGCTTGCCGTAGGTGTGGGTGAATTCGGCAAACCACGGGTTGGTCAGCAGCGGGCAGTGACCAAAGATCTCGTGAAAAATGTCCGGTTCTTGCAGGTAGTCCAGCTCTTCGCGGGTACGAATGAAGGTCGCTACCGGAAACTGCTTGCTGGCCAGCAATTCGAAAAAGGTTTGGAAGGGAATCAGTGCTGGAACCCGGGCAACCTGCCAGCCGGTGGTTTCACCGAGGACTTTGTTGATTTCGCCGAGTTGAGGAATGCGGTCGTGGGGCAGACCGAGTTTTTCGATACCGTCCAGGTACTCCTGGCACGCACGCCCTTCGATCACTTTCAGTTGGCGCGTGATCAGCGTGTTCCACACCGCGTGTTCTTCGGCGGGGTAGTCGATAAAACCTTGCGCATCGGGCTCGCGAGCCACGTATTGCGTCTGCTTCATGCTGCTCTCCTGCTAAGGGATTTCGTTCTTGTTATGCACTGCTATGGACTTAGAAATACCTCAAGGATTGCAGCGTTGCAGCAGGTGAGCGGCGTCCCGCGTAGGAAAAATCCGCGAATTTCGTAAAGTTTTCGTTACGTGTTAGGTGTCGCTGCGCAAATATTGAGATTGGCGGGTGGGAAAAGCCCTTCGTGTGTCACATAATCTTGACGACTATCTGAGCGGCTCGACAGAAAAATGCGATCGAGCGCTCACCGCTCCCACAATTTGAGTCCCCAGCATCGTCCTCAATCACCGTTTTTTCGGGTCTTTCATATGCGTATCAAAGTCCACTGCCAGAACCGCATCGGCATCCTGCGCGACATTCTCAATCTGCTGGTGGAGTACGGGATCAACGTGGCCCGCGGTGAAGTGGGCGGCGAGCATGGCAATGCGATCTATCTGCATTGCCCGAACCTGATCAACATTCAGTTCCAGGCCTTGCGTCCGAAATTCGAGGCGATTGCCGGGGTGTTTGGCGTCAAGCGTGTAGGGCTGATGCCCAGCGAGCGTCGGCACATGGAACTCAATGCGCTGCTCGGTGCGCTGGAGTTTCCGGTGCTGTCGATCGACATGGGCGGCTCGATCGTGGCGGCCAACCGCGCTGCGGCGCAGTTGCTCGGTGTGCGCGTCGACGAGGTGCCGGGGATCCCGCTGTCGCGTTACGCCGAAGACTTCGATTTGCCGGAACTGGTGCGCGCCAACAAATCGCGGATCAACGGGCTGCGGGTCAAGGTCAAGGGCGATGTGTTCCTGGCCGACATCGCGCCGTTGCAATCGGAGCACGACGACAGCGAGGCCATGGCGGGTGCCGTGTTGACGCTGCACCGCGCTGATCGGGTGGGCGAGCGCATCTACAACGTGCGCAAGCAGGAGTTGCGTGGCTTCGACAGCATCTTCCAAAGCTCGAAAGTGATGGCGGCGGTGGTGCGTGAAGCACGACGCATGGCGCCGCTGGATGCTCCGCTATTGATAGAAGGGGAAACCGGCACCGGCAAGGAACTGCTGGCGCGAGCCTGCCACTTGGCCAGCCCTCGCGGCCAGTCGCCGTTGATGGCGCTCAATTGCGCCGGCCTGCCGGAATCCATGGCCGAGACGGAACTGTTCGGCTATGGCCCCGGTGCTTTTGAAGGGGCCAGGGCCGAAGGCAAGCTCGGGCTGCTGGAACTGACGGCGGGCGGTACGCTGTTTCTCGATGGCGTCGGGGAAATGAGCCCGCGCTTGCAGGTAAAACTGCTGCGGTTCTTGCAGGACGGTTGCTTCCGTCGTGTCGGCAGTGATGAGGAGGTTTACCTCGATGTGCGGGTGATCTGCGCGACCCAGGTCGACCTGTCGGAGTTGTGTGCACGCGGCGAGTTTCGCCAGGACCTTTTTCACCGCTTGAATGTGTTGTCGCTGCACATCCCGCCACTGCGCGAATGCCTCGACGGTTTGACGCCGCTGGTGGAGCACTTCCTCGACCAGGCCAGCCGGCAGATCGGTTGCCCTCTGCCGAAACTGGCGTCGGCGGCCATGGAGCGGCTCAGTCATTACCATTGGCCGGGTAACGTGCGGCAGCTGGAGAACGTGTTGTTTCAGGCGGTTTCCCTGTGCGAGGGCGGCACAGTCAAGGCTGAGCACATTCGTTTGCCGGACTATGGCGTGCGTCAGCCGCTTGGCGATTTTTCGCTGGAGGGTGGGCTGGACGAAATCGTCGGGCGGTTCGAGAAAGCGGTGCTGGAGCGGCTGTATTCCGAGCATCCAAGCAGTCGGCAATTGGGCAAGCGGTTGGGGGTTTCGCATACGACTATTGCCAACAAGTTGCGTGATTATGAGGTGGGCAAGACAGCGTCTTGACTGACACTTGCGGCCAGATCGCCGGCCTCTTCGCTGGCAAGCCAGCTCCTAAAGGGGGAGCGTATGCCAATGTAGGAGCTGGCTTGCCAGCGAAGACGGTTGCCCACACACAATCAGTTCAATCCTTGCCACCCCACCGGCAAAACACCGCCGGTTTTTCGTCTCTGATACAAATCACCCATCCCCACTGAATCCCCCAAGTCCCCTGTTTGCCGGGCCGCGCGCCGCCAAAAACAAGTTGGTCTGCAAATTGCTTATCGCTCAGCAACACAGCAGTGGGCGGCAAACGTCCGGCAGGCAGAGGAAAGAGTGTGGACAAGTACCTTTATGTGGCAATGACCGGCGCCAGCCAGAATGCTCTGGCGCAGAAGGCCCATGCCAACAACCTCGCGAACATCTCCACCAACGGCTTCCAGAAAGACCTGGAGCAGGCCCGTTCGATGCCGGTGTTCGGTGACAGCTTTCCGGCGCGCGCGTTTGCCATGAGCGAACGCCCGGCCACGGATTTCTCCCCGGGCTCGATGGTGGAAACCGGGCGCGACCTCGACGTTGCCGTACAAGGCAGTGGCTGGATTGCCGTGCAGGATCCCAGCGGCGGTGAAAGCTACGTGCGCACCGGCAGCCTGAACGTCGACGCGCTGGGCGTGCTGCGTGCCGGCAACGGGATGCCGGTGATGGGCAATGGCGGGCCGATTGCCGTGCCGCCCGAGCAGCAGATTGAAGTCGGTGAGGACGGCACCATCAGCATCCGCGCCATGGGCGAAGGCCCACGGGTGATGGCGGAAGTCGACCGCATCAAGCTGGTCAATCCCGATATCAAGAACATGACCAAAGGCCTGGATGGTTCGATCCACACCAAGGACGGCCAGCCGGCGCAAGCCGATGCCAACGTCAAGCTGGTGTCCGGGTTCCTCGAGTCGAGCAACGTCAATGCCGTGGAAGAGATGACCTCGGTGCTGGCCTTGTCCAAACAGTTCGAACTGCACATCAAGATGATGAACACCGCCAAAGACGATGACCAGGCCATGGCTCGGGTCTTGCAGATCAGCTAATTATCAGAACGTCGCGCCGTAAAACAGGCGCACGAGGAGAATCGAATGCTTCCGGCTCTATGGGTTGCCAAAACAGGTCTGTCCGCCCAGGACACCAACCTGACCACCATTTCCAACAACCTGGCGAACGTGTCGACCACGGGTTTCAAACGTGACCGCGCCGAGTTCCAGGATTTGCTCTACCAGATCAAGCGCCAGCCAGGCGCCCAGTCGACCCAGGACAGCGAGCTGCCGTCGGGCCTGCAACTGGGTACCGGTGTACGCATCGTCGGCACCCAGAAAAACTTCACCGCCGGCAGCCTGCAAACCACCGAGCAGCCGTTGGACATGGCCATCGACGGTCGCGGTTTCTTCCAGATCCTGCAGCCGGACGGCACCACGTCCTACACCCGTGACGGTACATTCCACCTGGACTCCAACGGCCAGATCGTCAACGCCAGCGGCTTTGCCCTGGAGCCGGCCATCGTCATTCCGAACGACGCGCAGACCTTCACCGTCGGTCGCGACGGCACCGTGTCCATCACCATTGCCGGCAACCCGGCTTCCCAGGTGATCGGCAACCTGCAAACCGCCGACTTCATCAACCCGGCCGGCCTGCAAGCAGTGGGCAACAACCTGTTCCTGGAAACCGCTGCCAGCGGCGCGCCGCAAGTCGGCACCCCGGGCCTGAACGGTTTCGGCACCACGCTGCAGAACACCCTGGAAACGTCCAACGTCAGCACCGTTGAGGAAATGGTCAACATGATCACCACCCAGCGCGCCTACGAGATGAACTCCAAGGTGATCTCCACCGCCGACCAGATGCTCTCGTTCGTAACGCAGAATCTGTAATCAAGTCTATGAGGCGGCCATGAGGCTGCCTGCAACACCGTGAGGTAGGGTCATGAATCGCTATGTATCTGTTCTGGCACTGAGTGGGATCACCGCGCTCGCAGGCTGTGTGCCTTCGACGCCCAAGCCTAATGACCCTTACTACGCTCCGGTGTTGCCGCGCACGCCGTTGCCGGCGGCCGCGAACAACGGTTCGATCTACCAGGCCGGTTTCGAGCAGAACCTCTACAGCGACCGCAAGGCGTTCAGGATCGGTGACATCATCACCATCACCCTGAACGAAAAGACCCAGGCCAGCAAAAACGCCAACTCGCAATTGGCGAAGACCAGCAAGACCAGCCTCGGTCTGACTTCGTTGTTTGGCTCAACGCCCAACACCAATAACCCGTTTGGCAGTGGTGATCTGAGTCTGGACGCCGCCTACTCTGGCGACCGCGCGACCAAGGGCGACAGCAAGGCAGCCCAGGGCAATACCCTGACCGGCTCGATCACCGTGACCGTGGCCGACGTGCTGCCCAACGGCATCATCGCGGTTCGCGGCGAGAAGTGGATGACCCTCAACACCGGCGACGAACTGGTGCGCATTGCCGGCCTGGTTCGTGCTGATGACATCGCCACCGACAACACTGTGTCGTCGACCCGTGTCGCCGATGCGCGCATCACCTACTCGGGCACTGGCTCGTTTGCCGATGTGAGTCAGCCAGGCTGGTTCGACCGTTTCTTCCTCAGCCCGCTGTTCCCTTTCTAGGTGGCCATGTTGAATCTCAGAAATCTCATGGTGGCCGGGCTCTTGCTGACGGCAGCCTTCAACGCTCAAGCCGAGCGCCTGAAGGATATCGCCAGCATTTCCGGCGTGCGCTCCAACCAATTGATCGGCTACGGCCTAGTGGTCGGGCTTAACGGCACCGGTGACCAGACAACGCAGACCCCGTTCACCCTGCAGACCTTCAACAACATGCTTTCGCAGTTCGGCATCAAGGTACCGCCGGGTTCGGGCAACGTGCAGTTGAAGAACGTCGCGGCCGTGTCGATCAGTGCCGATCTGCCAGCGTTCGCCAAGCCGGGTCAGCAGGTCGACATCACCGTTTCGTCCATCGGTAACTCCAAGAGCTTGCGCGGCGGTACCTTGCTGCTGACGCCGCTCAAGGGTATCGACGGTAACGTGTATGCCGTGGCTCAGGGCAATCTGGTGGTGGGCGGTTTCGACGCCGAAGGTCGTGACGGCTCGAAGATCACCGTCAACGTTCCGTCGGCCGGTCGCATTCCGGGTGGTGCATCAGTGGAGCGTTCGGTTCCGAGCGGTTTCAACCAGGGCAACAGCCTGACGCTGAACCTTAATCGCTCCGACTTCACCACCGCCAAGCGCATCGTCGACAAAATCAACAACATGCTCGGCCCGGGCGTCGCCCAGGCCATCGATGGCGGCTCGATTCGTGTCAGCGCGCCGCTGGATCCGAGCCAGCGCGTCGACTACCTGTCGATCCTCGAAAACCTCGAGGTCGACCCGGGCCAGGCGGTGGCGAAAGTCATCATCAACTCGCGTACCGGCACCATCGTGATCGGCCAGAACGTCAAGGTTTCCCCGGCCGCCGTCACCCACGGCAGCCTGACCGTGACCATCACCGAAGACCCGATCGTCAGCCAGCCAGGCCCACTGTCCAACGGCACGACCGCGGTCGTGCCGCGTTCGAAAGTCAACGCCCAGCAGGAAGCCAAGCCGATGTTCAAATTCGGTCCGGGCACCACCCTCGACGAGATCGTGCGGGCGGTGAACCAGGTCGGCGCGGCACCGGGTGACTTGATGGCGATCCTCGAAGCGCTGAAGCAGGCCGGCGCCCTGCAAGCCGACCTGATCGTGATCTGAGGACGGCCATCGTGGACATGCGCAAGAGCGGTCTGGTCAGCAGCAGCGACTCGGGTTCCTACTCGGACCTCAATCGCCTGAATCAGCTCAAGGTCGGCGACAAGAACAGCGACGGCAACATGCGCAAAGTGGCGCAGGAGTTCGAATCGCTGTTCCTCGGCGAGATGCTCAAGTCGATGCGTTCGGCCACCGAGGCATTGGGCCAGGACAATCCGCTGAACACGCCGGCAGCCAAGCAATACCAGGAAATGTATGACCAGCAACTGGCGGTTTCCATGTCCCGGGAGGGCGGTGGTATTGGCCTGGCGGACGTGCTGATGCGCCAGATGTCGAAGAACAAACCCATGGCGCCAGGCGAGGCCGCCGCCGCGTCGCTGGCCAAGCAAGAGGCTGCCAAGGCCGCCGTGCAAACGCCAATCGCCGCCGGCACGGTCGCCCTCAATGGGCCGCTGTCGCGGGTCAACGGGCAACGTCCGTTGTGGGCGTCGCGTTCGCTCCATGCGCCGCAAGAGGCGGGTGAGGGCAGCCATCGCAATGACATGGCGCTGATCAACCAGCGCCGCCTGGCCTTGCCGCCCAAGCTTGCCGATCGCCTGTTGGCCGGGTTGGTGCCGTCGGCCACGGCCGCGGCAACGACCGTCAACAAAACGCAATTGCCGGAACGCACGACGACCACCGGGACCGGGCCGTTGTACAACGGCGACTGGCTGGCGAACGCCCAGCAGTCCTCCGGTGCCGGCATGCAGATTTACGGGCGCGCAATGGCCCAGATTCCCTTTGCGCCACCGAAGAAGGCGTTCAGTTCCGCCGACGATTTCGTCAACACCATGTTGCCGATGGCCAAGGAAGCAGCCGCGCGGATCGGCGTCGATCCACGCTATCTGGTGGCCCAGGCGGCGCTGGAAACCGGTTGGGGCAAATCGGTCATGCGCCAGCAGGATGGCAGCAGCAGCCACAACCTGTTCGGCATCAAGGCTGGTGCCAGTTGGCAGGGTAATTCGGCGCGGGCGATCACCAGCGAATTCAGGAATGGGCAGATGGTCAAGGAGACGGCCGAGTTCCGCTCCTACGATTCCTACAAAGACAGTTTCCACGACCTGGTGACTTTGCTGCAGACCAATAATCGCTATCAAGATGTTGTGAAGTCGGCCGATAACCCAGAACAGTTTGTACGCGAGTTGCAGAAGGCCGGTTACGCAACCGACCCGGACTACGCGAGCAAGATTTCGCAGATAGCCAAGCAGATGACGAGTTACCAGAACTACGCTGCGGCGGGCGTTTCCACCTCGCCTTTATAGGCACAAGGATTAAGGTCTGAATCATGAGTTTGCTCAATATCGGGATGTCGGGGCTGAGTTCCAGCCAAAGCTCGTTGGTGACCACCGGCAACAACATTGCCAACGTCGACACCGCCGGGTACTCGCGCCAACAGTCTGTGCAGAGCACCAAGGGCTCGATCCAATACGGCAACGTGTTCATCGGTACGGGCACCACACTGGCCGATGTACGCCGCGTGTATAACTCCTACCTCGATGCACAGTTGCGTACCGCCACCTCGCTCGACAGCGAAGCGTCGGCCTACAACGCTCAGGCCACGCCGCTGGACGCCACGCTGTCCGATACCAACACCGGGCTGACCGGCGTGCTGCAAAAGTTCTTCACCTCGATGCAGGGCGTGTCGACCTCGGCCACCGATGACACCTCGCGTCAGTCGGTGCTGACCGGTGCCCAGGCGCTGTCCGCGCGGTTCAATTCGATTGCCAAGCAGTTGAACGATCAGAACACCAACCTGAACGGCAGCCTGGGCGACATGGCCGATCAGGTGAACAAGCTGTCCAATACGATTGCCACGCTCAACCAGAAGATTTCCGAACTCTCCACTGGCAACAACCAGCCCAACGACCTGCTGGATTCGCGCACCGAAGCCGTGCGCCAGTTGTCCGCGCTGGTCGGCACACAAGTGGTCGAGCGCGGCAACAGCTACGACATCTACATCGGCAGTGGCCAGCCGTTGGTGGTGGGCAACACCACCAACACCCTGCAAACCGTGCCGAGCCAGGATGATCCATCGCGCATGGCGTTGCAGCTTAACCGTGGCTCCAGCACCATCGATGTGACGTCGGTGGTCAGTGGTGGCCAGATCGGCGGCCTGCTGACCTACCGCAAGGACGTGCTCGACCCGTCGCTCAATGAGCTGGGGCGCGTGGCGTTGGTGGTGGCCGACCAGATGAACAGCCAGCAGGCGCAAGGCATCGACAAGAACGGTGACTTCGGCGCGGCGATCTTCAACAACATCAACAGTGCCGCCCTGGTCAGCCAGCGCAGCATTGCAGCCGCGGGCAACAGTGCCGGCTCCGGTAACCTGGATGTGACCATCAAGGACACCGGCAAGCTGACCACCAGCGATTACCAGGTGACCTTCACCAGCGCGACCAACTACACCGTCAAGCGCTCGGACGGCACCGACATGGGCGCCTTCAGTACCACGACCACGCCAGCTCCGGTGATCGATGGTTTCAGCCTGAACCTCAACGGCGGGGCGTTGAGCGCCGGCGATTCGTTCAAGGTGACGCCGACCCGCGGTGCAGCGGCCAGCATTCAGACCGTGCTGACCGACCCGAAGAAAATCGCGGCCGCCGCGCCGTTGACCGGTGTCACCAGTGCCAACAACACCGGCACCTATACCCAGCCGACGCTGACGAGCACCATCGATATCTACAACCCGGCGGCCCAGGCAGAAATGCAGACCGCGCTCAAGTATTCGACACCGGTCAAGCTGGTGTTCGGCGCGGCCAGTGGCGGTAGCCAGAGCTACAACATGGTCGATGCCAAGGGTAACTCGATCGGTACCGGTACCATTGTTCCAGGCCAGAGCAACACCCTGAACCTGAACGTCGGCATGGTCGATGCCAGCGGTGCGCCGGTCATGGACAACAGCGTCACGCCTGCCGTGCAGAAAACCTTCACCGTGCAGACCACTGTGGGTGCCACCCCCGCCAGCGGCGAAAGCTTCACCATCAACATGACCGGCGCGGCGTCTTCGGACAACCGCAACGCGCAAGCGCTGGTTGGCCTGCAAACCAAACAGACCGTCGATACCGGTACGGCGAGCAAGGGCATCAGCCTGACCGACGCCTACAACAAGCTGGTGACCAACGTCGGCGCCAAGGCCGCCCAGGGCAAGTCCGACAGCGACGCGACCACGGCGATCCTGACCAATGCCAAGGGTGCGCGGGATTCGAACTCCGGGGTCGACCTGGATGAAGAAACCGGCAACCTGGTCAAGTACCAGCAGTACTACACCGCGTCTTCGCAGATCATCAAGGCTGCGCAGGAAATTTTCACCACGCTGATCAACAGCCTTTAAGGAGTCGTAATCCATGCGCATTTCTACCGCCCAGTATTACGAGCAAACCGCTGCCAATTATCAGCGCAACTTCAACAAGGCGATCGCGACCAGCAACGAAGCCAGCAGCCTGGTACGCATCAACACCGCCGCCGATGATCCGATCGGTGCCGGGCGTTTGCTGCAACTGGGCCAGCAGAGCGCGATGCTTGATCAGTACAACACCAACATCGATTCGACCAAGAGTGCGTTGAGCCTGCAGGAAACCACACTCAGCTCCATTGGTACGGCGCTGCAGCGTGCCAAGGAACTCGCGCTCGCCGCCAACAACGGCATTGCCACCGACGCGGACCGCAAGGCCTATGCCTCCGAGCTGGGCCAGATCCAGCAACAAGTGCTGGGCCTGATGAACTCCAAGGACGCGAACGGCAACTACGTGTTCTCCGGTTCGAAGACCGACACCGCGCCCTACTCGCAGAATTCGGACGGCTCCTACAGCTACAACGGCGACCAGACCACCATCGACCTGGGCATTGGCGATGGCATGACGGTTGGCACCAATACCACCGGTTGGGATGCTTTCCAGCAGACCATCAACACCGGCCGGACACAGACCACCATGACCGCTCCGGCGGTGGATGATGGTCGCGTGGTGCTGTCCAACGGTACCGTCGGTACCAGTTCCACCTACAACGCCAAGTTCTCCGGTGGCCAGCCATACACGGTCAGCTTCCTCAGCAGCACCCAGTTGAAGATCACCGACGCACTGGGCAACGACGTGACCGCCGAGGCTACCCAGAACGGCTTGATCAGCAACGCCAACGGAGCCAACCAGACCGTCAGTTTCCGTGGCGTCGACCTGCAGCTGAACATCAACCTCAAGTCCGGTGACACCAACCCGGATGCGGTGATCGCCGGCCACAGTTTCAACCTGTCTTCCACGTCGGACACCTTCAACACGTCCCGCGGTGCCGGCAACGCGTCGACCGCAGTCATCACCGGTTCCAGCGTGACCAACCCGACGGCCTATACCAATGCCTTCCCGTCGGGCGGGGCGATCCTCAAGTTCACCAGCGCCAGCAATTTCGACCTGTACGCAGCACCGATCACCGCCGACAGCAAACCGGTTTCGTCGGGCACCGTAGCGGGTGGTAACGCTACCGCCGCAGGCGTGACCTTTGCCCTGGGTGGTGGCACCCCGGCATCCGGCGACCAGTTCGTGATTCAGTCCAACAACCATCAGACTCAGAACGTGCTCGACACCCTGGGCCAGATGATCACCGCGCTGAACACGCCCATCGACGGCGACGCAGTGGCCAAGCAGAAATTCCTGGGAGCCATGGAGTCGGGCATGGGCAACATCGACAGCGCGGCCAACCAGATTGGCTCGGCCATCACCACCATCGGTGCCCGTGGCCAGGCGCTGGACAACCAGACCGCGACCAACGAGAGCCTGACCCTGGCGAACACCGCGAGCCAGTCGTCGATTCGCGATTCCGACCCGGCCGAAGTCATGACGCGCCTGACTTTGCAGCAAACCATGTTGCAGGCTGCGCAGCTGGCGTTCAGCAAGATTTCCCAGTTGGGCCTGTTCAACAAGATCTGATGGTGGTCGGGCGCGCAGGCGCCCGATGGCCTTGCCCCTTCAGTATTTATCGTCTTTTTTGCGGTATCAAAGGGCTCGCTTTTCAGGGCGGGCTCGCGCCGCCTGTGAGCCCGCCGTGAATTCACTCCCGCTTGTCAGCCTGGTCATTCCCGCCTTCAATCCACGCTTTTTCAGTCGTGCGTTGCACACGGCTGTGAGTCAGAGCTACGACAACCTGGAGATCATCGTTTGCGATGACAGTCGCGGTCCGCAGATCGAGGACATCGTGGCATCGGTGGTCGAGCAGGGCGCGTCCGTGCGCTATGTGCGCAACGAACGCACCCTGGGACTGGTGGGCAACCTGCAAGCTTGCCTGGAGCAGGCGCAGGGCGAGTACATCAAGTTCCTGTGCGATGACGACCAGTTGTTCTGCGCCTGCGTCGAGCGCCAGGCCCAGGTGCTGACAGATTGTGCCGACGTCAATCTGGTCGTGGCCCAGCGCCTGCTCTGGGATGCCGACGACATGCCGCTGCCTTCGCGCCTGGAAAACACGCCGCTGTCGCCGGTGGGCGGGGTGTTCAAGGGCGAGGACCTGCTGGCGATTTTTGAAAACTTCCCGGTCAATATCCTCGGTGGCTTCAGCAACGCCATGTTCCGTCGGGCTGACGTGCTCGAACTGTTCCCGGCGCTGACTCAGCCTGGCAACTGCTTTGTCGCGACCCTCGATTTTGCCTTGTACGTCTGCCTGATGCGACGCGGCAATCTGGCGGTATCCAATCACGTGCTCAGCGTCGAGCGCCTGTACCCCGAGCGCCTGAGCAGCCAGCAGGCAATGAAGGATACGACTGAAATCGAACGGCAATGGCTGTCGCAGATGCTCAAGGCCCGTGGGGGGGAGTCGGCGCCTGCCCAGGGCTGGGCACGCTACCTGCCAATGGGCAAGGTCGACGAATCGCCGCGGGTCTGGGAAGAGTTGCCGCTGAGCCGGACCCTGGGGACCAAGCAGACTACCCAGGATTGGCACGTCGGCATCGCCAGTGTCAGTTTCGCGCAGCTGTACGCCCAGTGGCTGTCCTGCCGCAACCTCACCGACGGCCAGCGCGCGTTGCTGCCGGACACGCTGCAAGCTTGGCCCGGCACGCCGAAGATCGTACCGATCATCCTCGATGAGCAAGGCAGTCGTTCGGCGCTGGACTTCACGCTGCAATCGCTGGCCGCCCAGGATTACCCACCCGAACTGACGCTGGTGCTGTCGGCCTCCTGCACGGAAGCCGCGCTGGACGAACGGGTGTTCCGCTTGCCGTTGCAAGACGACTGGCAGTTGCAGGTCAACGACCTGTTGCCGCAACTGGACGGTGCTGACTGGTTCTATCTGCTGCGCGCCGGTGATCGTCTGGTGGCGCCGGCCCTGCTGGTCATGGCTGAGCGTATCGCGCTGACACCCGCACTGAAGTGCCTGTACAGCGACGAAGGTGGATTGCACCAAGGGGAGTCGGCTGAGCCTGCGTTCAAGCCGGATTTCAACCTCGATCTCATGCGCAGCTATCCGTACGTGGGGCGAGCGCTGGCGTTTGAGCGCGAGCAGTTCCTGGCGCTGGGTGGTTTCGATCCGGTGTACGGCGAACTGGCGCCACACGATGTGTTGTGGCGAATGGTTGAGAGTGCCGGCACGCAGCTGGTCGGGCATATTGCGGAGGTCCTGCTTGAGTCGACGCACGACATGGCCAAGTGGTTGTCGCAGCCGGAAGTCGTGGACACCAACCCACGCTTGCTGGAGGCGCATTTGCATCGCCTGGGCATCGCCCATGACATCCGCGAGGGCAGTTCGATTTTGCTCAACCGGGTCGACTATCGACATAGTCATCGCCCGCTGGTGTCGATCGTTATCGTCAGCAAGGACCAGACCCTGGCGTTGCAACGCTGTGTCGAGAGCTTGCTTGCGAAAACCGCCTACGGCGAATACGAATTGCTGTTGGTGAACAATGGCAGCGAGAGCTCCGACGCGCTGGACTGGTTCGCCGGCATGGCGCAACTGGGCAGCAACCGGATTCGGGTGCTGGACTGCGCATTGCAGGGCAATGCGGCGGCGGTGCGCAATGTCGCCGTGCAGCAGGCCGCGGGCGAATACGTGCTGATGCTCAATCCCTACACGGTGATTACCCAGGCCGAATGGCTGGACGAGATGCTCAATCATGCGCAGCGTCCAGAAGTCGGCGTGGTCGGGGCCAAGCTGTTCAACCCCGATGGTCGCGTGCTGCATGCCGGCCTGATCCTCGGCTTGCAAGGGCCGGCTGGCGTGCCGTTCCATGGCGAGTCGCTGCAGGCGGCGGGTTACATGTACCGGTTGCAGGTCGCTCATGATTTCAGTGCCGTCGCAGGTGATTGCCTGATGGTGCGCAAGGCGGTTTTCGAGGCGGTGGGTGGACTGGATGAGCAGGCCCTGGCGCAGTCCCTGAACGAAGTGGACTTGTGCCTGCGCGTCGGCCAGGAAGGGTACCTGGTGGTGTGGACGCCTCACGCCCAGTTGGCCTTGGGCGCTCAACCGTCGGCGGCGCAAGATGGTGATCAGGCGCGCGGCGAGCAGGAGCTGGAGGTTTTTTACAAACGCTGGTTGCCGATCGTGGCCCGTGATCCGGCCTACAACACCAACCTGGCGTTGCAGGGACTGGGCGGGGCAAGTTTCAGCCTCGATCCGGGGTTGCGCACCGGTTGGAGCCCGTTTTCCAATGCACACCTGCCGAAGATTCTCGCCTTGCCGGTCAATGCCTCGGCCATCGGTCATTACCGGGTCACCCAGCCCCTGATCGAACTGGAGGCCGCCGGCCGCGCGCAGGGACGCATTCACTACAACATGCCGACCATCATCGAAATCGAGCGCCATTCGCCTGACGTGATCATCTTGCAGGGGCGCTATTCCGAAGGCCCGATCAACGAAATCCCGAACCTGCAGAAATACTCCAGCGCGCGACGCATCTATGAATTGGATGACTTCGTGATCAACGTTCCCCATCGCAATGCGCATATCCGCAATATGCCGGGCAAGGACGAAATGGAGCGGCTGGTACGCCGTGCCATCGGCATGTGCGATCGCGTTGTGGTGTCGACCGAATCGCTGGGCAACGCCCTGTCGGACATGCATCACGACATTCGCGTGGTGCCCAACATGTTGGCGTCGCACTTGTGGACCGACCTGCGCAGTCATCGCCGTACCTCGAAAAAGCCTCGGGTCGGCTGGGGCGGCGGCACCAGCCACCATGGTGACCTGGCGGTGATCGCCGAGGTGGTCCGCGAGTTGGCCAACGAAGTCGACTGGGTGTTCTTCGGCATGTGCCCGGACGATTTGCGTCCGTACATGCATGAGTTCCACGGGGTGATCGGGCTGGATGTCTACCCGGCCAAACTGGCCAGCCTGAACCTTGACCTGGCATTGGCGCCGCTGGAGTTCCACATCTTCAACGACTGCAAGAGCAACCTGCGCCTGCTGGAGTACGGCGCCTGCGGTTACCCGGTGATCTGCACTGACACCGAGGCCTATCGCGGCTACCTGCCGTGCACCCGGATCAAGACCAACACTACCGATGAATGGCTGCAGGCGATACGCATGCACCTGTCTGACCCTGACGCCAGCTATCGCATGGGCGATGAGTTGCGCGAGATCGTCCTGCGCGACTACGTGCTGCGCGGCGATAACCTGCGGTATTGGGAAAACGGCTGGCTGGCGGACTGATCGCTCGCCGCATCCCTCCCGCAAAAAAACAGGCGACCTCGAGTCGCCTGTTTTTTTGGGTTCTTCACGCGATCCCGGGAGCCTGGGGGAGCCAGCTTGCTGGCGATGGATTCAAGTGCGCCGCCTTCATTCAGTTCACACGCGTTATCGCTAACGACCATCGCTGGCAAGCCAGCTCCTGCAGAGCCTGTGTCGAGGCTGTGCTTGCCCGGCGGCGGATTCAAAGAGCTGGCGCGTTTCCTGCAAGTCCCCCTCAAATCGCCATAAAACGAGCACTTCCGGTCAGCCCGGATGCGCCCTGAACGGCGGAAGGTTTAACCCAGAAGGCCCGCAAAAGCTTGATACAGCTTGGCTGAGCCCTGTGACGAACAAGAGGGGGAAGGGGATGAAGGCAGTTATTTTGGCGGGTGGCCTGGGCACGCGAATCAGCGAGGAGTCGCACCTCAAGCCCAAGCCGATGATCGAGGTCGGCGGCAAGCCAATTCTCTGGCACATCATGAAGCAGTACTCCGCTCACGGAATCCACGATTTCGTGATTTGCCTTGGCTACAAGGGCTATGCGATCAAGGACTTCTTCGCCAACTACTTCCTGCACACCTCCGACGTCACGTTCGACATGCGCAACAATCGCATGGATGTTCACCAGAACTACAGCGAGCCATGGCGTGTCACGCTGATCGACACTGGGGAAGAGACCATGACCGGCGGCCGTCTACGCCGTGCCCGACGCTACCTTGAAGACGAAAAAGCCTTCTGCTTTACCTACGGCGATGGCGTATCGGACCTCAACATCGGGGCGTTGGTGGACTTCCATCTCGCGCACGGCAAGCTGGCGACCGTCACCGCGGTGCAACCGCCTGGCCGCTACGGCGCGCTCAATCGCAATGGCGACACGGTCCTGGGCTTCACTGAAAAGCCTCGCGGCGACGGTGGCTGGATCAACGGCGGGTTCTTCGTCCTGTCGCCCAAAGTGCTGCCGCTGATCGACGGTGATGACACCTCGTGGGAATCCGGCCCGCTGGACGGCCTGGCCGAGCGTGGCGAGCTCATGGCGTTCCAGCACGACGGTTTCTGGCAACCGATGGACACCCTGCGCGACAAGAATCATCTCGAAGCGTTGTGGCAGAGCGGGGAGGCCCCATGGAAGCAATGGGACTGAGCCCGCCATTCTGGCGCGGCAAGCGGGTGCTGGTCACCGGCCATACCGGGTTCAAGGGCAGTTGGCTGACGTTGTGGCTGCAAAGCCTCGGCGCCGAGGTCAGCGGGTTTTCCCTCGACCCGTCGACCGAGCCGAGCCTGTTCGAACTGGCGCGGGTGTGCGAAGGCATCAACGATCAGCGTGGCGACCTGCGTGACTTGGGCGCGTTGCTGGAACTGATCGCCGAAACCCAGCCGGAAATCGTCCTGCACCTGGCGGCGCAACCGCTGGTGCGCGAAGGCTATCGCGATCCGTTGGGCACCTATTCCAGCAATGTCATGGGCACCCTCAACCTGCTCGAAGCGATCCGCCAGGTCGGCGGTGTGCGCGCCTGCGTGCTGGTGACCACCGACAAGGTCTACGCCAATCAGGAATGGCTGTGGCCGTACCGCGAGAACGAAGCCCTCGGCGGTCACGATCCGTACAGCAGCAGCAAAGCCTGCTGCGAGTTGCTGGCGCAGTCGTATGCCGCGTCGTTCTTCGCGCCACAAAAGCACGCCAAGCATGGTCTGGCCCTGGCCACGGCCCGTGCCGGCAATGTGCTGGGCGGCGGCGATTTTGCCCCTGAACGCCTGATTCCGGATGTGCTCAAGGCCTGGTCGGCAGACGAGCCGGTGACCCTGCGCTACCCGCAAGCCGTGCGCCCCTGGCAACACGCGCTGGAGCCGCTGGCTGGTTATCTGCAACTGGCTGCTGGCTTGTACGAGCAAGGTCCCGAGTTCGCCGGCGCGTGGAACTTCGGCCCGAGTGAAGCGGACATGTGCAGCGTCGGCGAAGTGGTCGAGATGCTCGCCCACCGTTGGCCACAAGCCCGCGGCCTGCGCATCGAGCCCAGTGAATTGCATGAAGCCGGCCTGCTGCGTCTGGACAGCAGCCAGGCGCGTCAACGACTGGCCTGGTCACCGCGCTGGTCGTTGCAGCAGTGCCTGACCCAGACCCTCGATTGGCACCTGGCGTGGCAAAACGGCGACGACATGCGCGCCGTAACACTGAACCAGCTCAACCTGTACCGAGGCGTGTTGTGAGCGAATTTATGTTGAAGGCGCTGCCGTTGAACGGGTTGTTCAGCGTCCGGCACAAGCGCTTCGAAGACGAGCGCGGGCACTTTTCCCGGTTGTTCTGCGAGGGCAGCCTCAATGCGTTTGGCCAGGCGTTTCACATCCGCCAGATCAACCACTCCTGCACCCGCGAACGCGGCAGTGTGCGTGGCCTGCATTACCAGAACACCCAGGCACCGGAAGCCAAACTGATCACCTGCCTGCGCGGTGAAGTCTGGGATGTCGCGGTGGATCTGCGTCCCGACTCCGAAACCTTCCTGCATTGGCACGCCGAACACCTGCGCGCCGGCGACGGTCGCAGCCTGCTGATTCCGGCCGGGTTCGCCCACGGTTTCCAGACCCTGAGTGCCGACGCCGAACTGCTCTACCTGCACAGCAACGACTACACGCCGGAACACGAAGGCGGCCTCTCGGTGCTCGATCCTCGGCTGGCCATCGCCTGGCCGTTGCCTGTCAATAATCTGTCGGTGCGCGATGCCAGTCACCCGCCGCTCGATGAACACTTCGCCGGAGTGCGCCTATGAACTGCCGTGGTTGCGCGACTGCGCTGACCCTGCCGCTGATCGACCTGGGCACCTCGCCGCCGTCCAACGCCTACGTGCGGGGCGACCAGTTGGAGCAGGCCGAACAATGGGTGCCGTTGAAGGTTGCCGTGTGCCAGCAGTGCTGGCTGGTGCAGACCGAGGACTACACCAGCGCCGACAGCCTGTTTGACGCCGAGTACGCTTATTTCAGTTCGTTCTCCAGCACATGGCTGGCGCATGCGGAGCGCTATGTGGCCGAGATGGTCGAGCGCTTTGGCTTGACCGCTGACAGCCGTGTGGTGGAGATCGCCGCCAACGACGGTTATCTGCTGCAGTACGTGGCCAGGCGTGGCATCCCTTGCCTGGGCGTCGAGCCGACCCGCAGCACCGCGCAAGCGGCGCGGGATAAAGGCCTGGAGATCCGCGAACTGTTTTTCGGTCGCGACACCGCCGCGCAGTTGCAAAGCGAAGGCTGGGGCGCCGACCTGATGGCCGCCAATAACGTGTTGGCGCATGTACCGGACATCAATGATTTCCTCGGCGGGTTTGCGACCCTGCTCAAGCCGACCGGCGTGGCAACGTTCGAATTCCCGCAATTGCTGACGCTGATGGCCGGCCAGCAGTTCGACACGCTGTACCACGAGCATTATTCCTATTTGTCGCTGACCGCGGTGCAAACCCTCTGCGCGCGCAACGGCCTTGAAGTGTTCGACGTCAGCCCGTTGCCGACCCACGGCGGCTCGCTGCGGGTGTTCGTGCAACGCCTGGACGGCGAGCACCGTGACGTGCAACCGGCGGTGCAACAACAGTTGCAGGCCGAACTCGCCGCAGGCGTGAAAACCCCTGGTTACTACGCGACCCTCGCGCCGGCCGCCGAACGCATCAAGCATCAACTGCTGCGCTTCCTGTTGCAGGCCAAGGCTGACGGCAAGCGCGTGGTCGGCTATGGCGCCGCAGCCAAGGGCAACACCTTGCTGAACTACGCCGGGGTCAAGCCGGATCTGCTGGCCTGGGTCGCCGATGCCAGCCCGCACAAGCAAGGCAAGTTCCTGCCGGGCAGTCGCATCCCTATCGTGTCGCCGGCGCAGATCGATCTCGAAAAACCGGACTACGTGCTGGTCCTGCCGTGGAACCTGCTGGATGAGATCACCCAGGCCTTTGCCGGCATACGTGCATGGGACGGTCGTTTTGTCATTGCCATTCCCGAGTTGATCATTCGATGAGCCGAATTCATTACACCAAACCCAGTGTCGGTGAGCTGGAAGCGCGTTACGTCCTCGATGCCGTGCAGAACGGCTGGGGCGAGCGTTGCTACGAATACATCACGCGCTTTGAAAAAAACTTCGCGCAACACATGGGCGTGCCCTATGCGATCGCCACTTCCAGCTGTACCGGTGCACTGCACATGGGGATGGCGGCGCTGGGCATCGGCGCGGGCGACGAAGTGATCCTGGCCGACACCAACTGGATTGCCTCGGCGGCACCGATCACCTACCTGGGCGCGACCCCGGTGTTCGTGGATGTATTGCCCGATAGCTGGTGCCTCGACCCGGAGCAGGTACGGCGCGCGATTACCCCGCGAACCAAGGCGATACTGGCTGTACACCTCTACGGCAACCTTTGCGATATGGATGCATTGCTGGCCATCGGGCGCGAGTTTGGCCTGCCGGTCATCGAAGATGCGGCCGAGGCGGTCGGCTCGCAGTGGCGCGGCCAGGCGGCCGGGTCCCTGGGGGCATTCGGCGCGTTTTCCTTTCATGGCACCAAGACGATGACCACCGGTGAAGGCGGTATGTTCGTCACGTCGGACAAAGCCCTGTATGACCGGGTACTGACGCTGTCCAACCACGGCCGGGTGGCCGGCAGCAGCAAGCAGTTCTGGCCGGATTTCCTCGGTTTCAAATACAAGATGAGCAATTTGCAAGCCGCCGTCGGTGTTGCGCAAGTCGAGCGGATCGGCGAGTTGATCGACCGAAAACGCGCGATCTTCAAGCATTACGCCGAGGCGCTGGAGGCGTTGCCGGGTTTGTCCATGAACCCTGAACCCGTCCACGCGCGCAACGGTTACTGGATGCCCACGGTCGTCTTCGACCGCGAACTGGGAATCACGCGGGACCTGTTGATCGCCGCGTTCCAGGCAGCCGATATCGACGCTCGGGTGTTCTTCTGGCCGCTGTCGTCGTTGCCGATGTTCAGTGACATGGTGCCTGAATCGCCCGTGGCCCATTCGCTGCCGGAACGTGCGATCAATCTGCCGAGTTACCACGACATGACCGATGACGATCAGCGCCGGGTCATTGAGGTCCTGCGCACCTTGGTACTCAAAGGGACCCGGCCATGAAGGTCTATCTGCTGGGGGCGGCCAATCCTGAAGCGGTACGGATGATCCTCACCCTGCAACGCCGCCAGCCGGATGTGCAGTTCGCTTTTCTCGACAACGCCCCGGCGAAGCAAGGCACGCTCTTTTATGGCGTGCCGGTGGTGGGTGGCACCGACAAAGTGGCCGAGCTGAAAGGCCCGGACACGCGCTTTGTCAATTTGATTACCGGCAGCACGGAGCTTCGCTACCAGACCACCTGCGAGATCGTCGAGGCCGGCGGCACGCTGGGCAACTTCATCCACCCGGGCGTCGACCTGACGATGATCACGATGGGCGTCGGCACCTATCTGCAAGAGGGCGTGATCATGCAGGCGCAAGTCAGCCTGGGTGACAACACCAGTATCAGCGCCGGCAGCGTGGTCGGGCACGAGGGGCAAATCGGCCATTCGGTCTTCATGGCCCCCGGCGTCAGCATCGCCGGGTGTGTCGAGGTCGGAGACGGCGCTTTCATCGGCACCAACGCCACGATACTGCCGCGTCTGCGGATCGGCCGTTGGGCCACCATCGGTGCCGGCGCCGTGGTCACCAAAGACGTTCCAGATTACGCGGTTGTGGTGGGCAATCCCGCCAGGACCATCAAGACCAACCCGGTTTCCTTTCAAGACGGTCGGGTTTTCAGTTAACCGCCGCGGCTAATTTTCGGAGAGTTTGTAATGAATCCTCATGAGCAGTTTCGTGAAGAAGTAAAAGAGAACATCGAAGGCCTGCAACAGGATAAAGCGCTGCAAGCGACTTCGCTGGACTGGGTCGGCACCACCGCCAAACACAAGTACACCTACAACTTCAGCTGGATGGGCCGCCCGATTATCCAGTTTCCCCAGGACATGGTTGCCATGCAGGAGATCATCTGGTCCCTGCGGCCGGACATCATCGTCGAGACCGGTATCGCCCACGGCGGCTCCCTGGTGTTTTACGCCTCGATGCTGGAGCTGATCGGCCACGGCGAAGTGCTGGGTGTCGATATCGACATCCGCCAGCACAACCGAGAGGCGATTGAAGCGCACCCGATGAGCAAGCGCATCCAGATGATCCAGGGTTCGAGCATTGACCCGGCCATCGTCGACCAGGTTCGCCAACGCGTCGAAGGCAAGAAAGTGCTGGTGGTCCTGGACTCCAACCACACCCACGAGCACGTACTGGAAGAACTGCGCGCCTATGCGCCAATGACCTCGGTGGGCAGCTACTGCGTGGTGATGGATACCGTGGTTGAAGACATGCCGGAGGACGCGTTCCCGGACCGTCCGTGGGGCAAGGGCGATAACCCGAAAACCGCGGTATGGGCCTACCTGGAAGAAAATCGCGATTTTGAAATCGATCGGGCCATTCACAGCAAGCTGCTGATCACTGTCGCGCCGGATGGCTACCTGCGTCGCGTTCGGTAATCGACAAGACATCGTTGGGTTTTTTCGGCGGTAAGCCGTTGTGGGGAAATGTATGCAAGGCAAGACTAATTCTGAACACCGGTTGGCACTCAACGAACAGTTGACCGTGGTGCTGATGACACACGAGCGGCCGGCGTTCTTGCGCAGGGCGGCCCGTTTCTACAGCAGCTTGCCTTGCAGGATTCTGGTGCTGGACTCTTCGAAGGAAGGCCAGCCAGGCCTGGCCGCGCAGTATGAAAATGTGGACTACCAGCACGTCCCGCAGTTTGGATACTGGGGTGTGCGTGCCAAGCTGGCCCATGGCGTGGAGCAAGTGCGCACGCCGTTCATGGTGTTTGCCGCCGACGATGACTTCCATGTGCACGATGCCCTGCGCGCCGCCGTTGCCTTCATGGACGCCAACCCCGACTACGGCCTGTGCCACGGCTACAGCATGATGTACCTGTCGCAGCCCAATAACGTCAGTTACTTCCGGCGTGACAAGAAGGTCTGCGAGGACTATTCGTCCGAGCACGCCGAGGAGCGTGTGCTGGACTACATGCACCAGTACCTGCCGCCGTTCTATGCCGTCCAGCGCACCGACCTGGTCCGTGACTGGTATGAGGCCATGCCTCAGGACACGTCCTTCCAGTGGCAGGAAATCGGTCACACCTACTACATGCTGGCGCGGGGCAAGGCACGGATCCTGCCAATCCCGTATGTGGTGCGCGAAATGAACTATGGCTATTCGGACCACAACACCGAGATCTACCACACGCTGGCGCACACGGATGCCAAGTCAGTCGCCGAGCGTGAAGCCTTTGCCGATTTTCTCTTCGGGCTGCCGACTCAGATTCAAGCTGAAGACGCGGATCAAGCCCGGCAGTTCGCCCTCAATAGCTTCGAAGCCCTGGCCGATAGCTTGCGTACCGGTCGCGCCCTGACCACCGAGCTGATTATCGACTCCGGCTGGACGAGCGTCGAGAATGGCCCCATGCGCCGTTTCGGCCCGAAGCAATACGTCGAAATGCCGTTCTACAACCAGGCGTTTTTCGATCAGTTGACCCAGTTCGAATTCCTGTTGCACGCCATGCCGGCCGGTCGCGTTCAATTGCAGGGGCTGGAGGGTGTCTGGACCCGCCAGGAGAACCTGATGCTGGCGCGTAACAATGACACGCCGCAAAGCGTCGTCGACCGTCTGTGGCAAGCTCACGACATCAACGTGTTCAACCGCGAAGTGGTCAAGCGTCTGGTGGCTCAGCTGGAGCTGCTGGGCGAAGACGAAGAGGCCGATAAACTGCGCGACTGGGCCGAACGTCTTGAGTCGGTTTCAGTCGAGGGTAATCGCGCGACATTCGACAAGACGCTGTCCGGTCGGCTGCTCAAGTGGCTTGCGCCCCGTCAGCCCGATGTGCACGAGGCTGAGGCGATCAATCAGCACCTGCTAGCCAATGACGGCGGCCCGCAGTTCGGGATTTTCCTGCTCGACCTGGATAACGACATCGACAAGCTGCAAGTCTCCCTCGACAGCCTGCTCGAAGGTCACAGCAAGGCGTTCAAGATTGTGGTCTTCACCAGCGGTGAGGCACCGGCGGCGACCACGGCGCAGAACACCCTGCACTTTGTCCGGGTCACGCCGAGCAACTACGTCGAAAAACTCAACCAGAGCGCTCGCCAGTCGACGGCCGACTGGTTGCTGCTGGCAGAAGCCGGCGACGAGTTCACCGCCGGCGGCCTGTTGCGCGCCGGCCTGGAGCTGTTGTCTGCCGAGGGCTGCCGCGCCGTCTCCACCGACGAAATCCAGCGCACTGCCGAGGGTGCACTGGTGGATGTGTTCCGCCCGGGCTTCAATCTTGACCTGCTGCAAAGTCTGCCGGCCCTGATGGCGCGTCACTGGTTGATCCGCCGGGAAGTGTTCATGGAAGTCGGCGGCTACCAGCCCGATTTCAGCAAGGCCCTGGAATTCGACCTGCTGCTGCGCATCATCGAGCAGGATGGCCTCAACGGTCTGGCGCACCTGGATGAGCCGCTGCTGATCGCCCGAGCGCCGGTACTCGAAGAAAACGCCGACGAGCGCCTGGCGCTGCTGCGTCACCTGGGCAATCGTGGCTACAAGGCCAAGGTCACCTCGACCGTGCCGGGCACTTATCAAGTCGACTATCGCCACACCGAGCGCCCGCTGGTGTCGATCATTCTCCCGGCCGGCGGCGATCTGTCGGCCTTGCAGCAGTGCTTGCAGGGCGTCCTGCTGCGCACCCGCTACAACCCGTACGAAGTGCTGATTGCGCTCAACCCGCATTCGTCGGCCGAGATCAATGACTGGCTGGGCACTTACCAGCATCCGAAAGTCACCGTGCTACACGCCGATCAGCCGTTGGGCGAAGCCGCCCTGTACAACGCCGCCAGCCAGCAGGCGAAGGGCGCGTACCTGGTGCTGATGGCCGCCGACAGTGAAGTGGTCAATCCGAACTGGCTGGAGTCGCTGCTCAATCACGCCCAGCGTCCGGAAGTCGGGGTGGTCGGTCCGAAGCTGATCGACCGTAACGGCAAGGTCACCCAGGCGGGCTTGATCCTTGGCCTGAACGACGGCGTTGGCTCAGCCTTCGTCGGTGAAAAGCAGGACGCCGAAGGTTACCTGCGCCGGTTGGCGCTGGAGCAGAACTACTCAGCCGTGTCGAAGGTGTGCCTGATGGTGCGCAAAGCGTTGTTCGACAGCGTTGGCGGACTGGACAGCGAGACCTTCGCCGCCGGCCTGAGCGACGTCGACCTGTGCCTCAAGGCTGGACAGGCTGGATACCTCACGGTGTGGACGCCGCTGGTCCAGGTCATTCACTGCGGTGAAGTGCCACAGCCGCCGCAGGCCCTAGACGCGCTGCGCGACAAGTGGCCAGCAGCCTTCGCGCAGGACCAGGCCTACAACGCGAATCTGGCCTTGAGCGGCAAAGGTTTTGCCCTGGGCGAAAGTGCACCGGTGAACTGGGCTCAGTTGCTCGGCTAAGCCCGGCGATCAGGTAGAAGGATTTAAGCATGTTCAACGGTAAATCGATTTTCATCTCGGGCGGTACAGGCTCGTTCGGGCGGCATTGCGCCCCTCGTTTGCCGGGCAAGTTCGCCCGTGCCGGGCTGCCAGCATGATTCCCTACGCTCGGCAAAGCCTTGACCAGGCGGACATCGACGCCGTGGTCGAGGTATTGCAGTCCGACTGGCTGACCCAGGGGCCGACTATCGAGCGCTTCGAGCGCGCAATGGCCGAGCGCTGTGAGGCCGGGTATGCGGTGGCAGTGTGCAATGCCACGGCGGCCCTGCACATCGCTTGCCTGGCCGCCGGGCTCGGCCCGGGTGATTGGTTGTGGACGACGCCGAACACTTTTCTCGCCTCGGCAAACTGCGGTCGTTACTGCGGTGCCGAGGTGGACTTCGTCGATATCGACCCGCTGACCTGGAATCTCGACGCCGCGGCCCTGGCGGTCAAGCTTGAGCGCGCCGAGCGTGAACGCCGTCTGCCGAAAGTGCTCGTGGCCGTGGCGTTCTCCGGGCAGAGCTGCGACATGCGCCGGATTGCCGCCTTGGCCAAGCGTTACGGTTTTGTGGTGATCGAAGATGCCGCCCATGCTGCCGGCGCGTCTTATGCCGGGCGCCCGGTAGGGTGTGGTGAGTTCGCCGCGATGACAGTGTTCAGCTTTCACCCGGTGAAGATCATCACCAGTGCCGAGGGCGGCATGGTCATGACCAACAGCACTGAACTCGCCGAGCGTTTGCAGCGCTTGCGCAGCCATGGCATGACCCGGGATCCCCGGCAAATGACCGGGCCCAGTCACGGTCCATGGTATTACGAGCAAGTCGAGTTGGGTTTCAATTACCGCATTACCGACCTGCAAGCGGCCCTGGGCTTGTCGCAGTTGAACAAGCTGGATGAGTTCATCGAGCGTCGACGTGAGCTGGCGGCGCGTTATGACCGCTTGCTCGCGTATTTGCCGCTGACATTGCCCAGTGGACAAGCGGAAGCCGAGTCCTCTTGGCACCTGTACGTAGTGCGTCTGCAACTGGATCAGATCACCCTCAGCCATCGCGAGGTGTTCGAAGGCTTGCGGGCCGCCGGGGTCGGCGTGAACCTGCACTACATCCCGGTGCATTTGCAGCCTTACTATCGTGATCTCGGATTCGCCGAAGGCGATTTTCCGCAGGCCGAACGCTACTACACCGAAGCCATAAGCCTGCCACTGTATCCACTGCTCAGTGATGAAGAACAGGATTACGTGGTTGAGCAAATGCAACAGCTGATCGAGATCATTCAACCGTTGCGGCGAGTGGGAAGTATCTGATGCGTGAATTGACCGAGCAGGAAACGTTTTGGCAGGGCGAGTTCGGTAACCAGTACGTCGACCGCAATGTCGGCCAGCCGCTGGTGGCGGCCAACCTGGCGTTGTTTGCCAAGGCGCTGACACGGGTCGGGCGCATCGACAGCCTGGTCGAACTGGGCACCAATGCCGGCAACAACCTGCAGGCCTTGCATCAACTGTTGCCGCGCTGCGAATTGTTCGGTGTGGAGATCAACGCCAGTGCGTGTGCCGCAGTCCGGGCGCTGGGCATTGCGCAGGTCTGGCAAGGTTCGCTGTTTGATTTCCCTCGCGAACGCACCTTCGACCTGACCCTGAGCAAAGGTGTGCTGATTCACCTCGCACCTGAGTTGCTGCCGGCCGCGTACGCGCAGCTGTATGAATTGAGCGAGCGCTATATCCTGATCGCCGAGTACTACAATCCGGCGCCGGTCGAGGTCCCGTATCGCGGTAACAGCGGCAAGTTGTTCAAGCGTGACTTTGCCGGTGAAATGCTCGACCGTTACGCCGACCTGCAACTGGTCGACTACGGATTTGGCTACCACCGCGATCCGCAATTCCCGGTGGATGACATCACTTGGTTTGTCCTGGAAAAACGTCGTTGAATAACATCGCCATCATCCCGGCGCGAGGTGGCAGCAAACGCATACCGCGCAAGAATCTCAAACCGTTCGCCGGCGTGCCGATGATCGCCCGTTCGATCCAGTCGGCGCTGGCGTCCGGTTTGTTCGCGCGGGTGGTCGTCAGCACCGACGACGAAGAAATCGCCCGGCTGGCGCGTGACTGCGGCGCCGACGTGCCGTTCATGCGCCCGGCCGCGCTGGCCGATGACTTCACAGGCACTACCGCGGTGATCGCCCATGCCTTGCAAACCCTGCGCGAGCAGGGCCACGAGTTTGATCATGCCTGTTGCATCTACGCGACCGCGCCGTTATTGCAAACACGATTTCTGGTCCAGGGGCTGAGCCTGCTCGAGCAGCATCCGCACAAGTCTTTTGCGTTCTCGGTGTGCGACTTCGCTTTCCCGGTACAGCGGGCCCTGACCCTGGACGATCAGGGTGCACTGACGGCGCTGTACCCGCAGTATCGGCAGACGCGCTCCCAGGATTTGCCGAGTGCGTATCAGGATGCCGGGCAATTCTATTGGGGGCGTAGCGAGGCGTGGTTGCGCGAAGATGTGTTGTATTCACCGCAAAGCCTGCCGGTGATCCTGCCGCGTCATCTGGTACAGGACATCGACACGCCGCAAGACTGGACGCGCGCGGAATACCTGTACGCCGCGTTGCAGGCCGGGGGCGAGTTGCAATGAGAGTCTTGATTCGCTCCGACGCCTCGCCGACCATCGGCAGTGGCCACATCGCACGTTGCTTGCCGCTGGCCCGTGTGCTACGTCGGCAGGGCAGTCACGTGGCGTTTGCCTGTCGCCTGCTGCCGGGGCATCGGTTGGATACGCTGCGCGCCGAAGGCTTCGAAACCTTTGCACTGCCCGAACGCTATCCCGATGAAGACCCCGAGCAAGCCATCGAATCGATGCTGCCGTGGCAGGCAGACATTGCCGCCCTCGGGCCGTTGCTGGACCCGCTACCGGCGTTTGACTGGATCATTGTCGACCACTATGGCCTCGACCATCACTGGCAGACGGCCGCCCGCCGCTGGGCGCCACGGATCGCTGCCGTGGATGATCTCGCCACGCGCACCTACAGTGCCGATTTGCTGCTGAACCAGAATCTCTCGGGCACACCTCAGGCGTACGCATCTCTGCTCGCGCCGGGCTGCCGGACATTGTTCGGCCCACGCTTTGCCATGCTGCGTGATGAGTTCTGCTGTGCACCCATCGACATCAAGCCCCAGGCCCGGCGTGTGCTGGTGAATTTTGGGGGGTTCGACGCGGCCATGCAGACCCATCACGCGATGTTGGCGCTGGCGGATTTTCCCGAGTTGGAGGTCGATTTTGTCGCGGGAGCGGACAATCCGGCCTGGGCACAGATGCAGGCGTTGGCGGCGACTCGTCCGCATTGGCGCCTGCACAGTTTCGTCAGTGATTTCCACCGCCTGATGACCGAATCCGACCTGTTTGTCGGGGCGGGGGGCGGTACCAGTTGGGAGCGGGCGGCCATGGGGCTGCCGACGATCAGCATTGCCGTGTCGAACAACCAACAGGCCAACGGCGAGGTCATGGCGGCGGTGGGCGCCCATGTGTTCATGGGCGCCCGCGAGCAGGTCAGTGTCGAGCAGTTGCGCCTGGCCATCGGTTTTGTCGCCGGCAACCAGCGATTGCGCCAGAGTATGGCGCAGCAGTCGCGGCAACTGGTCGATGGGCGAGGCGCGTTGCGCGTGGCCGCAGCGTTGGCCGGTGCAGTGCTGAAGGTGCGCCCGGCGACGCTGGAAGACGCGCAATTGCTGTTCGAGGGGCGCAACAGCGAAGCCGTGCGGCGCTGGTCGCTGCACACGGATGCGATCGAATGGCCTGCCCATCGACACTGGCTGACTGCGAGTTTGAACAATTGCAGGCGCCTGTTGTTGATTGCCGAGGCCGATGACGGTCCGGTGGGGGTGTTGCGTTATGACCTGAAAGGTTGCGCCGCCGAGGTGTCGATCTATCTGTTCGAGGGCCGGTTCGGCCTTGGTTGGGGCAGGGCGGTGCTGGCTCGCGGAGAATCGTTCGTCAAGGCCCATTGGCCAGCGCTGGCATCGCTCACCGCCCAGGTATTACCTACGAACCAGTCGTCGCTGAAGGTCTTTGCCGACGCCGGATTTACCCAGAGTGCCTGCGCGTTCACGCGCGATTTGAAGGATCACCCCGATGACCCGTTTCAAGATCGGTGAGCGCCTGATCGGTGCTGATGCACCGCCGTTCATCATTGCCGAGATGAGCGGCAACCATAACCAGTCCCTGGAAGTGGCCCTGCAAATCGTGGAGGCCGCGGCCAAGGCCGGTGCCCATGCGTTGAAGCTGCAAACCTACACTGCCGAAACCATGACCCTGGACCTGGCCGAGGGCGAGTTTTTCATCAAGGACCCCGGCAGCCTGTGGGCCGGTACTTCGCTGTATGCCCTGTATGAAAAGGCCCACACACCGTGGGAATGGCACGCGCCGATTTTTGCCCGCGCCAGGGAATTGGGGATGCTGGCGTTCTCTACACCGTTCGATGACAGCGCCGTGGATTTCCTCGAGAGCCTCGACGTGCCAGCCTACAAGATCGCCAGTTTCGAAAACACCGACCTGCCGCTGATTCGCCGGGTGGCTGCGACGGGCAAGCCGCTGATCATCTCCACCGGCATGGCGAGCATCGCCGAGCTCGACGAAACCGTACGCGCCGCCCGCGAGGCCGGGTGCAAGGACCTGGTCCTGCTCAAGTGCACCAGCACCTATCCGGCATCCCCGGCCAACAGCAACCTGCACACGATCGCGCACCTGCGCGAGTTGTTCGGGTGTCAGGTGGGGCTGTCCGATCACTCCATGGGGGTGGGTGTCTCGGTGGCGGCGGTGGCGCTGGGCGCAACGGTGGTGGAAAAGCATTTCACCCTTGACCGTGCGGCCGGTGGCGTCGATGCCAGTTTCTCGCTGGAGCCTGCCGAACTGGCCAGCCTGGTCATCGAAACCGAGCGCGCCTGGCAGGCCATGGGGCAGGTGCGCTACGGCGTCACCGAGGCTGAGCGAAAGTCCCTGGTGTACCGCCGCTCGTTGTATGTGACGCGCGACATGGCGGCCGGCGAGACCTTCGATACGACAAACCTGCGAGCCATCCGTCCGGGCCTCGGGCTCGCGCCCAAGCATGCCCAAAGCCTGCTGGGACGCCGTGCCCGCCTGGCGATCAAGCGTGGCACAGCGCTGGACTGGTCGTTGGTCGAATAACCCATAACCTGTGTGAATCGGCAAAATAGCGTGACCTGCGAGTCATAACGCGCATCTTCACTGTATTGTATTGACCGGGAAGATGGCGCCTGGCCCTTTATCAGGTCCAGTGATAGCCCATTACGCTTCCGTCTGTCGCCTTCGGGTGTCGGATATCCAGGTTTGTCGGCGCCCCTCGAATCATTGCGAGTGGTGGTATTGGGCTGTTTATTATTGGGAAGCCGTAATGATTGGCATAAAAAGCATTGCGAGCTACGTTCCTGTAGCCGGCGTGGACAATTACGCACAAGGTGCAAAATTCGAGAAGGATGAAGAGTTCATCCTGGGCAAGATCGGTTCGGCCTTCCTGCCGCGCAAAGGCGCTGATCAGGAAACCTCCGATCTGTGCGTTGAAGCGGCCAATGCGCTGTTTGCCAGTAACCCTGATCTGAAACGTGAATCCATCGATGCCCTGATCGTCGTCACCCAGAACGGTGATGAAGAAGGCCTGCCGCACACCGCGGCCATCGTGCAGGACAAACTCGGCCTGTCGACCAACGTCGCTGCGTTCGATATCTCCCTGGGCTGTTCCGGTTACGTCTACGGTATCTATGCGATCAAGGGCTTCATGGAGGCCGCGGGCCTGAAGAATGGCCTACTGATCACGGCCGACCCGTATTCGAAGATCGTCGACCCGGAGGACCGCAACACCACCATGCTGTTCGGTGATGCAGCCACGGCCACCTGGATGGGTGAAGACCCGGTCTGGGCCTTGGGCAAGGCCAAGTTCGGCACCGACGGTTCCGGCGCGCCGCACTTGAAAGTCACGGATGGCGTGTTCTTCATGAACGGCCGCCAGGTGTTCAACTTCGCCTTGCTCAAGGTTCCGGCGCATTTGCACGAACTGCTCGGCGAGTCACAACTGACCGCCGACGACATCGATGCGTTCTGCATTCACCAAGGCAGCGCGGCGATTGTCGATGCGGTCGCGCGGCGTTTCGAAGAGTGCCCGCAGAAGTTCATCAAGGACATGGTCGAGACCGGTAATACGGTGTCGTCGAGCATTCCATTGCTGCTGGAAAAACACATTCTCGATTCTGAATGGAAGCGCGTCGCGCTCAGCGGTTTCGGCGTTGGGCTGTCATGGGGTTCGGCGATCATTCATCGTCCTTGAGTAAAAGACTTTTCATAAAAAAGGCCGGTACAAAAAAGCGCTCAAAGGTTAACCTTTAGCGCTTTTTTGCTTGTAAGGAATGCGAGGTAGCATGAGCGAATGCTTTGAAGAGAATGCTCAGGTTATCCAGCGGCGCTGGCCGTCGCTGTATGCGCGATTGAACCAGGAGGATTGCCTGTCGCTTGAGGTCAACCTGATCTCGGGGCGGGACTCGACGTTGTGTGTGGGCGGTATCCAGCTCACCAGTCGTCATGACCGCTTGCGCGAGGCCCGGGTGCAGGCTGCCAGCCTTCCGCTCGACAAGCCACAGGTGCATGTCTACGGCACCGGCTTCGGTGATTTGCCGGCGGTGCTGCTGGAGCGTGCCGGGCTTGAAAAGCTTTACGTCCATATTCTCAATGGCGCACTTTTCCGGTTGGTGCTCGATCTGATCGATCAACGCGGATGGCTCGGCGATCCGCGTGTGCAATTGCTCTACGCCGGCGATCTGTCCGACATTTTCACACCGTTTTTTGCCTTGCCCGCCGAAATGCTGCTGGCCGATGACTACAGCGCCAAGATTCGTGATCGGCTGGTCAGCGAAGTGCACCTGAGTTTCAACAATCGTGATTTCGACCCGCAGTCGCCCATCATCCTGCAGCGCTTGCAGGACACCCTCGGCCTGCTGCTGGCCGATGACGATGTGGCGCAATTGTTTGCTACGTGTCCCGGGCGTGAGGTCTACGTGATTGCCACCGGGCCGAGCCTTGAAAGCAATTTCGAGCGTTTGGCCGCCATGCGCAAGCAAACGCCGCGACCGCTGTTCATCTGTGTCGACACCGCCTACAAGCCGCTTCGCGAGCATGGCATCAAGCCTGACTTGGTCGTCAGCATCGACCAGCGCATCAGTGAGCTGCACCTGCCCGGCGAGGCGTCCGAGGACATTGCGCTGGTGTATATGCCGTTGAGCGATCCACGCATGCTCAACGCTTGGAAAGGCAAGCGTTATGCGGGGTACTCCGCCAGCCCGATCTACGCCGCGTTGCGCGAACAACACCCCCGTGCGTTGCTCAATGTGGGGGGTAGCGTGATTCACCCGGCCGCCGACCTGGCGGTGAAGATGGGCGCACAACGTATTACGCTGTTCGGTGCCGACTTTGCCTTTCCCATGAACCGGACTCACACCGGCTGGAACGACGGTGACCTGGGGCCACCGGTCAGCCAGGCCAAGTATTGGGTGCACGATGGACATGGCCAGAAGGTCAAGACGCAGTTGAATTTCCGTGGCTACCTGTGCGAGCTGGAGCGCTACATCGCCAGGCATCCCCAGGTTCTTTTTCTCAATAGCAGTCGGGCGGGGGCATTGATTGCCGGAACGCAGTTCAATCAGGATTTCGTGCAATGAACTCGCAAGGTAAAAGCATCGAGCAATACCGCCAATGCGCCGTATTGTTTCGCCTGGGGCGTGATGTCGAAGCGGCGTTGAACATGGTCGATCTGTTCGATGAGGCGCAGCGGCTGTTCTTGCAAGCGCCACGGGACGTGCAGCAGGTATGGGCAGCGTTGCTCGGTCAAATGCTCGCCTGTCAGGAGCGCCAGGATTGGCTTGGACTTGCCGACTTCATGGAATATGAACTGGTCGATTTGCTGGAAAGCCTGCCGGCCTGAAAGGCGCGTCGACGGCTTTGGCCCGGGCGTTTGTGGGCTAGACAGATTTATGGCGTCATTTTTTCGCGGTTGAGGGGCGCTAAGCCCTTGTTTTCTCGGGGGTGGCAGGGTGATGGCAATTTTTTTTTAAAAAGCCCTCAAGCAACCTGCCAACCCGACGATAACTATTACGAAGGTTCTCTAGGCCATACCCGGCGGTTGCCAGGGCCGGAAGCCGCAGTACCCAACCAACGAGGAATTCGTCATGGCTTTAACAGTAAACACCAACACCACGTCGTTGAACGTTCAGAAAAACCTGAACCGCGCCTCCGACGCCCTGTCGACTTCGATGCAGCGCCTGTCTTCCGGCCTGAAAATCAACAGCGCCAAAGACGACGCCGCTGGCCTGCAGATCGCAACTCGCATGGCTGCACAGATTCGTGGTGGTAACCAGGCAGCTCAGAACGCCAACGACGGTATCTCCGTTGCTCAGACCGCTGAAGGCGCGCTGCAAGCTTCGACCGACATTCTGCAGCGTATGCGTGAACTGGCTGTTAAAGCACGTAACGGTACCAACAGCACTGCTGACCAGACCGCTACCAACTCCGAATTCGCTCAGATGTCTGACGAAATCACCCGTATCTCGGCTTCCACCAACCTGAACGGCAAAAACCTGCTGGACGGTTCGGCTGGCACCATGCAGCTGCAAGTTGGCGCCAACACTGGTTCGGCCAACCGCATCGACCTGGTACTGAGCTCCAAGTTCGACGCCGCATCCCTGTCCGTAGGCAGCGGTACCGTTGTTCTGACCGGTGCGACCTCCGCTACCCTGTCGGCCAACATCGACAACGCGATCACCGCTATCGACGCTGCTCTGGCATCGATCAACGCCACTCGCGCAAACCTGGGTGCTTCGCAGAACCGTCTGACCAGCACCATCGCCAACCTGCAGAACATCGTGGAAAACACCACTGCTGCACAAGGTCGCGTACAAGATACCGACTTCGCCGCAGAAACCGCGAACCTGACCAAGCAGCAAACTCTGCAACAGGCTTCCACCTCGGTTCTGGCCCAGGCCAACCAACTGCCTTCCGCTGTACTGAAGCTGCTTCAGTAATATCGGAATGAGTTCAGGCGGGGGAGTGTGCTTGTCACGCTCTCTCGCTTTTTACGTTAAGAGGTGATGGGCATGGATATGAGCGTAAAGCTTGGCGTGTCTTACCCGGCTTCCCAGCCAGCAACCGCTGTTTCGGAAAAACCGAAAGAGACGCCCAAGGTCGCCGAGGCGGCGTCAGTGGTAGAAAAGCCCCGGGATTCGGACGACACCAGCCTGAAGCAAGCCGTGCAGCAGATCGAGAAGTTTGTACAGTCGATCAAGCGCAACCTGGAATTCTCGATAGACGAGCAGTCCGGAAAAGTTGTCGTCAAGGTGATTGCGAGCGAAACAGGCGAAGTCGTGCGCCAGATCCCCTCCGCAGAAGCCCTCAAGCTGGCCGAAAGCCTGAGCAATGCGAGTCACGTGTTGTTCGACGCCAAGGTCTGATAGCTGGCATGAATAGTGTTTGTACGTTCTTGGACGCAGGTATTGGTCAAAAGAGTGGCAGCAACCTGAAGGGAGACACAACATGGCAAGTCCAATTCTACCGGGTTCAGGCCTGGGATCTGGCCTGGACATCGGTGCGATCGTCACTGCGCTGGTCAACGCCGACAAATCGGCCAAACAGACGCAGATCGATAATCAGACCAAAACCAACACCCTGAAAATTTCTGGTATTGGCTCGCTGAAAAGCGCATTGACGGCGTTTCAGACCTCGCTGACCAACCTGGGCAGCACGACCAATCCTGCGTTTTCGGGTTATACGGCGACATCCGGTACGCCAACGATTCTCGGCGCGACCTCCGACAATACCGCCGTCGCAGGTTCCTACAGTATTGTCGTGAACAAACTGGCCACCAGTTCGAAAATCGCCAGTGCTTCTTTTGCCGGCGGTGCCGCCAGTGCCATTCCGAGTGGTACCCTGAAAATCAGTCAGAATGGCACTGATTACAATGTCACGATTCCAGCCAATGCAACCTTGCAGAGCACTCGGGATGCGATTAACACCGCACAGGCGAGCAACGGTATTTCTGCCAACATCGTGACCGACAGTACCGGTGCGTCGCGTCTGGTGATCAGCTCCACCAAGACGGGTGCAGGTTCCGACCTGACCGTCAGCGGCATTGCCGGCCTGGAGATCGATGGCACCCAACCCATGGGTACTAACCCCGCTGCCACAGCTTCCGGGGCTGTCAACGGGGTTGCCGAGGATGCGTCACTGACCATCGATGGCCTGGCTGTGACCAGCAAAAGCAACACGGTGACCGGTGCGGTGAGTGGCTTGACCCTGAACCTGGCATCCGTGAGTCCAGGTACTCCACCGGCTGCTGCGACGGTCACTGTTGCTACCAACAGCACGGGTTTGCAGACGTCGATCCAGTCGTTCGTTGACTCCTACAACACCTTGATGAACACCATCAATTCCTTGTCCAAGGCGACAGCGGATGCCGATGGCAACCTGACGGTACAGGCGGCGTTTACCGGTGACTCGATGCCGCGCTCATTGATCTCCGATATCCGTGGCGTGCTGACGGCCCCGGGGGCGGGTGGTCCGTTGGCCGTGCTGTCGCAGATTGGCGTGATGACCGACCGCACCACCGGCAACCTCTCGTTCGACACGACTGCATTCAGCAAGACGATGTCCACCAACGGCATGAGCGGCCAGGTGCAGCAGTTGTTCAGTGGTACCGACGCGACCAACGGCCTGCTATCGCGGATGGGCGCGGCGATCAAGCCTTATGTACAAACGGGTGGATTGCTCGATCAGCGCAATACCAACCTGCAGAGCGTGAGCAAGAGTCTCTCCACTCAGCAGTCTGCGCTGGATCTGCGCGTCGCCAACATGACCAAGACGTTGACCGCAAAGTACAACGCCATGGACCTGTTGGTCGGCCAAATGAAAGCGACGGCATCAAGCATTACTTCGTTCTTCACGTCGCTGAACGCCCAGAAGTCCAGCAGCTAATCATGTGCTGACGACAAAAACCCGGCTACGCATTTTGGCGTGTGCCGGGTTTTTGTCTTCTGGTCTAAAGTTTTCTGGCTCGCAGACGATACACTGGTCATACGAGTCATAGTGGTAATGAGGTAGAACATGAATCCAATGTTAGCCCTTCGGCAATATCAGAAAGTGGGCGCGCACGCCCAAACGTCCGAAGCGAGTCCACATCGTCTGGTGCAAATGCTCATGGAAGGTGGTCTGGACCGCATCGCCCAGGCCAAAGGCGCCCTGGAGCGCAAGGATATTCCGGGCAAGTGTGTATCGATCAGCAAGGCGATTGCCATCATCGGTGGCTTGCGCGAAGGCCTGGACCTGGATAATTGCGCTGATACCGTGGGCGAGCTCGACAGTCTTTACATCTACATGATGAAGCGTCTGGCCGAGGCAAACATCAGTAGCGATCCGAAGATTCTCGATGAGGTCGCAGGCTTGCTACGAACGGTCAAAGAAGGCTGGGACGGCATTGCTGAGCCAGGCCCGCAGTTCTAAGGAGGTCGCCATGAGTCTTGTATTGCAGCGAATAGAACACACTCGTGAGGCGCTGGTCGAGGCGTTGGCCGAGCGCAACTGGGAGGCTATCGGTCAATTGGACCTGGCTTGCCGTTCCTGCATGGAAGACGTCTTGAGTGAAGCTTCGCTGGACGAGGAAATGCTGCGCAGCAATCTCGAGGAGCTGCTGTATGTCTATAAGCAGCTGCTTGAGGTGGCGATGGGTGAAAGGCAGGCGATAGTCGATGAAATGTCGCAGATCCAGCAAGCGCGGAACGCTGCAAAGGTTTACCATCTGTTTGGTTAATTAATCTCCGGTTAATCCAAACATCTGCGCCATAAATTTGACTGTGCACGGTTTTTTGACTTAACTAGTGGCTGGTTCCAGATTTCAGTCGTCTTCAGGCATATCAGGCCTGCAAGCGTTTAGCTTGCCCCAGCATTTTGGGCATTGAGTTGACTAGGGAAGTTGCTATTGCATGTGGCGTGAAACCAAAATTCTGCTGATTGATGACGATAGCGTCCGCCGCCGCGATTTGGCGGTGATCTTAAATTTTCTCGGTGAAGAAAATTTACCCTGCGGTAGCCATGACTGGCAGCAGGCTGTCGGCTCATTGTCGTCAAGTCGTGAAGTAATCTGCGTCCTTATCGGGACAGTCAATGCTCCTGGTGCACTTCTGGGCTTGCTAAAGACACTCTCGACCTGGGATGAGTTCCTTCCGGTTTTGTTGATGGGCGATAATTCTTCCATTGACCTGCCCGAAGACCAGCGTCGCCGCGTGCTTTCAACCCTCGAAATGCCGCCCAGCTACAGCAAGTTGCTCGATTCGCTGCACCGTGCCCAGGTCTATCGCGAGATGTACGACCAGGCCCGTGAGCGTGGTCGCCATCGCGAACCCAATCTTTTTCGCAGTCTTGTCGGCACCAGCCGGGCGATTCAACACGTCCGCCAGATGATGCAGCAAGTGGCCGACACCGATGCCAGCGTGCTGATCCTCGGTGAATCCGGCACAGGCAAGGAAGTGGTCGCGCGCAACCTGCATTACCATTCCAAGCGCCGTGAAGCGCCGTTCGTGCCCGTTAACTGTGGCGCGATCCCGGCCGAGTTGCTGGAAAGCGAACTGTTCGGTCATGAGAAGGGTGCCTTCACCGGGGCCATCACCAGCCGTGCCGGTCGTTTCGAACTGGCCAACGGCGGCACGCTGTTCCTCGATGAAATCGGCGACATGCCGCTGCCGATGCAGGTCAAGTTGCTGCGCGTGTTGCAGGAACGCACCTTCGAGCGCGTGGGCAGCAACAAGACCCAGAGCGTCGACGTGCGCATCATTGCCGCGACGCACAAGAATCTCGAAAGCATGATCGAGATCGGCACCTTTCGCGAAGACTTGTACTACCGCCTGAATGTATTCCCGATCGAAATGGCGCCCCTGCGCGAGCGCGTCGAAGATATCCCGCTGCTGATGAACGAACTGATCTCGCGCATGGAGCACGAGAAGCGCGGGTCAATCCGCTTCAACTCGGCGGCGATCATGTCGCTGTGCCGTCACGGCTGGCCGGGCAACGTCCGCGAATTGGCCAACCTGGTGGAGCGCATGGCGATCATGCATCCGTACGGCGTGATTGGCGTGGTCGAGTTGCCGAAAAAATTCCGCTACGTCGACGACGAAGACGAGCAACTGGTGGTCGACAGCCTGCGCACCGACCTGGAAGAACGCGTGGCCATCAACGGCCATACGCCGGACTTCACGGCCAATGCGCTGTTGCCGCCCGAGGGCCTGGACCTGAAGGACTACCTCGGCGGTCTGGAACAAGGCTTGATCCAGCAGGCACTGGACGATGCCAATGGCATCGTGGCGCGTGCGGCCGAACGCTTGCGTATTCGGCGTACCACGCTGGTGGAAAAGATGCGCAAGTACGGCATGAGCCGTCGCGATGGTGATGAACAGGCGGATGATTGACGCCTGTTTTTCAAGCGCTTCATTTTTAAGTGGTTTTTTTTAGGCACGGGTATTGCTACGTCCCTCGCAACGTTCCGTTTCACTGACGGTCAGCCAAGCGAGAGAGCACGATGCCCCATGCCGCCCAGATGTCTTCTGCCCCTGATGCTTCGGGGCAACCGTCGTCCGTAGAGCAGGCGAGCCGGCTCGGGCTTGAGCAGGCCTTCGCACTGTTCAACCAGATGTCGAGCCAACTGACCGACTCCTACAGCATGCTTGAAGCCCGGGTCACCGAGCTCAAGGGCGAGTTGGCAGTGGTCAGCGCCCAGCGTATGCAGGAACTGGCGGAAAAAGAACGCCTGGCCAATCGCCTGCAAAACCTCCTTGATCTATTACCCGGCGGCGTCATTGTCATTGATGCCCAGGGCATCGTGCGCGAAGCCAATCCGGCGGCGTGCGAATTGCTCGGGCTGCCCCTCGAAGGCGAATTGTGGCGCCATGTCATTGCTCGCTGCTTCGCGCCCCGCGAAGACGATGGTCATGAAATCTCACTCAAGGATGGTCGGCGCCTGTCGATTGCCACGCGCTCACTGGATGCCGAGCCTGGTCAATTGGTATTGCTCAACGACCTGACCGAAACCCGTCATCTGCAGGATCAACTGGCGCGTCATGAGCGGTTGTCGTCGCTGGGGCGCATGGTCGCCTCGCTGGCGCATCAAATACGCACGCCGCTGTCCGCCGCATTGCTGTACGCCAGTCATTTGACCGAGCAGCAGTTGCCGGTCGCGACCCAGCAGCGTTTTGCCGGGCGGCTCAAGGAGCGCCTGCACGAGCTGGAACATCAGGTGCGCGACATGCTGGTGTTCGCTCGCGGTGAGTTGCCGTTGACCGACCGCGTGACGCCTGCCCAATTGCTGCAGTCGTTGCAGGCCGCCGCGCTGACCCAAGTGCAGGACCTGCCGATCCGCTGGCAGTGCGATAGCCATTCGGGGGAGTTGCTGTGCAATCGTGACACCCTCGTCGGGGCGATCCTCAATCTGATCGAAAACGCCATTCAGGCCAGCGCGGGTGAAGCACGCCTCAAGGTCCATCTCTACACTCGCGGCAACAGCCTGCGACTGTGCGTCAGTGACAGTGGCAGTGGTATCGACGCCGCTGTCCTGGCGCGTTTGGGCGAACCTTTTTTTACCACCAAGACCACCGGCACAGGCCTGGGGCTGACCGTGGTCAAGGCTGTGGCGCGCGCGCATCAGGGTGAGTTGCAACTGCGCTCGCGGCCCGGTCGTGGCACTTGCGCGCAGGTGATCCTGCCGTTGTTCAGCAGTGCACAGGGAGCGGAGTGACGCCGATGGGTATCAAGGTTCTACTGGTCGAGGATGATCGTTCGTTACGTGAGGCATTGGCCGATACGCTGCTGCTCGCGGGGCACGACTACAAAGCGGTGGGCTCGGCGCAGGAGGCGTTGCTTGCGGTCGGCGGCGAAGCCTTCAGTCTGGTGATCAGTGACGTCAACATGCCGGGCATGGACGGCCACCAGTTGCTGGGTATGCTGCGGGCGCGGCAACCGCAATTGCCGGTATTGCTGATGACCGCGCACGGTGCAGTGGAACGAGCTGTGGATGCGATGCGCCAGGGCGCGGCGGATTATCTGGTCAAGCCGTTCGAGCCCAAGGCGTTGCTCGATCTGGTGGGGCGTCATGCCCTTGGTAGTCTCGGCGTGACAGAGGGCGAAGGGCCGGTCGCGTTTGAGCCGGCGAGTGCACAACTGCTCGAACTGGCAGCGCGGGTCGCGCGCAGTGATTCCACGGTGTTGATTTCGGGTGAGTCGGGCACGGGCAAGGAAGTGCTGGCGCGTTACATCCATCAGCATTCCCATCGCGCCACCCAGCCGTTCATTGCGATCAACTGCGCCGCGATCCCCGACAACATGCTCGAAGCAACCTTGTTCGGTCACGAGAAGGGTTCCTTTACGGGTGCCATTGCCGCGCAAGCCGGCAAGTTCGAACAGGCCGACGGTGGCACTATCCTGCTCGACGAAATTTCCGAAATGCCCCTGGGGTTGCAGGCCAAGTTGCTGCGTGTGTTGCAAGAGCGCGAGGTCGAAAGGGTGGGTGCACGCAAGCCGATCAGCCTGGACATTCGCGTGGTCGCGACCACCAACCGCGACCTGGCCGGTGAAGTGGCGGCGGGACGTTTCCGCGAGGACCTCTATTATCGCCTGTCGGTGTTTCCGTTGGCCTGGCGTCCGTTGCGTGAGCGCACTGCCGATATCCTGCCGTTGGCCGAGCGTCTGCTGGCCAAGCACGTCAATAAAATGAAGCATTCGGCGGCCAGATTATCGCCCGAGGCCCAAGCGTGCCTGGTGGGTTATCCGTGGCCGGGTAACGTGCGAGAGCTGGACAACGCGATTCAGCGGGCATTGATCCTGCAACAGGGCGGGTTGATCCAGCCGCAGGATTTCTGCCTGGCCGGGCCGGTGGCGTGCGCGCCATTGCCGGTGCTGGCGGCGGCGCCGATGCGCACCGTCGAAGTCGAGGCTGAATCGGCCGGTGCATTGGGCGATGACCTGCGTCGCCGTGAGTTCCAGATGATCATCGATACCTTGCGCACCGAGCGCGGGCGCCGCAAGGAGGCGGCCGAACGCCTGGGCATCAGCCCGCGGACGCTGCGCTACAAGCTGGCGCAAATGCGCGATGCCGGCATGGACGTGGAAGGGTTTCTGTTCGCCACCTGATGCGTCACGCCACGACGCAATCCTGGAGGCGCTGGCTTGCCAGCGAATCGGTGGTGGCCGTGACGCCGCCTTCGCTGGCAAGCCAGCTCCTACAGGATTGAAGGCGGCTTTTGTTGAGTGTGGCCATAGAGCTGGCACCCTTGTTGCTAACACCTCAGTACCCGCCGAGTGAGTGTCAAAAAATTGCGGGTCGTCTAAGAGAGAAATCATGAGCCAAGGTATTGAATTCAATCGATTGATGCTGGATATGCGGGCCATGCAAATGGATGCCATGTCTGCGCCGAAGTCGACGACCGCCCCTGAAGTGGCGGGCAGCAGCTTTTCCGACATGCTCGGCCAGGCCGTCAATAAAGTGAACGACACTCAACAGGCTTCCACTCAGCTGGCCAATGCCTTCGAAATCGGCAAAAGCGGCGTCGACCTCACGGACGTAATGATTTCCTCGCAAAAGGCCAGCGTGTCGTTCCAGGCATTGACCCAGGTGCGTAACAAGCTGGTTCAGGCCTACCAAGACATCATGCAGATGCCGGTTTAAAGGACGAGATTGAGTCATGGCAGAAGCAGTCGCCGATAACGTTCCGGCCAAGGCCACTCCAATAGACGGCAAACCGCCGCTGTTCGGGTTGTCCTTCCTGGAAAACCTCTCCGAGATGACCATGTTGCGTCAGGTGGGCCTGATGGTCGGCCTGGCAGCGAGCGTGGCGATTGGTTTTGCCGTGGTGTTGTGGTCCCAGCAACCGGACTACCGGCCTCTGTACGGCAGTCTTGCCGGCATGGATGCCAAGCAGGTCATGGATACCCTGGCCTCCGCCGATATTCCCTACACCGTCGAACCCAATTCCGGTGCCTTGCTGGTCAAGGCCGATGACTTGTCCCGTGCGCGGCTCAAGCTCGCGGCCGCTGGTGTCACTCCCAGCGACGGCAACATCGGTTTTGAAATCCTCGACAAGGAGCAAGGCCTGGGTACCAGCCAGTTCATGGAAGCGACCCGTTATCGCCGCGGCCTCGAAGGCGAACTGGCGCGCACCATTTCTGCTTTGAACAACGTCAAGGGTGCCCGCGTGCACCTGGCGATCCCGAAGAGTTCGGTGTTCGTGCGCGATGAGCGCAAGCCGAGCGCATCGGTGCTGGTTGAACTTTATTCCGGTCGCTCCCTTGAGCCAGGCCAGGTCGTGGCGATCATCAACCTGGTGGCCACCAGCGTTCCCGAACTCAGCAAGTCGCAGATCACCGTCGTCGACCAGAAGGGCAACCTGCTGTCGGACCAGGCGGAAAATTCCGAAATGACCATGGCCGGCAAGCAGTTCGACTACAGCCGCCGCATGGAAAGCATGCTGACCCAGCGTGTGCACAACATCCTGCAACCGGTGCTGGGTAACGACCGCTACAAGGCTGAAGTGTCGGCCGACGTGGATTTCAGCGCCGTCGAGTCGACTGCCGAGCAGTTCAACCCGGATCAACCGGCGTTGCGCAGCGAGCAATCGGTCAACGAACAACGCACCGCCAGCAATGGCCCGCAAGGTGTGCCGGGTGCCTTGAGCAACCAGCCGCCGTCGCCGGCCTCCGCACCCCAAACCACCGGCGGCACGCCAGGTGCGGCAGGCATGGTGCAGCCGGGCCAGCCACTGGTGGATGCCAACGGCCAGCAAATCATGGACCCGGCCACCGGCCAGCCGATGCTTGCGCCGTACCCGGCGGACAAGCGTCAACAATCGACCAAGAACTTCGAGCTCGACCGCTCCATCAGCCACACCAAGCAGCAGCAGGGTCGTTTGAATCGCCTGTCGGTATCGGTGGTGGTCGATGATCAGGTCAAGATCAACCCGGCCAACGGCGAAACCACCCGCGCACCGTGGAGCGCCGACGAATTGGCGCGATTCACTCGCCTGGTCCAGGACGCGGTCGGCTTCGATGCCAGTCGTGGTGACAGCGTGAGCGTGATCAACATGCCGTTCTCCGCCGAGCGCGGTGAAGTGATCGCCGACATCCCGTTCTATTCCCAGCCGTGGTTCTGGGACATCGTCAAGCAAGTGCTCGGCGTGTTGTTTATCCTGGTGCTGGTGTTCGGTGTGCTGCGTCCGGTGCTCAACAACATCACCGGCGGCGGCAAAGGCAAGCAACTGGCTGGTATCGGCAGCGATGTCGAGCTCGGTGGCATGGGCGGCCTGGATGGCGAACTGGCCAACGACCGCGTCAGTCTCGGTGGTCCGCAAAGCATCCTGCTGCCGAGCCCGAGCGAAGGCTATGACGCTCAGTTGAACGCAATCAAGAGTCTGGTGGCTGAAGACCCGGGACGTGTGGCCCAGGTCGTGAAAGAGTGGATTAACGCAGATGAGTGATAACCGAGCCGTTGCCGCCAAACTGTCCAAGGTCGACAAAGCCGCGATCCTGCTGCTGTCGCTGGGGTCTACCGACGCTGCCCAGGTGCTGCGGCACATGGGGCCCAAAGAGGTCCAGCGCGTTGGCGTGGCCATGGCGCAGATGGGCAATGTGCACCGCGAGCAGGTCGAGCAGGTGATGAGCGAGTTCGTCGACATCGTCGGCGACCAGACCAGCCTGGGCGTTGGCTCCGACGACTACGTGCGCAAGATGCTTACCCAGGCCCTGGGCGAAGACAAGGCCAACGGCCTGATCGACCGCATCCTGCTCGGCGGCAACACCAGCGGCCTGGACAGCCTCAAATGGATGGAGCCACGCGCCGTCGCCGACGTGATCCGCTACGAGCACCCGCAGATCCAAGCCATCGTGGTCGCCTATCTCGACCCGGACCAGGCCGGTGAAGTGCTGGGCAATTTCGACCACAAGGTACGGCTGGACATCATCCTGCGGGTGTCCTCGCTGAACACCGTACAACCGGCGGCCCTGAAAGAACTCAACCAGATTCTCGAGAAGCAGTTCTCCGGCAACTCGAATGCTTCGCGTACCACCCTGGGTGGCATCAAGCGTGCGGCGGACATCATGAACTTCCTCGACAGCTCGATCGAAGGCCAGCTCATGGACTCGATCCGCGAAGTCGACGAAGACCTGTCCGGTCAGATCGAAGACCTCATGTTCGTGTTCAACAACCTGGCCGATGTCGACGACCGCGGCATCCAGGCGCTGTTGCGCGAAGTGTCCTCCGACGTGCTGGTGCTGGCGCTCAAGGGCTCGGACGAAGGCGTCAAGGAAAAGATCTTCAAAAACATGTCCAAGCGTGCGGCGGAACTGTTGCGCGACGACCTGGAAGCCAAGGGCCCGGTGCGCGTCAGCGACGTGGAAACCGCGCAGAAAGAAATCCTCACCATCGCCCGCCGTATGGCCGAAGCCGGAGAAATCGTTCTCGGCGGCAAGGGTGGCGAGGAAATGATCTAACGCCATGGTCCAGAATGATGATTCGCTCACGGACCTGATCCGCGCCAAGGATGTCAGTGGTTTTGATACCTGGGCGCTGCCCAGTTTCGATCCGCCCAAACCCGAGCCTGAACCGGAGCCGGAACCCGAGCCGCCGGAAATGGAGGAAGTGCCGCTGGAGGAAGTCCAGCCACTGACCCTCGAAGAACTCGAAAGCATTCGCCAGGAAGCCTACAACGAAGGCTTCGCGGTAGGCGAAAAAGAAGGTTTTCACAGCACCACGCTCAGGGTGCGTCAGGAAGCCGAAGTGGCGCTGACCGCCAAGATTGCGGCGCTGGAGTCGCTGATGGCGCACCTGTTCGAACCCATCGCCGAGCAGGACACGCAGATCGAAAAGTCCCTGGTCGACCTCATTCAGCACATCACCAAACAAGTGATCCAGCGCGAACTGGCCATCGACTCGACGCAGATCGAACACGTGATGCGCGACGCCCTCAAGCTGTTGCCGCTGGGCGTGGGCAATGTGCGGCTGTACATCAATCCGCAAGATTTCGAACAGGTCAAAGCCCTGCGCGAGCGCCATGAAGAAACCTGGCGCATCGTCGAGGACGAGGCGCTGTTGCCCGGCGGTTGCCGGGTCGAGACCGAACACAGCCGCATCGACGCCACGGTCGAAACCCGTGTGGCACGAGTGATGGACAAACTGTTCGATCAACTGCACGAACAAGCGTTGCACCCGGCCGCGCCGGACCTGAGCCTGGAATTACCCGTCGAGACCAACCCTGCGGTCGCACCAGGACCGGACATTACTGATGCGCCTTGAACGCACCAGTTTCGCCAAGCGCCTGGGCAGCTACGCCGAGGCCACGGAATTGGCCGGCGCACCGATCCTTGAAGGTCGCCTGCTGCGCATGGTCGGCCTGACCCTCGAAGCCGAAGGCTTGCGCGCCGCCATGGGCAGCCGCTGCATGGTGATCAACGACGACAGCTATCACCCGGTGCAGGTCGAAGCCGAGGTGATGGGCTTCTCCGGCAGCAAGGTCTTTCTGATGCCGGTCGGCAGCGTCGCCGGCATCGCCCCCGGTGCCCGCGTGGTGCCCCTGGCCGATACCGGTCGCCTGCCCATGGGCATGAGCATGCTCGGCCGGGTGCTGGACGGTGCCGGTCGCGCACTCGATGGCAAGGGCGGGATGAAGGCCGAAGATTGGGTGCCGATGGACGGCCCGACCATCAACCCGCTCAAGCGTGAACCGATCAGCGAACCGCTGGACGTGGGCATCCGTTGCATCAACGGCATGCTGACGGTCGGTCGCGGCCAGCGTCTCGGTTTGTTCGCCGGTACCGGTGTCGGTAAATCCGTATTGCTGGGGATGATGACGCGCTTCACCGAGGCCGACATCATCGTCGTCGGGCTGATCGGTGAGCGGGGTCGGGAAGTCAAGGAATTCATCGAGCACATCCTCGGTGAAGAAGGGCTCAAGCGTTCGGTGGTGGTGGCTTCCCCGGCGGACGATGCGCCGCTGATGCGACTGCGCGCCGCGATGTATTGCACGCGCATCGCCGAATATTTTCGCGACAAGGGCAAGAACGTCCTGTTGCTGATGGATTCGCTCACGCGTTTCGCCCAGGCCCAGCGGGAAATCGCCTTGGCTATTGGCGAGCCGCCCGCGACCAAGGGCTATCCGCCGTCGGTATTCGCCAAGCTGCCGAAACTGGTGGAGCGGGCCGGTAATGCCGAGAAGGGCGGTGGTTCGATCACGGCGTTCTACACCGTGCTGTCTGAAGGCGATGACCAGCAGGACCCGATTGCCGACTCGGCGCGGGGTGTGCTCGACGGGCACATCGTGCTGTCCCGGCGCCTGGCCGAGGAAGGGCATTACCCGGCCATCGACATCGAAGCGTCCATCAGTCGCGTGATGCCGGCGGTGGTCTCGCCGGAACACATGGCCCGCGCGCAGTATTTCAAGCAGCTGTGGTCGCGCTATCAGCAGAGCCGCGACCTGATCAGCGTCGGTGCGTATGTCGCCGGTGGCGACCGCGAGACCGACCTGGCGATTTCCCTGCAACCGCAATTGGTCAAGTACCTGCGCCAGGGCCTCAACGACAGCATCAGCCTGGGCGAAAGCGAAGCGTATCTCGCCTCGATCTTCGCGCCCGCGGCAGGCGGTTAAGCGGTCATGGCCCTGAGTCGGGCAGGGCGGTTGGCGCCGGTGGTGGAAATGGCCGAAAAGGCCGAGAAAACCGCAGTCCAGCGCCTCGGGCACTTTCAAGGCCAGGTGCGCCTGGCGGAAAGCAAGCTCGCCGACCTGGAAGCCTTTCGCCTCGACTATCAGGAACAATGGATCGTGCGCGGCAGCGGCGGCGTCTCGGGCCAATGGTTGCTGGGTTATCAGGGCTTCCTGGCGCAACTGGGCACAGCCATCGACCAGCAGCGGCAAAGCCTGGCCTGGCATCAAAACAACCTGAACAAGGCGCGGGAGACCTGGCAACAGGCGTTTGCCCGGGTCGAAGGGTTGCGCAAGCTGGTGCAGCGTTATGCCGATGAGGCGCGGGCGCTTGAGGATCGGCGCGAACAGAAACTGCTGGATGAATTGTCCCAGCGCTTGCCACGCGAGAATCCGTATTGAGTCAATCGTCAGGCGTTACCGTTCTTCGCGGGCGAGCCCGCTCCCACACTTGCCAACCTTGCCCGAACCTATACACGATGCTAAACCTTGTACAAACAGGTTCCTCAATGACAAGGAAGCCATGACATGTCAGTGCTAACCGAAATCTCCCAGGACGGGAAAAAACTGACGATTTCGATCAAGGGTCGTTTCGACTTCGCCAAGCATCAGGAATTTCGTCAGTCCTACGAAGACAAGGAACTGTCGGCGATCGTCCTCGACCTGAGAGAGACCACATACCTCGATAGCTCGGCGTTGGGTATGTTGTTGTTGCTGCGCGATCACGCCGGTGGCGACGACTCCGACATCCGCGTCGTCAACAGCAGCAACGATGTGCGCAAGATCCTCGCCATTTCCAATTTCGACAAGCTGTTCGACATCCGTTGAGCGCCATGCAGCCGCTGGAGCCACTGACGATCCTGATTGCCGAGGACAGCGCCGCCGATCGCCTGCTGTTGTCGAGCATCCTGCGCCGCCAAGGGCATGAAGTGCTGACGGCGGCCAACGGCGCCGAAGCGGTCGAGGTGTTTCGCCGGCAACCCCCGCACTTGGTCTTGATGGACGCGATGATGCCAGTGATGGACGGCTTCGAGGCCGCCCGGCAGATCAAGGCGCTGGCCGGGGAAACCCTGGTGCCGATCATCTTCCTCACGTCCCTGTCCGAAAGCGAAGCGCTGGCCCGTTGCCTGGAAGTCGGTGGTGACGACTTTCTGGCGAAGCCTTACAACCAGGTGATCCTCGCGGCGAAGATCAAGGCGATGGATCGGTTGCGTCGCTTGCAGGACACCGTGCTGCAACAGCGCGACCAGATCGCCCGGCACCACGACTACCTGCTCAACGAGCAGCGCGTGGCCAAGGCCGTTTTCGACAAGGTGGCGCACTCTGGCTGCCTGAATGCCGCGCCGAATATTCGCTACCTGCAATCGCCTTATGCGCTGTTCAACGGCGATTTGTTGCTGGCAGCGTTCACTCCGTCCGGCGACATGCACGTGCTGTTGGGGGATTTCACCGGTCACGGGCTGCCGGCGGCGGTGGGCGCCATGCCGCTGGCCGAAGTCTTCTACGGGATGACCGCCAAGGGCTATGGCCTGGCGGAAACCCTGCGCGAAATGAATGCCAAGCTCAAGCGTATCCTGCCGGTGGACATGTTCTGTTGCGCGACGTTGCTGAACCTGAGTTTTCAGCGCCGCTCGGTGGAGGTCTGGAACGGCGGCATGCCCGACGGTTACCTGCATCGCATGGCCACGGACGAGCGCACGCCACTGCCAGCACGACACTTGCCACTGGGCGTGCTCAGCCCGGAAGCCTTCGATGATCGCACCGACGTGTTCCCCATGGCATTTGGGGACCGGGTCTTCCTGTTGTCCGATGGGGTGATCGACACCTGCGATGCCAATGAGCAACTGTTTGGCGTGCAGCGATTGCAGCAGGTGTTCGCGGCCAATCGTCACCCGGACGCGTTGTTCGAAGAGATCGAGCAGGCGCTGCGGCATTTCGGCGGTGAGGCGCGTGATGATGTCAGCATGGTGGAAATCAGCCTGCTGAAGCCGACGCAAATCTCGCCGCCGGCGCTGGTCTATTCCGACAGCGGCCAGTCGTGCCCGCTGGACTGGTCGGTGAGTTTCGAGTTTCGCGCCGCCACGCTCAAACGCTTCAATCCGTTGCCCTATCTGTTGCAATTGCTGCTGGAGGTGCATGGCCTGCGAGCTCAGAGCGGGGCGCTCTACAGTGTGCTGGCGGAGCTTTATTCCAATGCGCTGGAGCATGGCGTACTGGGGCTCGACTCAAGCCTCAAGCGCGATGCCGCCGGTTTTGCACGTTACTACCAGCAGCGCAATGCTCGCCTCGACGAATTGCTGGAGGGCCATGTGCGCGTGCATTTGCAGGTGGCCCCGGTCGGAACCGGTGGCTGCCTGACCATACACGTCGAAGACAGCGGCAAGGGTTTTGACGTCCAGCGGGTCATGCAAAGACCGCTGGATGAGGTCCGCCTGTCGGGACGTGGCGTCAGCCTGATCCGCCAATTGGGGCGAAATGCCCGCTGGAGCGACGATGGTCGCAGTGCACGCGTGGAGTTTTTCTGGGAGGGTCTGGCATAATCCGTGCGTTCTTGATCAAGGAGTGAACAAGTGGACGACACACATGTGGATCGCGACGTACTGAGCGCGTTGCAGGAAGTGATGGAAGACGGCTATGCGGATTTGCTGGATATCTTCCTGGCGGACTCCGAAGCGCGCTTGACGGTTTTGAGAGAAGCCACGAGTTGCGCGTTGCTCGTTGAAACCGCCCATAGCTTCAAGGGCAGTGGCAGCAATATGGGCGCGGTCAGGCTGACCGAGCTGTGCCATCAACTGGAACAGCAGGCCAAGGTCTCGCCGAGCGCTGGCGTTCAGGATCTGGTCGGCGAAATCGATCGCGAGTTCGCCCGGATCCGGCCGCTGTACGAAGCTGAACGACAGCGTAGCCTGGCAAAAATCTGATGCATTGGCGGCTTTTCGTCTGTTGTGAGTGAAACTGGCTCGACCCTTGCAGCTATATCTGCCAACTGTACCTATGAGCCTCGTGCAGCGGAGACTGTTTCATGCCCGTTACCCCCAATATTCTTCTTCAGGCCGCCAGGCAGGCCAAGACTCAAGCCGCCTGCGCCAATCCCCCGGCGCTGACCGCTGAGCCCGGGGACAAGGCCTCCAGCTTCGCTCACGTCTACGCTAACCAGGGTCAGAACAAGCCCGGTGCGCTGGCAGATGCCCCGGTCAAGTCGGCCCGCGATAAAACCTGCGATAGCGCCGTGAAGAAAGACGCTGGCGACGACACGTCTGCCGCGTCAGAGCCGACCATTGCCGATGGCGGCAAAACCTTGCCTGCCGACAAAACCACGCAAACAGATGGCAAGCAGGCCGACGACGATGCGGCCGATGCCGACTCGGCGCCGGTGGTCGATGTCGCGCCGGTCGATCCGGCGCTTGATCCGTCCTTGCAGCCCGTCGTCCAGCCAGTGGCGCCAGCTCCGGTACCGGTCACTCCCGTCGTGGCCGACACGGCACAACCGGCCGTCGATGCTTCGCTGGCTGCAGCGGTCGTCGCTGCGCCGGCACCGACCAGTACCGAGAGCGATTTCGATCCGCAGGCCGACCCGCTCGATGCCTTGCCGGCCTTGCGCCTGGCAATGGAGCAGAGCGGTCACGTGTCGGCGTCCAGTCAGGCCCCATCCAAAACAACGCAGACACCGGCGCAAGCCCAGGCCGACGGTGAGCTGACCTCGGCGCAAAATTTTGCCGCTGGCATGGCGAGCATGCTCGACCTCAAGGCCGACAAGGACAGCACCGACCAGGGCGGCGACAAGGCGTTCAGCAGCTTGATCGATGACGGCTTGAAGGACCTCAAGTCCGCGAGCAGCGACACCCGTGTCGAAGATTTCGCCAGCCGTCTGGCTGCGCTGACCCAGGCGGCCACACCGAAGACCGCCAACGCCTTGCCGGTGAACCAGCCTATCGCCATGCACCAGAGCGGCTGGACCGAAGAAGTGGTCAACCGCGTCATGTACCTGTCCAGCGCCAACCTCAAGGCCGCCGACATCCAGCTGCAACCCGCTGAACTCGGGCGCCTGGACATTCGGGTGAACATGGTTCCCGACCAGCAGACCCAAGTCACGTTCATGAGTGCGCATCCGGGGGTTCGTGAGGCCCTGGACGGCCAGATGCATCGCTTGCGCGACATGTTTGCCCAGCAGGGCATGGGCCAGGTCGACGTCAATGTCTCGGACCAGTCCCGTGGCTCGCAAAACCAGGGGCAACAGCAGCAGGCGCAAGGCAGTCGCAGCCAGGCGAGCGGTGGACGTCTCGACTCGATGGATGACGATCCCACGCCGAGTATCGCTGAAGTGGCCGCCAGCACCACCAGCGTGATCGGCTCCAGCGCCGTCGACTACTACGCCTGACTCCCCCCCGTAGGAGCTGGCTTGCCAGCGAAGGCGATGCATCAGTCACCCATTCATTGGCTGACACGCCGCTTTCGCTGGCAAGCCAGCTCCTACAAGGGTTCGGCATTGCCGATCATTCGCCGTCTCCGTCCCCCGTCAGTTCTGGCATAACACTTGCTCTTGCCTTGCCGTGCGACTGTGAAAACCCGATTAGTGACGGATTATTGGCATGGCGAAGAGTGACGCAGCAGCAGTAAAAGACCCCGCAACCAAAGGCAAACTCAAGCTGATCATCATGATCGTGGTGGCCCTGCTGCTGGCGATCGGTGTGTCCGTGGGGGCGACCTGGTACTTCATGCACAGCGCGCAGAGCAAGCCTGCCGCCGCCGCTACGGAAACGGCGCCGGTCGGCAAGCAGCCGGCGATTTTCGAGTCGATGGCACCCGCGTTCGTGGCCAACTTCAACCAGAACGGTCGCCAGCGCTACATGCAAGTGAGCATCACCATGCTCGGCCGCAACCAGGCGGATATGGACGCGCTCACAGTGCACATGCCGGTTATTCGCAACAACCTGGTCATGCTGTTCTCCGGGCAGGACTTTGCGACCCTCGCGTCGCCGGTAGGCCAGGAAATGCTGCGGCAGAAAGCCACCGCCAGCGTCCAGGAAGTGGCGCAGAAAGAGCTGGGCAAAGTGGTGGTCGAACAGTTGCTTTTCACTAATTTCGTACTGCAGTAGGAACACGACATGGCCGTGCAGGACCTGCTGTCCCAGGATGAGATCGACGCGCTGTTGCATGGTGTCGACGACGGTCTGGTACAGACCGAAAACGCTGCCGAACCCGGCACCGTCAAAAGCTATGACCTGACCAGCCAGGATCGCATCGTCCGTGGACGCATGCCGACCCTGGAAATGATCAACGAGCGTTTCGCCCGCTATACCCGCATCAGCATGTTCAACATGCTGCGTCGCTCGGCAGACGTGGCGGTCGGCGGCGTGCAGGTGATGAAGTTCGGCGAATATGTGCATTCGCTGTATGTGCCGACCAGCCTCAACCTGGTCAAGATCAAACCCCTGCGCGGCACCGCGCTGTTCATCCTCGACGCCAAGCTGGTGTTCAAGCTGGTGGACAACTTCTTCGGCGGCGACGGCCGCCACGCCAAGATCGAAGGGCGTGAATTCACCCCGACCGAATTGCGCGTGGTGCGCATGGTGCTGGAGCAGGCGTTCGTCGATTTGAAGGAAGCCTGGCAGGCGATCATGGAAGTCAATTTCGAGTACATCAACTCGGAAGTGAACCCGGCCATGGCCAACATCGTCGGCCCAAGCGAAGCCATTGTGGTGTCGACCTTCCACATCGAACTCGATGGCGGTGGCGGCGACCTGCACGTGACCATGCCGTACTCGATGATCGAGCCGGTTCGCGAGATGCTCGACGCCGGCTTCCAGTCGGACCTCGACGACCAGGACGAGCGCTGGGTCAACGCCCTGCGCCAGGACGTGCTGGATGTCGACGTGCCGATCGGTGCCACGGTGGCCCGTCGTCAATTGCGCCTGCGCGACATCCTGCACATGCAGCCGGGGGATGTGATCCCGGTCGAGATGCCGGAAGAAATGATCATGCGCGCCAACGGCGTGCCGGCCTTCAAGGTCAAGATGGGCTCGCACAAGGGCAACCTCGCGTTGCAAGTGATCGAGCCGATCGAGCGCCGTTGAGCGGCGCTCCCATCCATTCGCGATTAACCGAATTCTGAATTTTTGCTCGCCGAGGACACTGACACTATGAACACCCAAGACGATCAGGCTCTGGCCGATGAGTGGGCTGCGGCTCTGGAAGAAACCGGTGATGCCGGTCAGGCCGATATCGACGCCTTGCTGGCTGCCGATTCGGCCAATTCGGCGTCCAACCGCCTGCCAATGGAAGAATTCGGCAGCGTGCCGAAAAACAACGACCCGGTCAGTCTCGAAGGCCCGAACCTGGACGTGATCCTCGATATTCCGGTGTCGATTTCCATGGAGGTCGGCAGCACCGACATCAACATTCGCAACCTGCTGCAACTGAACCAGGGGTCGGTGATCGAACTGGATCGCCTGGCCGGCGAGCCGCTGGACGTGCTGGTCAACGGCACGCTGATCGCTCACGGCGAGGTGGTGGTGGTCAACGAGAAGTTCGGCATCCGCCTGACCGACGTGATCAGCCCAAGCGAACGAATCAAGAAGCTGCGCTGAGTGAAAAGGATTCTGGGGGCCGTGTTGGCCATGCCGTTCAGCGTGCTGGCGGCCGAACCGGTCGCAACGGCGACCGCCGCCGCTGCGCCGGCGGTGAGTAGCGGCGTGGGAGGCCAACTGACGCAACTGGTGTTCGGCCTGCTGCTGGTGTTGGGGTTGATCTTCCTGCTCGCCTGGCTGTTGCGTCGGGTCCAACAGGCCGGTCCGGCCGGCAAAGGCCAGGTCATCGAGATTATCGGTTCCCGTGCACTGGGGCCGCGTGACCGGCTGATGCTGGTACAAGTCGGCAACGAACAGATTCTGCTTGGCCTGAGCCCCGGCAACATTTCGGCATTGCACGTGCTCAAGGAGCCGGTGCAAGTGCCGACGACCGAGAAAGCGACGCCGGAATTTGCCCAGCGCCTGCTGGAGATGCTGGGCAAAGATCAGAAGGATAAGAAGTAATGGGTGCGCTACGCATCGTCTTGACGCTGGCCCTGGTGCTGGTCGCGCCGCTGGCGTTCGCCGCCGATCCGTTGTCGATCCCGGCGATCACCCTGGGCACCAATGCGCAGGGTGCGCAGGAATACTCGGTCAGCCTGCAAATCCTGCTGATCATGACCGCGCTGAGTTTTATCCCGGCGTTCGTCATCCTGATGACCAGCTTCACCCGGATCATCATCGTGTTCTCGATCCTGCGTCAGGCCCTCGGGTTGCAGCAGACGCCGTCGAACCAGATCCTCACCGGCATGGCGATGTTCCTGACCCTGTTCATCATGGCGCCGGTATTCGACCGGGTGAACCAGGATGCCTTGCAGCCGTACCTGGCAGAAAAGATGACCGCCCAGGAGGCTGTCACCAAGGCGCAGGTGCCGATCAAGGATTTCATGCTCGCCCAGACCCGCACCAGCGATCTTGAGCTGTTCATGCGCCTGTCCAAGCGCACCGACATTGCAACGCCGGACCAGGCGCCGCTGACCATCATCGTGCCGGCCTTCGTGACGTCCGAGCTGAAGACCGCGTTCCAGATCGGCTTCATGATCTTCATTCCATTCCTGATCATCGACCTGGTCGTGGCCAGTGTGCTGATGGCGATGGGTATGATGATGCTCTCGCCGCTGATCATTTCCCTGCCGTTCAAGATCATGTTGTTCGTGCTGGTCGATGGCTGGGCGCTGATCATCGGCACGCTGGCCAGTAGCTTCGGCGGTGTCTCGCCATGACGCCAGAAGTCGCAGTCGATATCTTTCGTGAAGCACTGTGGCTGACCACCATGATGGTGGCGATCCTGGTGATCCCCAGCCTGCTGGTGGGGCTGCTGGTGGCGATGTTCCAGGCTGCCACGCAGATCAACGAACAGACCCTGAGCTTCCTGCCACGCCTGCTGGTGATGCTGGTGACCCTGATCGTGGCCGGCCCGTGGCTGGTGCAGACGTTCATGGAATACATCACTCAGCTGTACCACAACATCCCGATGGTCATCGGCTAAGCCATGCCGTCGCTGCTGCAACTGACCGATACCCAGATCAGTACCTGGGTCGCGACCTTCATGTTGCCGCTGTTTCGTGTCGGTTCGTTGTTGATGGTCATGCCGATTTTCGGAACCACCCTCGTACCGCGACGGGTCCGCCTCTATTTCACGCTCGCCATTACCGTGGTCATCGCCCCCGGCCTGCCGCCCATGCCGCCGGTCAATGCCCTGGACTTGAGCGGGCTGCTGCTGATTGCCGAGCAAATCCTGATTGGTGCGGTACTGGGGTTTTCCCTGCAGATGTTGTTTCAGGCGTTTGTGGTGGCCGGGCAGATCGTCGCGATTCAAATGGGTATGGGTTTCGCCTCCACGATCGACCCGACCAACGGGGTGTCGTCGGCGGTGCTCGGGCAATTCTTCACCATGCTGGTCACGCTGTTGTTCCTGTCCATGAACGGCCATCTGGTGGTGTTCGAGGTCCTGACCGAAAGCTTTACCACCTTGCCGGTGGGCAGTGGCCTGATGGTCAATCATTACTGGGAACTGGCCGGCAAGCTCGGCTGGGTGCTCGGCTCGGCGCTGTTGCTGGTGTTGCCGGCAGTCACGGCGTTGCTGGTGGTCAACATCGCGTTCGGGGTCATGACCCGGGCGGCGCCGCAGTTGAATATCTTCTCCATCGGCTTCCCGCTGATACTGGTACTCGGCTTCTTTATCTTTTGGGTCGGCATGGCCGACATCCTCAACCAGTATCAGCCACTGGCCTCCGAGGCCTTGCAGTTTTTACGCGAACTGGCACGGGCGAGCTGAACCATGGCCGAGAGCGAAAGCGGTCAGGACAAAACAGAAGACCCCACGGAAAAGCGCAAGCAGGACTCCCGTGAGAAAGGGGAGGTCGCGCGTTCCAAGGAACTCAACACCCTGGCGATCATGCTGATCGGCGCGAGTGCGCTGCTGATTTTCGGCGGCGCGATGGCACAGGACATGATGGAGTTGATGCGCATCAATTTCTCGCTGTCGCGCGAAGTGATCATGGACCAGAACTCGATGTCCACGTACTTGCTGCGCTCGGGGCAGATTGCGCTGTGGTCGATCCAGCCAGTGATGATTTCGCTGGTGCTGGCGGCGATTATCGGACCGATTTCACTGGGCGGCTGGCTGTTTGCGACGAGCTCCATGGCGCCCAAGTTCGGTCGGCTGAACCCCTTGCCCGGCATCAAGCGCATGTTCTCCACCAAGGCGCTCGTGGAACTGCTCAAGGCTCTGGCCAAGTTCATCATCATCCTGTTCGTGGCGCTGTCGGTGTTGTCGTCCGACATCGATGACCTGCTGCGCATCGCTCATGAACCGCTGGACACGGCGATCATCCATAGCCTGCAAGTGGTGGGCTGGAGCACGTTGTGGATGGCGTGCGGGCTGATCATCATCGCTGCCGTCGACGTGCCGGTGCAGTTGTGGGAAAGCCACAAGAAGTTGCTGATGACCAAGCAGGAAATCCGAGATGAGCACAAGGATGCGGAAGGGCGACCCGAAGTCAAGCAGCGTATTCGCCAGTTGCAGCGCGAGATGTCCCAGCGGCGGATGATGGCGGCGATTCCCGAGGCCGACGTGGTCATCACCAACCCGACGCACTACGCCGTGGCGCTCAAATACGACCCGGAGAAGGGTGGAGCGCCGATGCTCATCGCCAAGGGCACTGACTTCCTGGCGCTGAAGATCCGTGAGATCGCAGCGGCCAACGAGATCCTGCTGCTGGAATCGCCGGCACTGGCGCGCTCGATTTACTACTCGACGGAACTTGAGCAGGAGATTCCCGGCGGGCTCTATCTGGCGGTGGCGCAGGTGCTGGCTTACGTTTATCAGATTCGACAGTACCGGGCGGGTAAAGGCAAACGGCCGGATCCGTTGAAGGATGACTTGCCGATCCCTCCGGATTTGCGCCGCGATTCCTGAGTGTTGCGCAGTCGCTGATGGCCTCTTCGCTGGCAAGCCAGCTCCTACAGGGTTTTACGCAATCTGTAGGAGCTGGCTTGCCAGCGAAGGCGTCTGACCAGGCGCTGCACATCCCGTTGGAAAACCACTCTATTTCCCCTGCCGCAAAAGTTGGAAGGCTTCTTGCAATAGCCGCCGTGCGCCTGCTTCAGGCGTCAAAAGTTTGCTTTAAAGGAACGGGGAAAACCGGTGGATCGCTCTCAGTTAATCAACGCCGCTCGCACAAACGTCGTCGACCTCAGTCGGGGCAATCTGGGTGTGCCGCTGTTGCTGCTGGTCATGCTGGCGATGATGATGTTGCCGGTGCCGCCGTTCCTGCTGGACGTGTTTTTCACCTTTAACATTGCCCTGTCGATCGTCGTGCTGCTGGTGTGCGTGTACGCCTTGCGCCCCCTGGATTTCGCGGTGTTCCCGACCATTTTGCTGGTGGCAACGCTGTTGCGCCTGGCGCTGAACGTGGCCTCGACGCGGGTGGTGATGCTCCATGGCCAGGACGGCCACGCCGCCGCCGGCAAGGTGATCCAGGCCTTCGGCGAGGTGGTGATCGGCGGTAACTACGTGGTGGGTATCGTGGTCTTCGCGATTTTGATGATCATCAACTTCGTCGTGGTGACCAAGGGTGCCGGGCGGATTTCCGAGGTGAGCGCGCGTTTCACCCTCGACGCGATGCCCGGCAAGCAAATGGCGATCGACGCCGACCTCAACGCCGGCCTGATCGATCAGAACCAGGCCAAGCTGCGCCGGATGGAAGTCGCCCAGGAAGCCGAGTTCTACGGTTCCATGGACGGCGCGAGCAAATTCGTTCGCGGTGACGCCATCGCCGGCCTATTGATCCTGTTCATCAACCTGATCGGCGGCATGGCGGTCGGTATCTTCCAGCACAACATGAACTTCGCCGATGCTGGCAAGGTGTATGCGCTGCTGACCATCGGTGACGGTTTGGTGGCGCAATTGCCATCACTGTTGTTATCGACAGCGGCGGCGATCATGGTGACCCGTGCTTCCGGCTCGGAAGACATGGGCAAGCAGATCAACCGGCAGATGTTCGCCTCGCCCAAGGCACTGGCGGTGGCGGCAGGCCTGATGGCGGTGATGGGCCTGGTGCCCGGCATGCCACACTTCTCGTTTCTCAGCATGGCGGCCCTGGCTGCTGGCGGCGCTTACCTGTTCTGGAAGAAGCAGAGCGTGGCCAAGGTGCAGGCGCTGCAAGAGGTCAAGCGCCAGCAGGAGCTGCTGCCGTCGCCGGCCCGCGCCCAGGAAACCAAGGAACTGGGCTGGGATGATGTGACGCCGATCGACATGATCGGCCTGGAAGTGGGCTACCGCCTGATTCCGCTGGTGGATCGCAACCAGGGCGGCCAGTTGCTGGCGCGGATCAAGGGCGTGCGCAAGAAGCTGTCCCAGGACTTGGGCTTCCTGATGCCGACCGTGCACATCCGCGACAACCTCGACCTGGCGCCGAGTGCCTATCGCCTGACCCTCATGGGGGTGATCCTGGCCGAGGCGGAGATTTACCCGGATCGCGAGCTGGCGATCAACCCGGGGCAGGTCTACGGCACGCTCAACGGCATTACCGCCAAAGATCCGGCTTTCGGCCTGGAGGCGGTCTGGATCGAAATCAGCCAGCGCGCCCAGGCACAATCGCTCGGTTATACGGTAGTCGATGCCAGTACAGTGGTGGCCACTCACTTGAACCAGATACTCTATAAACATTCCAGTGAGCTGATCGGTCACGAAGAAGTGCAGCAACTCATGCAATTGCTGGCCAAAAGCTCGCCGAAACTGGCCGAAGAGCTGGTGCCGGGGGTGGTGTCGCTGTCGCAATTGCTCAAAGTGTTGCAGGCGCTGTTGGCCGAACAGGTACCGGTACGCGACATCCGCAGCATTGCCGAGGCCATCGCGAACAATGCCGCCAAGAGTCAAGATACCGCCGCGCTGGTGGCTGCCGTGCGGGTTGGCGTATCCCGTGCAATCGTCCAAAGCATTGTAGGGACTGAGTCTGAGCTGCCAGTTATCACGCTGGAGCCAAGGTTGGAACAGATATTGCTCAATAGTCTGCAAAAGGCAGGACAAGGCTCGGAAGAGGGCGTTCTGCTGGAGCCAAGCATGGCTGAGAAGCTGCAACGCTCATTGATCGACGCAGCGCAGCGCCAAGAGATGCAAGGTCAACCGGTGATTCTGTTGGTGGCCGGTCCGGTTCGCGCGATGCTCTCGCGATTTGGCCGGCTCGCAGTCCCGGGTTTGCACGTGTTGGCTTACCAGGAAATCCCTGACAACAAGCAAGTGACCATCGTTGCGACAGTAGGGCCCAACGGCTGAGGTAGTGGTTTATGCAAGTTAAGCGTTTTTTCGCCGCCGATATGCGTCAGGCCATGAAGCTGGTTCGTGATGAGCTGGGCGCTGATGCCGCCATCATTGGCAACCGCCGGATCGCCGGGGGCGTCGAGCTGACGGCTGCGCTGGATTACAAGTTGTCGGCGCTGGCACCGCGTGTGCCGAACATGGAACTCGAAGACGAGCTGCGCAAGACGCAGTCGCGGATCGTCACTGCCCAGGCTGAACTGAGCCTGCGTAGCGATGGCGAGAGCGACCAGAGCACCAACCGCCAGTTGTTCGCCGGCTTGCCATTGACCGCTGCCGAACCGTTGATCGAACCCACGTACGCCGAACCCCGTCGCCCTGCACCGGCCCCGACGCCAACCTCCGGTGGCGTTGACCCGCGTGCATTCGACTCGATGCGCTTCGAACTCAACAGCCTGCGCGAACTCATGGAAGTTCAGCTCGGCTCCCTGGCCTGGAATCAGCTGCAAGGCAGCCGTCCGGATCAGGCGAACCTCTGGCGTCGCCTGCAACGCATCGGCCTGTCTGGCCCGTTGTCGCGCGATCTGCTGGCGATGATTACCGACATTGAAGAGCCTCGTCAGGCCTGGCGCATGCTGCTGGCGCACCTGGCGCGCATGATCGCCACCCCGCAAGTCGAACCGCTGGAAGAGGGCGGCGTGATCGCCATGGTCGGCCCTGCCGGCATGGGCAAGACCACCACGTTGGCCAAGCTCGCTGCGCGCTACGTGCTCAAGTACGGCGCGCAGAACATTGCCCTGGTGAGCATGGACAGCTTCCGCATCGGTGCCCAGGAGCAGCTCAAGACCCTGGGGCGTATCCTCAATGTCTCGGTGACCCACGTCGATCCGGGCCAGTCGCTGGTCCAGGCGCTGGAGCCGTTGCTGCGCAAGCGCGTGGTGCTGATCGATACCGCCGGCCTGCAAGCCAGCGATCCGGCCCTGCGCATGCAGCTTGAAAGCCTGGCCGGCCGCGGCATTCGTTCAAAAAATTATCTGGTCCTGGCAACCACCAGCCAGAAACAGGTTCTAACCGCCGCTTATCACAGTTACAAGCGGTGCGGGCTGGCTGGCTGCATCCTGACTAAACTGGATGAGACGGCGAGCCTGGGCGAGGTGTTGAGCCTGGCCATCAGTCACGAATTACCCGTGGCCTACCTGACCGACGGCCCGCGGATCCCGGATGATCTTCATCTGCCGCGCCGTCACCAGTTGGTCAGTCGCGCCGTCAGCGTGCAAATGCAGGAAGAACCCAGCGAAGAAGCCATGGCTGACATGTTCGCTGACATCTACCACAGTCCGACCAAGCAGGTTGGCTGAGGTAATTAATGAATAGTTTTTGTACCTACATCGATGGTCTGCCATGCATTGTTCCGTTAGCGAACGCGCAGCCAGTAATGTGGCCTCCGTCTATGCAAGACAAGGTAAAGAAATAATATGGGCAGCATGCATCCCGTTCAGGTGATCGCGGTGACCGGCGGCAAAGGTGGCGTCGGGAAAACTAACGTGTCTGTAAACTTGTCCCTGGCCCTCGCTGAGCTTGGCCGGCGCGTCATGCTGCTGGACGCCGACCTGGGGCTGGCAAACGTCGACGTCCTGCTGGGCCTGACACCCAAACGGACCCTGGCCGACGTGATCGAAGGCCGCTGCGAGCTGCGCGACGTACTGCTGCAGGGGCCCGGCGGCATCCGTATCGTTCCGGCGGCGTCCGGCACACAGAGCATGGTTCATCTGAGCCCTGCGCAGCACGCTGGGCTGATCCAGGCCTTCAGCGACATCGGCGATAACCTTGACGTATTGGTGATCGACACCGCTGCGGGCATTGGTGACTCGGTAGTCAGTTTCGTACGTGCCGCCCAGGAAGTGTTGCTGGTGGTGTGCGACGAGCCGACCTCGATTACCGATGCCTACGCCCTGATCAAGTTGCTCAACCGCGACTATGGCATGAACCGCTTCCGCGTCCTGGCCAACATGGCCCAGAGCCCGCAGGAAGGGCGCAACCTGTTCGCCAAGTTGACCAAGGTCACCGATCGCTTCCTCGATGTCGCTCTGCAATACGTCGGCGCCGTGCCCTACGACGAAAGCGTGCGCAAGGCCGTGCAGAAGCAGCGTGCGGTCTACGAAGCGTTCCCGCGTTCCAAGTGCTCGCTGGCCTTCAAGGCCATCGCGCAGAAGGTCGATACCTGGCCTTTGCCGGCCAACCCGCGTGGGCACCTGGAGTTCTTCGTCGAGCGTCTCGTGCAACAGACAGCAGGGCCTGTGCTATGACAGCCAGCGGTTACAACCTCTATAAAAAATCGGCCCGCGATGCGCAGTACGAGCTGATCGAGCGTTACGCGCCGCTGGTAAAACGCATTGCCTACCACTTGCTGGCACGCTTGCCAGCCAGTGTCCAGGTCGAAGACCTGATCCAGGCCGGGATGATCGGCCTGCTTGAAGTGTCGACCAAATATGACGCCAGCAAAGGCGCCAGTTTCGAGACGTACGCGGGCATTCGAATCCGCGGCGCGATGCTCGATGAAGTGCGCAAGGGGGACTGGGCGCCACGCTCGGTCCACCGCAATACGCGCATGGTCAGCGACGCGATTCGCTCGATTGAAGCGAAAACCGGTCGTGACGCTAAAGATCACGAAGTTGCGGCCGAACTCCAATTGAGTCTCGACGATTATTACGGGATTTTGAACGACACCCTGGGCAGCCGCTTATTCAGTTTCGACGACCTGTTGCAGGACGGCGAACACGAAGGGCTGCACGAGGATGGCGCAAGTGCTCATCTCGAGCCGTTACGCGATCTGGAAGATGAACGCTTCCAGGCGGCGCTGGCGGATGCGATTGCCAATTTGCCGGAGCGTGAGCGACTGGTGTTGGCGCTGTACTACGACGAAGAGTTGAACCTCAAGGAAATCGGTGAGGTCCTGGGGGTCAGCGAATCGCGGGTCAGCCAGTTACACAGCCAGTGCGCGGCCCGTTTGCGGGGGCGTTTGGGGGAGTGGCGAGCGCGCTGAAGGCAGTGTGGGGACACTGCGAACGGGGCCGATGGGGTGTTGAACCACACCGGTCGCGATCTGTTGTGCTCCAGACAGTCATTGAGTGCTTTGCCGGATTGATTGAAATGGCGCGTCCAGGTGCTGGGCGCGTTTAAGACTGCTTGGAGGTCGAATTGGACAAGAACATGAAAATCCTCATCGTTGATGACTTCTCAACGATGCGGCGGATCATCAAGAACCTGCTGCGTGACCTTGGGTTCACCAACACCGTCGAGGCCGACGATGGCACTACCGCCATCCCGGTGCTCAACAGCGGAAGCATCGACTTTCTGGTAACGGACTGGAACATGCCTGGCATGACCGGAATCGATCTGCTGCGCCACGTGCGCGCCGATGAAAAGCTCAAGCACCTGCCGGTGTTGATGGTCACCGCTGAAGCCAAGCGCGAGCAGATCATCGAAGCGGCCCAGGCCGGCGTTAACGGCTATGTGGTCAAACCCTTTACGGCCCAGGCGTTGAAAGAAAAAATCGAGAAGATTTTCGAACGCATCGGTTGATGAGTGCGCCACGGGGGAGCTATGGGCAATAACGAATCTTCACTGGGCGATTTTGAATCGACCCTGAAAAAACACGCCGTCGAATTGGTCGCGAGCCTTGAAAAAGGCAAGTTCGGCGACGCCGTGCAATTGATCCATGAGCTCAACCAGACCCGTGACCGCGGCCTGTACCAGGAAGTGGGCAAGCTCACGCGCGAGTTGCACAGTGCGATCGTCAATTTCCAGATTGACCCGCACATGCCGCAAGCCGAGGAAGTGTCGCAGATCACCGACGCCACCGAGCGCCTGGGGTACGTGGTGAAGCTGACCGAAGCCGCTGCGAACCGCACCATGGACCTGGTGGAAAACGCCACGCCGCTGGTCAACAGCCTGGCCGATGAAGCCCAGGCCTTGGGCACGGACTGGAAGCGCTTCATGCGTCGTGAAGTCGGCGCTGAAGAGTTTCGCGAATTGGCCCGGCGGGTCGACGGCTTCCTGGTGCGCAGCAGCCAGGACAATCGCGCGGTGTCGGGCAACCTGAACGACATCCTGCTCGCCCAGGATTACCAGGACCTCACCGGCCAGGTGATCAAGCGTGTGACCACCCTGGTCACCGAAGTCGAAAGCAACCTGCTCAAGCTCGTGCTCATGGCCAGTCAGGTGGACCGCTTTGCGGGCATCGAGCATGACCGTGAAGCGATGCTGGCTGAAAAAGATCCACAAAAACATCTCTCTCAGGGTGAAGGTCCGCAGATTCATGCCGATAAAAGAGAAGACGTTGTGTCCGGTCAGGACGATGTGGACGATTTGTTATCCAGCCTGGGATTTTAGAGATTTCACAATCTCAGGTTTTTTGGGTTTTTAGACCTGTAGGAGCACCCCCTTAATGAGCTTCGGCGCCGATGAAGAGATCCTTCAGGATTTCCTGGTTGAGGCCGGCGAGATTCTAGAGCAACTGTCCGAGCAATTGGTCGAGCTGGAAAGCCGACCGGATGATGCGGACCTGCTCAATGCAATTTTTCGCGGTTTTCACACTGTAAAAGGGGGCGCCGGCTTCCTCCAGCTCAACGAGCTGGTGGAGTGCTGCCACATCGCCGAGAACGTGTTCGACATCCTGCGCAAGGGTGAGCGTCGCGTCGACTCGGAACTGATGGACGTGGTTCTCGAAGCGCTGGATGCGGTGAACAGCATGTTCAGCGAAGTCCGCGAGCGCAGCCCGATCACGGCGGCGACACCGGAACTGCTCGCGGCATTGGCCCGTCTGGCCGAGCCGCAATCGGCCGACGAAGTGGCGCCTGCGCCCGTCGCCGAGGTGATCGAACAACCGGTGGCCGAAAGCGCCTGCGACGACATCACCGACACCGAATTCGAACAACTGCTGGACTCGCTGAACGCCGTCAAGGCGCAGGCCGAAGCACCGGCGGCTGTTGTTGCGCCGGCCGGCGATGCTGCCGCCAGCGACGAAATCACCGATGCCGAGTTCGAGTCGTTGCTCGATCAACTGCACGGTAAAGGCCAGTTCGCCGTCGATGCGGTTGCGCCGGCTCCGGCCGCGCCAGACGCACCGAAAGCGGCGGGCGACAGTTCCGACATTACCGATGATGAATTCGAAGCGCTGCTCGACCAGCTGCACGGCAAGGGCAACTTTGCTGTCGAGGCGCTGGAGTCGGCCATCGCTTCGGTGCCTGCACCCGCCGCCCCCGCTGCGGCGGCGGTCGGCAGTGATCTGATTTCCGATCACGAGTTCGAGGCGCTGCTCGACGAACTGCACGGCAAAGGCAAGTTCAGCGAAGTTGGCACCGCATCGGTCGCCAACGGTTCGAGCGCTGTCGCCGCGGCTCCGGTCGCCAAGGCCGCGGCACCGAAACCCGTGGCCAGGGCTCCCGAGCCAAAAGCCGAAGCGCCGGCCCCAGCCGCCGCGGCTGCCCCGGCGGCTGCCCGCGCCCCGGCCGCGCCACCGCCGGAAAAACCGGCGAGCGAAGCCGAGACCACGGTACGCGTCGATACCGCGCGTCTGGACGAGATCATGAACATGGTTGGCGAGTTGGTGCTGGTGCGTAACCGTCTGGTACGCCTGGGCCTCAACAGCGGCGACGAAGCCATGTCCAAGGCCGTGTCGAACCTCGACGTGGTCACGGCCGACCTGCAAACCGCGGTCATGAAAACGCGGATGCAACCGATCAAGAAAGTCTTCGGGCGCTTCCCGCGCCTGGTTCGCGACCTGGCTCGCCAGCTCAAGAAAGAGATCAACCTGGAGCTGGTCGGCGAAGAAACCGACCTCGACAAGAACCTCGTCGAGGCGCTGGCCGATCCGCTGGTCCACTTGGTGCGCAACGCAGTCGACCACGGTATCGAGTCGCCGGAAGAGCGCGAAGCCTCGGGCAAGGCCCGGGGCGGCAAGGTCATCCTGGCGGCCGAGCAGGAAGGCGACCACATCCTGCTGTCGATCTCCGATGACGGCAAAGGCATGGACCCGAACGTCCTGCGTTCGATCGCGGTAAAACGCGGTGTGATGGACAAGGATGCCGCCGATCGCCTGAGCGACACCGAGTGCTACAACCTGATCTTCGCCCCAGGGTTCTCGACCAAGACCGAGATCTCCGACGTGTCGGGTCGTGGCGTGGGCATGGACGTGGTGAAAACCAAGATTTCCCAGCTCAACGGTTCGATCAACATCTACTCGGCCAAGGGCCAGGGTTCGAAGATCGTCATCAAGGTGCCGCTGACCCTGGCGATCATGCCGACGCTAATGGTCATGCTTGGCAACCAGGCGTTTGCGTTCCCGCTGGTCAACGTCAACGAGATCTTCCACCTCGACCTGTCGACCACCAATGTGGTGGACGGCCAGGAAGTGGTGATCGTGCGGGACAAGGCGCTGCCATTGTTCTACCTCAAGCGCTGGCTGGTCAGCTCCGCCGCTCACGAAGAGCAGCGCGAAGGCCACGTGGTGATCCTTTCGGTGGGCACCCAGCGGATCGGCTTTGTCGTCGATCAACTGGTGGGCCAGGAAGAAGTGGTCATCAAGCCATTGGGCAAAATGCTCCAGGGAACCCCGGGCATGTCCGGCGCCACCATTACCGGTGACGGCCGCATCGCGCTGATTCTCGATGTTCCGAGCATGCTCAAGCGTTACGCCACGCGGCGTATTTGATTCTGGTGGAGCGGGGCGCCTGGCCTCGCTCCATCTAATGGAGTGTTTATGGCAGTCAAAGTCCTGGTGGTGGACGATTCGGGGTTTTTCCGCCGCCGCGTCTCGGAAATTCTTTCAGCGGATTCGAATATCCAGGTCGTCGGCACGGCGACCAACGGCAAAGAGGCGATTGATCAGGCGCTGGCCCTCAAGCCGGACGTGATCACCATGGACTACGAGATGCCGATGATGGACGGCATCACGGCCGTGCGGCACATCATGCAGCGCTGCCCGACGCCGGTATTGATGTTCTCCTCGCTGACCCACGAAGGCGCCCGGGTGACCCTCGATGCGCTGGATGCCGGCGCGGTGGATTTCCTGCCGAAGAATTTCGAAGACATCTCGCGCAACCCCGAGAAGGTCAAGCAACTGCTGTGCGAGAAGATCCTGAGCATTTCGCGCAGCAATCGTCGTGTCAGTCACTACAGCGCGCCGGCACCTGTCGCGGCGCCAGCCCCTGCTCCTGCGCCGTCCAGCATTGGCAGCTACGGCCACAGCACGCCTGCGCGTCCTGCACCCGCACCGATGCCTACCCGTACAACGGCGGCCAGTTCGTCGTCGCCGGCGCCAAAGCGCAAAAACTACAAGCTGGTCGCCATTGGCACCTCCACCGGCGGCCCGGTCGCGCTGCAACGGGTGTTGACCCAGTTGCCGGCCCACTTCCCGGCCCCGATCGTGCTGGTTCAACACATGCCGGCGGCCTTCACCAAGGCCTTCGCCGAGCGCCTGGACAAGCTGTGCCGCATCACCGTCAAGGAAGCCGAGGATGGCGACATCCTGCGTCCGGGCCTGGCGCTGCTGGCGCCCGGTGGCAAGCAAATGATGATCGACGGCCGTGGCGCGGTGAAAATCCTCCCCGGTGACGAGCGCCTGAACTACAAGCCGTGCGTAGACATCACCTTCGGTTCGGCGGCCAAGTCCTACGGCGACAAAGTTCTGGCGGTCGTGCTGACCGGCATGGGCGCCGACGGTCGCGAAGGTGCGCGCCTGCTCAAGCAGGGCGGCAGTTCGATCTGGGCGCAGGACGAAGCCAGTTGCGTGATCTATGGCATGCCGATGGCCATCGTCAAAGCTGAACTGGCTGACGCGGTGTACAGCCTCGACGACATTGGCAAGCACTTGGTCGAGGCGTGTCTCTGATGGACGTTCTCAGCCTGATCGGCATCATCATGGCCTTCGTCGCCATTATCGGCGGCAACTACCTCGAAGGTGGCCACCTTGGTGCCCTGGCCAACGGCCCTGCAGCGCTGATCGTGCTCGGTGGGACCATTGGCGCTGCGTTGCTGCAATCGCCGATGAGCGCCTTCAAGCGCGCCATGCAGATCCTTGCGTGGATCCTGTTTCCGCCGCGTGTAGACCTGGCCGGTGGCATCGACCGCGTGGTGAACTGGAGCCTGACGGCACGCAAGGAAGGCCTGCTCGGTCTGGAAGGGATCGCCGACGCCGAGCCCGACAACTACGCGCGCAAAGGCCTGCAATTGCTGGTCGACGGTGCTGAACCGGAAGCGATTCGCAGCATTCTGGAGGTGGATTTCTACACCCAGGAAAGCCGCGATGTCGAAGCCGCCAAGGTCTTCGAAAGCATGGGCGGCTACGCGCCGACCATCGGCATCATCGGTGCGGTGATGGGCCTGATTCACGTCATGGGCAATCTGGGCGATCCGTCGCAATTGGGTAACGGCATCGCCGTGGCGTTCGTTGCGACCATCTACGGTGTGGCCAGTGCCAACCTGGTGTTGCTGCCAATTGCCGCCAAGCTCAAATCCATCGCGTTGCGCCAGTCGCGTTATCGCGAAATGTTGTTGGAAGGGCTGCTGTCGATCGCCGAAGGTGAAAACCCTCGCTCCATTGAGTTGAAGCTTCAGGGCTTCATGGATTAAGGGAATAAGCTCATGGCCCGTCGTCGCCAGCATGAAGAGCATGTAAACCATGAACGTTGGCTGGTTTCCTATGCCGACTTCATCACCTTGCTGTTCGCGTTTTTCGTGGTGATGTACTCGATCTCCTCGATCAACGAGGGCAAGTACAAGGTCATTTCCCAAGCGCTGATCGGTGTCTTTACCGACACCGATCGCTCGCTCAAGCCGATCCCTGTCGGTGAGGAGCGGCCGCAGACCGTCACCCCGGCCAAGCCGCTGGTCAAGGACAGCGACCAGGTCGATGCTGGCGTCGCAGGGGCCAGCGATCCGCTCAAGAGTATCTCCGATGACATCAGCGCCGCGTTCGGCGACCTGATTGCTTCCAACCAGATGACCGTGCGCGGCAATGAGTTGTGGGTCGAGATCGAACTCAACTCCAGCCTGCTGTTTGGCAGCGGCGACGCCATGCCCAGCGACATCGCGTTCAACATCATCGACAAGGTCGCGGTGATCCTCAAACCGTTCGATAACCCGATCCACGTCGAAGGTTTCACCGACGATCAGCCGATCCGCACCGCGCAATACCCGACCAACTGGGAACTGTCCTCGGCCCGTTCGGCGAGCATCGTGCGCATGCTGGCGATGCAAGGCGTCAACCCTGGCCGGCTGGCGTCGGTGGGCTACGGCGAGTTTCAACCGGTGGCCAATAACGCCACCGCCGAAGGCCGTGCGCGCAATCGTCGGGTGGTGCTGGTGGTGTCACGCAACCTCGATGTGCGCCGCAGCCTGACGGGCACGGGCACCGCTCATGCAACACCGGACGCTGCATTGAAGCGCGCTGGCACACAAACTGCACCGACCCCGGTCAAGACGCCGGGACGCGAGAGTGCCGTCAATTCTCCGTCACCCGCATTAACACGTTGAGCTATTTCTCGACCGATCCGTTCGGCCGGGAGGAACAATCCGAATGAGAGTCTGGGCAGTCGCCAATCAAAAGGGTGGTGTTGGTAAAACCACTTCCTCTATCGCTTTAGCCGGTTTACTGGCGGAGGCGGGCAAGCGCGTGGTCGTGGTCGATCTCGACCCGCACGGCTCCATGACCAGTTATTTCGGCTACGACCCGGACACCCTGGAGCACAGCAACTACGACCTGTTCCTGCACAAGGGCAGCGTGCCGCAAGGCTTGCCGGGCCAGTTGCTGCTGTCGACCAGCGACGAGCGCATTTCCCTGTTGCCCTCCAGCACCGCACTGGCCACCCTTGAGCGCCAGTCGCCGGGGCAGAGCGGCCTGGGGTTGGTGATTGCCAAGAGCCTGGCGCAACTGTGGCAGGACTTCGATTACGCCGTGATCGATAGCCCGCCGTTGCTTGGCGTGCTGATGGTCAATGCCTTGGCGGCGAGCCAGCAATTGGTGATCCCGGTGCAGACCGAACACCTGGCCGTCAAAGGCCTGGAGCGCATGGTCAACACCCTGGCGATGATCAACCGTTCGCGCAAACAGGCGTTGCCGTTCACCATCGTGCCGACCCTGTTCGACCGCCGCACCCAGGCGTCCCTCGGCACGCTGCGTGTACTGCGCGACAAATTCCCCGACGAAATATGGCAGGGCTACATCCCGGTAGACACGCGCCTGCGCGACGCCAGCCGTGCCGGGCTGACGCCTTCGCAGTTCGACGGCAAGAGCCGTGGTGTTCTCGCTTACCGCGCATTGCTCAAGCATTTGCTGGCCGCACAACTTGTTGCGCAGGTGGCCTGACATGACCCTGGCATTTGTAGGAGCAAGCTTGCTCGCGATGGTCGACAACGATGACGCTCGCTATCTGAATGATCGCGTTGCCCGGATGTTTTTCGCGAGCAGGCTCGCTCCTACAGGGGCGTACTCATGAATCGGACGGTGAAGACAACGTCACGCCCGCAATTGGCGTTGCAGTCATATCTGGACAACTTGCTGCAAGATGCGACCGAAGAACTCGTGTCTGAAGTCGACGTACTTATCGACGTTACGGAAGTGGTCGAGGCAGTGAAGGCCATCGAAGCGCAAGGCGCGCTGGATGAGTTCCAGGCGGCCGTGCTCGAAGAACAGGCCCGCGACGCACAGAACCACGCCGCAGAGGTCTCATCTGTCGCGCCGCAGCCGAAGACCGCCATTGCGCTGATCGAGCCACCGGCCCCGGTTTTGGCACCCGTATCGGCCATCGCGCCGCTGTTGCACAGCCTGATGCAGCCCTTCGTCGAGCCGCCTCATGCACCGCTGATCGAAGAGCCTCTGGTGCTGGTGCCGCCGGTCGTCGAAGTCCATTTGCCACCAAGCAATACGCCGCCTCCGGTGGCAACCGATGGTCGTCCGTCGTGGGCCGCCGAGCCTTTCGAATGCCTGCTGTTCGATGTCGCCGGGTTGACCCTGGCGGTGCCGCTGGTGTGCCTGGGGTCGATTTATTCGTTGGCCGGTCACGAGCTGACGCCGCTGTTTGGTCAGCCGGATTGGTTCCTCGGCATCCTGCCGAGCCAGGCCGGCAATCTAAAGGTGCTCGATACCGCGCGCTGGGTCATGCCAGACCGCTACCGCGACGATTTCAAGCAAGGCCTGCAATACGTGATTTCGGTCCAGGGCTACGAATGGGGGCTGGCGGTGCATCAAGTCAGCCGCTCGCTGCGCCTGGACCCGAATGAAATCAAATGGAGAAGTCATCGAGGTCAGCGGCCATGGCTCGCCGGCACGGTGATTGAACACATGTGCGCGTTGCTCGACGTTGCCTCGCTGGCGGAGTTGATCGCCAGCGGCGGGGCCAAGCACATGTCCGGCAGTAAGCCGAACCACAAACCGACACACGTTAAATAAACAACAGGCGACGGCACTCGATGGCGTTGCACGGAACACACACCGCTAGGGCGGTTTCTTGAGGGGTCAGGGTATGAATGATAAGGCGACGGCGGCAAAAGGTTCCGAAGATCCGATCCTGCAATGGGTCACCTTCAAGCTGGACAACGAGACCTACGGCATCAACGTGATGCGCGTCCAGGAAGTCCTGCGCTACACCGAAATCGCCCCGGTGCCGGGTGCTCCGAGCTACGTGTTGGGCATCATCAACCTGCGCGGCAACGTCGTCACCGTGATCGACACCCGTCAGCGCTTCGGACTGATGAATGCCGAGATCAGCGACAACACCCGTATCGTCATCATCGAGGCCGACAAGCAAGTGGTCGGGATCATGGTCGACAGCGTGGCCGAAGTGGTTTACCTGCGTCAGTCAGAAATTGAAACCGCGCCGAACGTCGGCAACGAAGAGTCCGCCAAGTTCATTCAAGGCGTGTGCAACAAGAACAACGAACTGCTCATCCTGGTCGAGCTGGACAAGATGATGAGCGAAGAAGAATGGTCGGAACTGGAGAGTATCTGATTGATGCTTGAGGTTGCAGTCATTGTCCTGTTCCTGTTCTGGGCAGGCACGCTGGCGATGTTCCTGGCGTACATTCGCGGTCAAAAGCTGATCGCCGCGCAACAGGCCCAGGGTGATGCGTTGCGCGATCAACGCATCCGCGACCTGGGCAAGCGCGTCGACGATTACCAGAACGGCAACGTGCGCATGGGCGAGGACCTGCATGAATTGCGGGCGATCGTTGCGCCATTGCCGGACAAACTGGCTCAGGTTGAGCAACGCGATCCATCGAGCCTGTCGTTTGCCCAGGCGGCGCGACTGGTCGGGATGGGCGCCAGCGTCGACGAACTGACCCAGTCCTGCGGCTTGACCCAGGCTGAGGCCGAGTTGATGAGCAAGTTGCACAAGCACTGAGCCTTGCGTTCGGGCGCAAATCGCTTTCGCTGGCAAGCCAGCTCCTACGGTATCGCAGCGAACCTGTAGGCGCTGGCTTGCCAGCGAAGGCGCCTTCGAATTCTCAATAATCCTCCCCGCGCTCGGTGATGTCTTTCTCGACCATCGGCGCATCCGGATCCTGCCCCGCCGCAAACTTCCCTTTCAAATGCCACGCAAACGCAATGATCTCGGCAATCGTCAGGTACAGCTCCTGCGGAATGCTGTCCCCCAGTTCCATGCGCGCCAACAAGCGCACCAGCTCGGCGTTTTCGTAGATCGGCACCTGGCAATCGCGGGCAATGCGCAGGATTTCTTCCGCCAGCTCTTCGTCACCCTTGGCGGTCAGCGTCGGGGCATGGGTGCCGTCGTATTTGAGGGCGATGGCCTGGCGTGGGGCATTGGAAGTGTTCATGCGGTTTCGTCGACCCAGCGTTGTTCGAGACGGGTTTGCGGACCCTGAGGTGGCGTGCCGAGATGGCAATCGAGGTCGCCGACGTTCAGGCCGGCAGAGAGCAAGCGATCACGCAACCCGGCCAGATTGCTTTCGATCAGGCTGGCGGTGTACGGCCGTTCGGCCCAGAGCTGGCTGGACAGGCTGCCCTTGATCAGTTGCGCCTGAATTTGCAGCGGCCCCAGCGGTTCCATGGCGAACGCCAGTTCCACCCGCCACAGTTGCTGCTTGGGTTCGCGTTCTTCGTGACGTTCCCTTGGCTGTTCTTTTTCGGGCGCGTCTTCGCGCTGGAACTTGACCTGCAACGGTACGATGTCTTGCAGGTTGCGCATCGGAATTTCCAGTTGCCAGGTGCTCATCAGCCGTCCGTCGGCGGTGACGCCGGTTTGCTCCAGGCTCGACAACTGATGGCTTTGCAGGCGTGAAACCGCGGCGGCCGCGAGGCGCAGCAGATGTTCGAGATCGCCTTCGCCTTCAGCGCTTGGCAACTGGCGTTCGGGCAGCGGAAAACCGCTAGGTGACGGCTTTGCGCTGACCTGACCGAGCATGCCCAAGGCGTTGCGGACAAAATTCGGCAGGGCCTGGGCCAGGGTGTTGGCGGCGATGATCGCGCCCAGGTTGGTGTTGGCCGGTAAGCCTTGGCTCAACTGCGCCACCAGTTTCAGCAGATCGCCTTTCATGTCCGGCGCGAGCGTCGGGTTTTGCCCGCTCAGCAATTTGCTTTCCAAGAGCGCACCACTGCTGGCCAACGCCAGGGCCAGGCCCTTGGGAGAACTCAATTGTTGGACATCCGGCAGACCGGCCAGCAGTCGGGCAGCGACGCTGCGCAATTCGACAGATGTCTGGTCCGAGTCCGGAAGGTTTTGCAGGCGCTTGAGCAGGCCGTCCAGTGAACCCTGGCGGCTTTGCTGGTCGACCAGTTGCTGGGTCACCGCCAGCTGTTCTTGTCGGCTACTCAGCGGCACAAACTTCAACGTCTGGGCGTCCTGCACCTGCGCGCTGAGCAAGGTGCCGATGCGCAAGGGTTGGGGGCTGTCGATGCTCAGGGTACTCCCACTCAGTGCGGTGTTGAGCAGGTTCACCATCGAGCGGAACACCATGGGTTGGCCAGGCACCTGCGGCAACAGTTGCGACGTCAGCACTTTGCCTTGCAGCAGCGTGCCGACGGGCAGTTGCGCGGTGTCGAGGCGGGTGAGGGTGGCGACGTTGGAGGCGATGGCTTGCTGCACGGTCACGGCCAGGTTGCCGGCCGAGGGCTGGGTGACGACCAGTGTCGTGCCCAGTGCCAGCGGCTGGTTGCTGCTGGTCTGCACAGTGGTCTGACGGCCGCTATCGAGGGTGACCTTGAGCAGCATCTGGAACGTCTGGTCCGCCTGCTTGAGCGACAGGACTTCGGCCTGGGCGGTCTGGCCGGCGCTGATCAGCCCCTCCACCGGCGTCAGCAACTTGAGCAACTCGCCTACCGCCTGCGGGCGCGAAGTCGCCGGGACGGTTGGCGGCAGCGGGAGGATGTTCATTTCGCCTGTCATACGCGGTCACAACCTGAGGAAAATGCACTCTTTAGAGTAAGGCACGGCATGTATAATGCCGCGCCGTTGTATCCAAAAATGGCGAAAACTTTGCAATAGTTTGACGCAGCTCGCTAGAACACGTCGTCATTACAACTATGCTGCATCTCTTTAACGGCCGCGCCAGAGCCGACTTGAACCGTATAAGGCCCGTGAACCCTTGACCAGTCCTGTCCTGCAAACCGTTGCCCTTGCCTGCGAGCGAGACCTGCGGCTGCTCTTCGAAAATCTCGATTTGCGACTGGCCAGTGGCGAAATGGTACAAATCAGCGGCCCCAACGGCAGCGGCAAGACCAGCCTGTTGCGTCTGCTCTCGGGTTTGATGCAACCGACCGCCGGTCAGGTGTTGCTCAACGGCCAGCCGCTGAACTCGCAACGCGGCCTGCTGGCGCGCAACCTGTTATGGATCGGCCACGCGGCCGGGATCAAGGATTTGCTGACGCCGGAGGAGAACCTGAGCTGGCTCTGTGCCTTGCACCATCGGGCGAGCCACGAGGCGATCTGGCAGGCGCTCGCCGTCGTGGGCCTGCGCGGATTCGAGGACGTTCCCTGTCATACCTTGTCCGCAGGCCAGCAACGTCGTGTTGCCTTGGCGCGGTTGTATCTGGACAGCCCACCGCTGTGGATCCTCGATGAACCCTTTACCGCCCTCGACAAACAGGGCGTGGCCCAACTCGAAGAACACCTGGCCGGCCACTGCGAACGCGGTGGCATGGTGATGTTGACCACCCACCACACGCTGAGCCGGATGCCGGCCAGTTACCGCGACATCGATCTGGGGAAGTGGGCGGTATGAGTGTTTTCGGCCTGTTGGTCGCCCGTGAGGCCCGTCTGCTGTTCCGCCGTCCGGCGGAATTGGCCAACCCACTGGTTTTCTTCGCTATCGTGGTTTCGCTGTTCCCGCTGGCCGTCGGACCCGAGTCTCAATTGTTGCAAACCTTGTCTCCGGGGTTGGTCTGGGTCGCGGCCCTTTTATCGGTTTTGCTCTCGCTGGACGGGCTTTTCCGCAGTGATTTCGAAGACGGATCGCTTGAACAGTGGGTCCTTTCGTCGCACCCTTTGCCCCTTCTGGTACTGGCCAAAGTGCTGGCACACTGGGCTTTTTCCGGACTGGCACTGGTTTGTCTCGCACCCTTGTTGGCGTTGATGCTCGGTTTACCTGCCGCCTGTCTGCCGGTGTTGCTGCTTTCGTTATTGCTCGGTACACCGGTGTTGAGCCTGCTCGGTGCAGTGGGCGCGGCGCTGACGGTGGGCTTGAAGCGCGGTGGCCTGTTGCTGGCGCTGCTGATTCTGCCGCTTTACATCCCGGTGTTGATCCTTGGCAGTGGCGCGTTGCAAGCGGCCCTGCAAGGCATGCCGGCGACTGGTTATCTGTTATGGCTGGGCAGCCTGACCGCCCTGGCGATAACCCTGACACCTTTTGCAATAGCTGCTGGCCTGAAGATCAGTGTCGGCGAATAATAATGAGGCCTGGTTAAAAATTAACCACTCTTTTTGAAAAAAAGCAGGCCCTGGCTCTTCACAGTAAAGAGCAACCGTGATGGAAACAGTATGAATTGGACGTGGTTTCACAAGCTTGGCTCGCCCAAATGGTTTTACGGCATCAGCGGCAGAATGTTGCCGTGGCTGAGCGTCGCGGCGTTGCTGTTGATCGGCGTTGGCGTCGTCTGGGGCCTGGCGTTCGCGCCTCCCGATTACCAGCAGGGCAACAGCTTTCGCATCATCTATATCCACGTTCCGGCCGCCATGCTGGCGCAGTCGATCTACGTGATGCTGGCCGTGTGTGGCATCGTCGGGCTGGTGTGGAAAATGAAACTGGCCGACGTCGCCCTGCAATGCGCGGCGCCGATTGGCGCCTGGATGACCGCCGTGGCGCTGGTCACCGGGGCAATATGGGGCAAGCCGACCTGGGGCTCATGGTGGGTCTGGGATGCACGACTGACGTCCATGTTGATTCTGCTGTTCCTGTACTTCGGTCTCATTGCACTGGGCAACGCCATCAGCAATCGTGACAGCGCGGCCAAGGCCTGCGCGGTACTGGCGATTGTCGGCGTGATCAACATCCCGATCATCAAGTACTCGGTGGAGTGGTGGAACACCCTGCACCAGGGCGCGACCTTCACCCTCACTGAAAAACCGGCGATGCCCCCCGAGATGTGGCTGCCCTTGCTGCTGACGGTGCTGGGTTTCTACTGTTTCTTCGGCGCGGTGCTGTTGCTGCGCATGCGCCTTGAAGTGCTCAAGCGCGAAGCCCGGGCCAGTTGGGTCAAGGCCGAAGTGGAAAACAGCCTGGAGACCGCTCGATGAGTTTTGCTTCATTCGGCGACTTCATCGCCATGGGTCATCATGGCCTGTATGTCTGGTCCGCCTACGGCATCTGCCTGGCGGTATTGGCCCTCAACGTGGCGGCGCCGATCCTGGCCCGCAAGCGGTATCTGCAACAAGAGGCGCGTCGTTTGCGCCGGGAGAACGGCAAGTGAATCCGCTGCGTAAAAAGCGCCTTATCATCATTCTTGCGATCCTGGTGGGGGTCGGCGCTGCCGTCGGCCTGGCCCTGAGCGCCCTGCAGCAGAACATCAACCTGTTTTACACACCGACCCAGATCGCCAACGGCGAAGCCCCGCTCGACACACGCATCCGCGCTGGCGGCATGGTCGAGAAGGGTTCGCTGGAGCGTTCCAGCGATTCTCTGGACGTGAAATTCGTCGTCACCGACTTCAATAAATCCGTCACCATCACCTATCGCGGCATCCTCCCGGACCTGTTCCGCGAGGGGCAGGGCATCGTTGCCCTGGGCAAGCTCAATGGTGAAGGCGTGGTGGTGGCCGATGAAGTGCTGGCCAAACACGACGAGAAGTACATGCCGCCGGAAGTGACCAAGGCGTTGAAGGACAGCGGTCAATCGGCTCCAACGCCCGCGAAGGAGGGTTGATCCATGACATCCGGCATCTTTATTCCTGAACTGGGTCATCTGGCGATGATTCTCGCCCTGTGCTTTGCCTTGGCCCAGGCCGTGGTGCCATTGCTCGGTGCCTGGCGCGGTGATCGCTTGTGGATGAGTTTGGCCCAGCCTGCTGCGTGGGGGCAGTTCACCTTCCTGGTGTTTGCCTTTGGTTGCCTGACCTACGCGTTCATGACCGATGACTTCTCTGTCGCGTATGTGGCCAACAACTCCAACAGTGCGTTGCCGTGGTATTACAAGTTCAGCGCCGTGTGGGGTGCCCATGAAGGCTCCCTGCTGTTGTGGGCCTTGATCCTCGGCGGCTGGACCTTTGCGGTGTCGGTGTTCTCGCGGCAGTTGCCGCAGGTCATGCTGGCCCGCGTGCTGGCGGTGATGGGGATGATCAGCACCGGGTTCCTGCTGTTCCTGATCATGACCTCCAACCCGTTCAAGCGCATCCTGCCGCAGGTGCCGAGTGACGGCGCCGACCTCAACCCGCTGCTGCAAGACATCGGCCTGATCGTGCACCCGCCGATGCTGTACATGGGCTATGTCGGTTTCTCGGTGGCCTTCGCCTTCGCCATCGCTGCGCTGATGGGCGGTCGCCTGGATGCGGCGTGGGCGCGCTGGTCGCGTCCGTGGACCATCGTGGCCTGGGCGTTCCTCGGCATCGGTATCACCCTCGGCTCGTGGTGGGCCTATTACGAACTCGGTTGGGGCGGCTGGTGGTTCTGGGACCCGGTTGAAAACGCCTCGTTCATGCCCTGGCTGGTGGGCACGGCGCTGATTCACTCGTTGGCCGTCACGGAAAAACGTGGCGTGTTCAAGAGCTGGACCGTGCTGCTGGCCATCGCCGCGTTCTCGTTGAGCTTGCTGGGCACCTTCCTCGTGCGTTCCGGCGTGCTGACCTCGGTGCATGCGTTTGCCTCCGACCCAGAGCGCGGCGTGTTCATCCTGATCTTCCTGTTGTTCGTGGTCGGCGGGTCGCTGACGCTGTTCGCCCTGCGCGCGCCGGTGGTCAAGAGCCAGGTGGGCTTCAACCTCTGGTCCCGGGAAACCCTGCTGCTGGGCAACAACCTGGTGTTGGTGGTGGCGGCGTCGATGATCCTGCTCGGCACCTTGTACCCGCTGATTCTGGACGCCATGACCGGCGCCAAGCTGTCGGTTGGCCCGCCGTACTTCAACGCACTGTTCATTCCATTGATGGCGTTGTTGATGATGGTGATGGCGGTCGGTGTGATCGTGCGCTGGAAGGACACCCCGGTGAAATGGCTGATTAGCATGCTCACCCCAGTGTTGCTCGGCAGCGCCGCCATGGCCGTGGTGGCTGGCATCGCTTACGGCGATTTCAACTGGGCCGTGCTCGCGACCTTCATGCTCGCGGCCTGGGTGTTACTGGCCGGTGTGCGCGACCTTTTCGACAAGACCCGCCACAAAGGCCTGATCAAGGGCCTGCCGACCCTGACCCGCAGCTACTGGGGCATGCAGGTCGCGCACCTGGGCATTGCCGTGTGTGCGCTGGGTGTCGTGCTGTCGAGCCAGAACAGTGCCGAACGCGATTTGCGTCTGGCGCCGGGCGAGTCCATGGACCTGGCCGGCTACCACTTCATCTTCGAAGGCGCCAAACACTTCGAGGGCCCGAACTTCACTTCCGACAAGGGCACCATCCGGGTGATCAAGGGCGGCAAGGAAGTCAGCGTACTGCACCCGGAAAAACGCCTGTACACCGTGCAGAACTCGGTGATGACCGAAGCGGGCATCGACGCCGGTTTCACCCGCGACCTCTATGTCGCCCTCGGTGAACCGCTGGGCAATGGCGCCTGGGCTGTGCGCGTGCACGTCAAGCCGTTCGTGCGCTGGATCTGGTTCGGCGGACTGCTGACCGGTTTCGGAGGATTGCTGGCGGCGCTGGATCGGCGTTATCGGGTCAAGGTCAAGAGCCGCGTGCGTGAAGCACTGGGCCTGTCGGGAGCCACTGCATGAAGCGTTGGTTGATGTTGTTGCCACTGGCGATTTTTCTGGTGGTTGCTGTGTTTCTTTACCGTGGGTTGTACCTCGACCCGGCCGAGCTGCCTTCGGCGATGATCGGCAAGCCGTTTCCAGAGTTCTCTCTGCCGGCGGTGCAGGGCGACAAAACCCTGACCAAGGCCGACATTCTCGGCAAGCCGGCGCTGGTCAACGTCTGGGGCACCTGGTGCATTTCCTGCCGGGTCGAGCACCCGGTGCTGAACAAACTGGCCCAGCAGGGCGTGACGATCTACGGCATCAACTACAAGGACACCAACGTCGATGCCTTGAAGTGGCTGACGGATTTCCACAATCCGTATGTGCTGGACATCCGTGACGATGAAGGCTCGCTGGGCCTGAACCTCGGCGTGTACGGCGCGCCGGAAACCTTCTTCATCGATGCCAAGGGCATCATCCGCGACAAGTTCGTCGGCGTAATCGACGAGCAGGTCTGGCGTGAAAAACTGGCGGCCAAGTACCAGGCGCTGGTCGATGAGGCCACGCCATGAAGCGCTGGTTTGCTGCTGTTGTCCTGGGCTTGAGCCTGGCCGGCGTGGCCCACGCGGCCATCGATACCTACGAGTTCGCCAAGGAGGGTGATCGCGAGCGCTTTCGCGAGCTGACCAAGGAGCTGCGTTGCCCCAAGTGCCAGAACCAGGACATCGCCGATTCCAACGCACCGATCGCCGCCGACTTGCGCAAAGAGATTTTCCGCATGCTCGGCGAGGGCAAGGACAACCAGCAGATCATCGACTTCATGGTCGACCGCTATGGTGATTTCGTCCGCTACAAGCCGGCCCTGAACGCCAAGACCGCCTTGCTCTGGTTCAGTCCTGCCGGCCTTTTGCTGGGCGGCGTGGTGATCATTGCGGTGATCGTGCGCCGTCGTCGCGGGCAACGCGCCGACATCAAGGATGAGCTTTCTCCCGAGGAGCGCTCGCGCCTCGACCACCTGTTGGATAAAAACCAAGAATGATTGATTTCTGGCTCGCTGCAGGTCTGCTGCTTCTGGTTGCCCTGAGTTTTCTGCTGATCCCGGTGTTGCGCAGCCGTCGCGCCCAGCGTGAAGAGGATCGTACTGCCCTGAACGTCGCGCTGTATCAGGAGCGCGTGGCTGAGTTGCAGTCTCAGCAGGAGGAGGGCGTTCTTACTGCCGCACAAATGGACGCCGGTCGCGCCGAAGCCGCCCGTGAACTGCTGGCCGACACCGAAGGCGTCGAAGCGCCTCGGGTGTCGCGCCTGGGCAAACCTTTGCCATTGCTGGCGGCGGTTCTGGTGCCGGTGCTTGGCCTGGGGCTGTACATGCATTACGGCGCCAGCGACAAGGTCGAACTGACCCGCGAGTTTGCCCAGGCACCGCAGTCAATGGACGAGATGACCAAGCGCCTGGAGCGCGCCGTCGCCGCGCAACCGGATTCTGCCGAAGGCGTGTACTTCCTGGGTCGTACCTACATGGCCCAGGATCGTCCGGCGGATGCCGCGAAGATGTTCCAACGCACCGTGGAATTGGGCGGTCGTCAGCCGGAGCTGCTGGGGCAATGGGCGCAGGCGCTGTACTTTGCCAATGACAAGAAATGGTCGGAGCAGATACAGGCCCTGACCGACGAAGCGCTCAAGGCTGACCCGAAAGAAGTCACCAGCCTCGGTCTACTGGGCATCGCTGCGTTCGAGGGTGAGCGTTATCGTGACGCCATCGATTATTGGAACCGACTGCTGGCGCAATTGCCGCCGGAAGATCGATCCCGCGAAGCGCTGCAAGGCGGGATCACCCGAGCCAAGGAGAAACTGCTGGCCAGTGGCGGCAAAGTTGCGGAGGCCCCGGCCGCCAAGGCCTCGGCGGTGCTCAAGGTCAGCGTCGATCTGGCGGCGGACTTGAAAGCCAAGGTCCAGCCCGGTGACAGCGTGTTCATCTTTGCCCGTGCGATGTCCGGTCCGCCGGCGCCGCTGGCGGTCAAGCGCATGACCGTGGCCGATTTGCCGGTGACTGTCGAACTGGGCGATGCCGACGCAATGATGCCGCAGTTGAAACTGTCGAACTTCCCTGAAGTCCAACTGGTTGCGCGCATCTCCCGTGCCGGCAAACCGACCGCCGGCGAATGGATCGGTCGCAGCCAGCCTCTGGCCAGCAGCACCACCGCGCCGCAAACACTGACCATCGACAGCCCGGACAAATAACAGGAAAAACGCACCATGACCGCATTCGCTCGAATCACCCTGCTCAGTGTTGTTTTGGGATTAAGCGCTTGTGCGGTCCATCGACCTCCAGAACAGCGGGCGCCCGAACCGATCCCGCCGTCGCAACCCAGCCCCACGCCATCGACATCCCCGTCGCCAGGCAAGCCGGGTGTTCCAGCGAAACCGGCCAAGCCAATGCCGCGTACCTCGGCCAGCTTCGCGCCACCACCGGGGGGCAATAGCCATTGGGATCAGAAGCTCGGTGTGTACGTGCTGGATGACCAGCCCAATACCTTTTATCGCCAGCGCACCTATTACCGCTGGGATAACGGCTGGAGCCGCTCGATTGGTCCGAACGGGCCGTGGGAGGAGACCGACATCCACGGCGTACCGGGTGGACTGGGGCGGCAGTTCGGGCAGTAACGACAAGGCGACCTTCGGGTCGCCTTTTTTGTGTCTGTCAAAAATTCATGCACCTCCCAAATCCCCTGTAGGAGCTGGCTTGCCAGCGAATGCGGTGGGTCATTCAACATCGTTGTCGACTGGCTTGCAGTCTTCGCTGGCAAGCCAGCTCCTACAGGGTTCTTCGGTTAATGCCAAAGCCGGGTAAACCGGGATATGTGTCGAAGGGCCAGCTCAACCTTTCACAAAACCTTCATCAAATGACCCATCCAGCGACATGTGCAAGTCATAGGGCTGACATGCCCCGTGCCTAAAGTCGGTTGAACTCAAATGCAGCCATGGACGGCTGTTCAACCAGACAGAGAAGCCCATGAACGCAGCCATCCACGTCGATCATCTGAACAAGACCTTTGCGCGTAAAAGCGCATTGGTCGACCTCGAACTGACCATCGCGGCCGGTGAGATGGTCGCGCTGATCGGCGCGTCCGGTTCCGGCAAGTCCACGTTGCTGCGCCACCTGGCGGGCCTGGCGTGCTGCGACAAAAACAATGGCGGCAGCGTCAAGGTGCTGGGTCGCGAGGTGCAGGCATCCGGTCGTTTGAATGGCAAGGTACGCCGCCTGCGTGCCGACATCGGCTACATCTTCCAGCAGTTCAACCTGGTCAACCGCCTGAGCGTGCTCGACAACGTGCTGCTCGGTTGCCTGGGGCGCATGCCGCGCTGGCGCGGCAACCTGAGCCTGTTCAACGCCGAGGAAAAACAGTTCGCCCTGCAGTCCCTGGACCGTGTCGGCCTGGCGGACCTGGCGCAACAGCGCGCCTCGACCCTGTCCGGCGGTCAGCAGCAGCGCGTGGCGATTGCCCGTGCGCTGACCCAGCGGGCCGAGGTGATTCTGGCGGACGAGCCGATTGCCTCCCTCGACCCGGAATCGGCGCGCAAGGTCATGGAGATTCTCGCCGACATCAATCGCCGCGACGGCAAGACCGTGGTGGTGACCCTGCATCAGGTCGATTACGCCACCCGTTATTGCCCGCGTGCCGTGGCGCTCAAGGCCGGGCGGATTCATTTCGATGGCCCGGGCTGCGAATTGAGCGGCCCGTTACTCAACGATTTGTACGGTGCCGACATCGACACCAGCCTCATGTGTTCCGAGTCCTCCCGTCACAGCGAAACAGCACCGCGGCTGGTCCTGGCGCGCGTGTGATCAACCTCGAATCCCTAACCGTTCACCCCCAGGAAACCTTTTCATGTTGAACCGTATCGGTCGCATTTTTGCTGGCGCTGCCATGCTCGCCAGCTGTGTAGCGGGCAGCGCCCAGGCTGAAGAAAATGCCATCAACTTCGGCATCATGTCCACCGAGTCTTCGCAAAACCTCAAGAGCATCTGGCAGCCGTTCCTCGATGATATGCAGAAGCAGACCGGCCTGAAGATCAACGCCACGTTCGCCTCCGACTATGCCGGCCTGATCCAGGGCATGCGCTTTAACAAGGTCGATGTGGCCTGGCTGGGTAACAAGGCCGCCATCGAGGCAGTTGACCGCTCCAATGGCGAGATCTTCGCCCAGACCGCTGCCGCCAGTGGCGCCGCCGGTTACTGGAGCGTGCTGATCGTGCGCAAGGACAGCCCGATCAACTCGGTCGACGACATGCTGAAAAACGCCAAGAGCCTGACCTTCGGCAACGGTGATCCGAACTCCACTTCGGGCTACCTGGTGCCGGGCTACTACGTGTTCGCCAAGAACCACGTCGACGCCGCCACCGCCTTCAAGCGCACCTTGAACTCCAGCCATGAAGTCAACGCGTTGAGCGTGGTCAAGGGGCAAGTGGATGTCGCGACCTTCAACACCGAAAGCTGGGATCGCCTGGAAGTCACCCAGCCAGACAAAGCCGCGCTGCTCAAAGTGATCTGGAAGTCGCCGCTGATTCCGGCCGACCCGCTGGTGTGGAGCAAAGCGCTGAGTGACAGCGAGAAAACCAAGATCCGCGATTTCATCTTCAGTTACGGCGACACCGACGAAGAGAAAGCCGTGCTCAAGGGCATGCAGTTGGGCAAGTTCCTGAAATCCAGCGACGACCAGTTGCTGCCGATTCGTCAGCTTGAGCTGTTCAAGCAGCGCACCACCGTCAACGCCGATGACAAGCTGGATGCCGCCGACAAGGCCAGGAAACTGGCCGATATCGATGCCGAGCTGGCCAAGCTGCAAGAGCGCCTGACCTTGCTCAACGAAGCCGCCGACAAGAAATCCGCAGCCAACGGCTAACCCCTGTAGGAGCGAGCTTGCTCGCGATAGTCGTCAACGATAACGCGGGAAACCGGGAGATACGCGGTGTCCTTGCGTTCATCGCGAGCAGGCTCGCTCCTACAGGTTCTGTATGACGCAATTTAGAGAACCCTCATGACCACTCTGCACGCTGAAGCTGTCGGCAAGCGTACCTGGCCGCAGTACGCCGGTTGGGGCCTGTTCCTGGTCGCACTGGCCTGGGCCTGGCATGGCGCCGAGATGAATCCGATGGCGCTGTACCGCGACTCGGGAAACATGGCGACCTTCGCCGCTGACTTTTTCCCGCCGGATTTCCATGAATGGCGCATGTACCTCAAGGAAATGATCGTCACCGTGCAGATCGCCCTGTGGGGCACGGTGCTGGCGATTGTCTGCTCGGTGCCGTTGGGCATCCTCTGCTCGGAAAACATCACGCCGTGGTGGGTTCATCAACCCCTGCGCCGGGTGATGGACGCCTTCCGTTCGATCAACGAAATGGTCTTCGCCATGTTGTTTGTGGTGGCTGTCGGCCTGGGCCCGTTTGCCGGCGTGCTGGCGCTGTGGATCAGCACCACCGGGGTCCTCGCCAAGTTGTTCGCCGAAGCCGTCGAAGCGATTGATCCGGGCCCGGTCGAAGGCGTTCGCGCCACCGGCGCCAGTGCCTTGCAAGAGGTGATCTACGGGGTGATCCCGCAGGTGATGCCGCTTTGGGTGTCCTACGCGCTGTACCGCTTCGAGGCCAACGTGCGCTCGGCGACGGTGGTGGGAATGGTCGGCGCTGGCGGGATCGGAGTGATCCTCTGGGAGAACATCCGCGCTTTCCAGTTTGTCCAGACGTGCGCCGTTTTGCTGGTGATCATCGTCGTGGTCAGCTCGATCGACATCCTGTCGCAACGCCTGCGCAAGCAGTTCATCTGATTTTTCGGAGGGGTGCCCGCGGGCGCTTTTTTTAAAGCATGAACTTGTCTAGACAAGATGAGCCGGTGTACCGCGAACTGGCCGATATCCTGCGTCGCGAGTTGGCGGATTACCGCGCCGGGGATTTCCTCCCGGGCGAAGTGATGTTGGCCGAACGCTTCGGGGTCAACCGTCACACGTTGCGCCGCGCCATTGATGAGCTGGTGTTCGAGGGCAGCCTGTTGCGCCGCCAGGGCAAGGGCACCCAGGTGCTGGAGCGGCCGCTGATTTACTCGATGACCGCCGACAGTGCCTACAGCCAATCACTGTCGGCCCAGGGCCTGGGTGTCGAGGCGTTGCTGCTCAAGCGCCGCTATTGCTTCGCCAGCCGTGAAGAGGCGCAGCACTTAGGGCTAGCCGAAATGGCCCCGATGATCGAATTGCAGACCTTGCGCAAGCTCGACCACCAACCGGTCAGCCTGATCCGCCACCGCTACTGCGCCAGCCATGCGCCGCTGCTGGCGGACTACAACGGTGGCTCGCTGCGCCAGTACCTGCGTGAACGGGACATGCCACTGACCCGCACGCAAAGCTTGATCGGCGCCCGTTTGCCCAACCGCGAAGAAGCCGCCTTGCTGATGATGCCCCGGCATCTGCCGGCCCTGAGCGTGTTCACCCTTTCCCGCGATCGCGACGGCCGTGCCGTGGAGCTGGCCCAGTCCACCAGCCGCTCCGATCGCTTCCAGTACCAGGTCGTCACCTGATGGAGAAGTCCATGCAAAACCCAGTTCCTCACACCGAACGCCAGCACTGGATCGGCGTGCTGGCCCGCGCCCGTCGCGGTCAATTGCAGCCTTTCGAAGATGCGTTGCGCGATGTCGAGTACCAACTGATCCGCGCCCCGGAGATCGGCATGACCCTGGTCCGCGGTCGCATGGGCGGCAATGGCGCACCGTTCAACGTTGGCGAAATGAGTGTGACCCGTTGCGTGGTGCGACTGGCCGATGGCCGCACTGGCTACAGCTACCTGGCGGGTCGCGACAAGGTTCACGCCGAACTCGCCGCGTTGGCCGACGCGCATTTGCAGGGCTCGCAGCAACGCCATTGGCTGGCGCAACTGATCACGCCGCTGGCCACGGCGCAAGCCGAACGCCGGGCCGCAAAAGAGGCGGAAACCGCCGCCACCAAAGTCGAATTCTTCACCCTCGTGCGAGGAGAAAACTGATGAGCGCACAACTGTTACAGCCGGCGTTCAGCGATCCGGTGCTGGATGCCCAACGTGGCTTTCGCACCGCCCTCAAGGCATTGGCCAGCCCTGGCTTGATCCAGACGCTACAGGCGGCACCGACCCTCGAAGGGCTGGCGCCGGCGACCTACGCGTTATGCCTGGCGTTGCTGGATGTCGACACGCCGCTGTGGTTGGCGCCGTCCTTCGACACGCCAACGATCCGCGCCAACCTGGCGTTTCACTGCGGCTGCCCGCTGACCGCAAACCGCGAAACTGCACGTTTTGCTGTGCTGGCGGCGGCGGATTTGCACGACCTCAGCGGTTTCGATACCGGCAATGACCGTTACCCCGATCAGTCCTGCACCTTGCTGGTGGAGTTGCCTTTGCTGGTGGGTGGAGAAGGGCTGGGCTGGCAGGGGCCGGGCATCGAAACCCTGCACACGGTCAGCCTGCCGCTGGCCGACGGTTTCTGGGCCGAACGCGAACGCCACAATCAATTCCCCCGGGGCCTGGACCTGTTTTTCACCGCCGGCCACGAGCTGATCGGCCTGCCACGCAGCACTCGCATCGCACAGGAGCGCGCCTGATGTACGTAGCCGTAAAAGGTGGCGAACAGGCCATCGACAACGCCCACCGCCTGCTGGCGAAAAAACGCCGGGGCGATACGTCGGTCACTGAACTCGGTGTCGAGCAGATCCGCCAGCAACTGCCGCTGGCCGTGGCGCGGGTCATGAGCGAAGGCTCGCTCTACGACGAAGAACTGGCGGCTCTGGCGATCAAGCAAGCCGCCGGCGATCTGGTGGAAGCGATCTTCCTGCTGCGTGCCTACCGCACCACGTTGCCGCGCTTCAGCCCGAGCCTGCCGATCGATACCGCGAACATGCTGCTCAGCCGTCGACTGTCAGCCACCTTCAAGGATGTGCCAGGCGGACAGCTGCTTGGTCCGACTTTCGATTACACCCATCGACTGCTGGACTTTGCGTTGCTGGCCGAAGGTGAATATCCAGGGCCGCAGGCCGACCCTGAAACGAGCCTCGAAGCGTGCCCGCGCGTTCTCGGTTTGCTGGCGCAGGAAGGTCTGATCAAGACCGAATCGGACAATGGCGAAACCGTGGCGGACATCACCCGCGATCCGCTGGAATTGCCCGCCAGTCGCGCCCAGCGACTGCAAGCCCTGGCCCGTGGCGACGAAGGTTTCCTGCTGGCGCTGGGTTATTCGACGCAGCGCGGTTATGGCCGTAATCACCCGTTCGCCGGGGAAATCCGCATCGGTGAAGTCGAGGTGTGGATCGACCCTGAAGAGCTGGGTTTCCCGATCAACCTGGGCAGCATCGAAGTCACTGAATGCGAAATGGTCAACCAGTTCGTCGGCACGGCCACGGAACTGGCGCAGTTCACTCGGGGCTACGGCCTGGCCTTCGGACACGCCGAGCGCAAGGCCATGGGCATGGCGCTGGTCGACCGTGCATTGCGCGCCGACGAATACAACGAAGAGATCGTCTCGCCGGCGCAGCAGGAAGAGTTCGTGCTGATGCATTGCGACAACGTCGAGGCTGCGGGCTTCGTCTCGCACCTCAAGCTGCCTCACTACGTCGACTTCCAGGCCGAACTGGAACTGATCCGCAAATTGCGCAAGCCTGCCGAGGGCAACCAACATGAATGACTTGAGCCAGGCTCCGGTGCGCGACGCCGCGTACAACTTTGCCTACCTCGATGAGCAGACCAAACGCATGATCCGCCGCGCCTTGCTCAAGGCCGTGGCGATCCCCGGGTACCAGGTGCCGTTCGGCGGCCGCGAGATGCCGTTACCTTACGGCTGGGGCACCGGCGGCATGCAATTGACCGCGGCGATTCTTGGTGCCGAGGACGTGCTCAAGGTCATCGACCAGGGCGCCGACGACACCACCAACGCCGTGTCGATCCGCCGCTTCTTCGCCCGCACCGCCGGTGTTGAAACAACCGAGAGTACGCCGGACGCGACGGTCATCCAGACCCGTCACCGCATCCCGGAAACCCCGCTGCACGCCGACCAGATCATGGTCTATCAGGTGCCAATCCCCGAGCCGCTGCGTTTTATCGAACCGTCGGAAACCGAGACCCGGACCATGCACGCCCTCAACGATTACGGGGTCATGCACGTCAAGCTGTATGAAGACATCGCCACCTTCGGCCACATCGCCACGGCTTACGCCTACCCGGTGATGGTCGATGAACGCTACGTGATGGACCCCTCGCCGATCCCCAAATTCGACAACCCGAAACTCGACATGAGCTCGGCGCTGATGCTGTTCGGTGCGGGCCGCGAGAAGCGTCTGTACGCGGTGCCGCCGTTTACCCGCGTCACCAGTCTGGATTTCGAGGACCACCCGTTCGAAGCGCAGAAATGGGAAGCGTGCTGCGCCATTTGCGGCAGCCGTGAATCGTTTCTCGACGAACTGATCCTCGACGACGCGGGCACCCAGCGCTTCGTCTGTTCCGACACGTATTACTGCGCCCAGCGCGTCAGCCAGCAGGAGACGGGCCAATGAACCAGGCACTGAAAAACCAGTTGTCGGTGGTCACTGAACCGCTGTTGCGAGTGCGTGACCTGTCGTTGTTGTACGGTCCGGAGAAGGGCTGCCAGGACGTCAGTTTCGATTTGTACCCCGGCGAAGTGTTGGGGATTGTCGGCGAGTCCGGCTCGGGCAAATCGACCTTGCTGTCGCTGCTCAGCGGTCGCCTGCCGCCGCAACGCGGCCACATCGGTTACCGCGACAAGCAAGGCCATTGGCTGGACCTGTACAGCGCCAGCGAAGCCGAGCGCCGCACGCTGTTGCGCACCGAATGGGGCTTCGTCGAACAGAACCCGCGGGACGGTTTGCGCATGGGCGTGTCGGCCGGGGCCAACATCGGCGAGCGTCTGATGGCGCAGGGCGTGCGCAACTACCAGCAACTGCGCGGGGCCGGGCTGGACTGGCTGAGCCAGGTGGAAATCGATCCGCAGCGCATCGACGACTTGCCGCGCACGTTCTCCGGCGGCATGCAGCAACGCCTGCAAATCGCTCGCAACCTGGTGTCGAGCCCACGGCTGGTGTTCATGGACGAGCCGACCGGTGGCCTCGATGTGTCGGTGCAGGCGCGCTTGCTCGATTTGCTGCGTGGCCTGGTACGTGAACTGGATCTGGCGGTGGTGATCGTCACCCACGATTTGGCGGTGGCGCGTCTGCTGGCGGATCGCTTGATGGTGATGCGCCGCTCGCGAGTGGTGGAAACCGGGCTGACCGACCAGATCCTCGACGACCCTCAGCACCCTTATTCGCAACTGCTGGTGTCATCGGTGTTGCAGCCGTGAAGCCCCGTCCAACTGTGGAAACCGAGCAATGAAAACCTTGATCGAGGTCCGTGACCTCTCGAAAACCTTCACGTTGCATCAGCAGAACGGCGTGGTCCTCAACGTGCTGCGCGGTGTCGATTTCAGTGTGGCGGCGGGCGAGTGCCTGGTGCTGCACGGTCAGTCCGGTGCGGGCAAGAGCACCTTGCTGCGCACCTTGTATGGCAACTACCTGCCGGCGGGCGGCAGCATTCGCCTGCAACACGACGGCCAATGGCTGGAACTGGTCGGCGCCGAACCCCGGGACATCCTGCAAGTGCGTCAGCGTACCCTGGGTTATGTCAGCCAGTTCCTGCGGGTGATCCCGCGGGTGGCGTGCCTGGACGTGGTGATGGAGCCAGCCCTGGCCCGAGGCTGGACCAAGGAGCAGGCGCAAGCGCGGGCCGAATCCTTGCTCAGTCGCCTGAACATCCCGCAACGCTTGTGGCAATTGGCGCCGGGTACCTTCTCCGGTGGCGAGCAGCAGCGGGTCAACATCGCCCGCGGCTTCATGGTCGCGTGGCCGGTGATGTTGCTGGATGAGCCGACCGCATCCCTCGACGACAGCAACCGCCAGGTGGTGCTGGAACTGATGAATGAAGCAAAAGCCGCCGGTGCCGCGTTGATCGGCATCTTCCACGACCGCCTCGCCCGCGAGGCGGTTGCTGATCGTCATTTCGACATGACGCCCGCCGCCCTGCCCGAAAAGGACTACGCCGATGCCCATTGAACAGATCCTCAGCAATGCCCAACTGGTCACCGCTGACCGGGTGTTCTACGGCACCGTGGTGCTGCGCGACGGCGTGATCGCCGAGGTCGCCGAAGGCCCGAGCCGTCTGCCGCAAGCGCTGGACCTGAACGGCGATTACCTGTTGCCTGGGCTGGTGGAGTTGCACACCGACAACCTCGAACGCCACATGACCCCGCGCCCCGGCGTGGACTGGCCGTCGGTGCCGGCGGTGCTCAGCCACGATGCGCAGATCATCGCGGCCGGCATCACCACGGTGTTCGACGCGGTGTCCATCGGCGATGTGAACCCCAAGGGCAATCGCATGCAGAAACTGCCGGCGATGCTCGATGCGATCTCCAAGGCCACCGACGCCGGGCTGACCCGCGCCGAACACCGCCTGCACTTGCGTTGCGAGCTGTGCCACCCGGATACGCTCAGCGTGTTTCGCGATCTGGTGGAAAACCCGTTGGTGCAACTGGTGTCGGTAATGGACCACTCGCCGGGTCAGCGCCAGTTCGTGCTCGAATCCAAGTACCGTGAGTACTACATGGGCAAATACCACCTGACCACCCCGCAGATGGACGAATTCATCACCCTGCAAATGGCCAACTCGCGGGTCTACAGCGACCGTTATCGCGCAGCGATTGTCGAACATTGCCTGGGTCGTGGTTTGTCGGTGGCCAGCCATGATGATGCGACGCTTGCGCATGTTGAAGAGTCGGCGCGCTACGGCATGACCATCGCCGAGTTCCCGACCACGGTCGAGGCGGCGCGCGGTTGCCGCGAGCGCAATATGAAAGTGTTGATGGGCGCACCGAACATCGTGCGCGGCGGTTCGCACTCGGGTAACGTGGCCGCCGCAACGCTGGCCGCCGAAGGCTTGCTGGATATTCTGTCCAGCGACTACTACCCGGCGAGCCTGCTGCAATCGGCGTTCGTGCTGGCAGGGCAGAGCGAACGGATCGGCCTGGCCGAAGCGGTACGCATGGTCAGCCTGAATCCGGCCCGGGCGGCCGGGTTGAATGACCGCGGCGAGATCGCTGTAGGGCTACGCGCCGACTTGATCCAGGCGCGCAGTCAGGATGGTTTGCCAGTGGTCCAGCAAGTATGGCGACAAGCGAAGAGGGTGTTTTGATGGCGGGCAGGTTGATCTATCTCATCGGACCCTCAGGGTCAGGCAAGGACAGCCTGTTGGATGCCGCACGCGAGCGGTTGGCCGAGCGCGGTTGCCGTATCGTGCGCCGGGTCATCACTCGCTCGGCGGAAGCGGTGGGCGAGGCGGCACTGGGCGTCAGCCCGCAGCAGTTTGCCGACATGGAGGCCGAAGGGGCATTTGCCCTGTGCTGGCACGCTAACGGGTTGTCCTATGGCATCCCTCGGGAAATCGACGATTGGCTGGCCGCCGGGCACGATGTGCTGGTCAATGGCTCGCGGGGGCATTTGCAGAAAACCCGCGAGCGTTACCCGAATGTACTGGTGCTGTTGTTGACCGTGAACCAGGCCGTATTGTGCGAGCGCCTGCTGGCACGCGGGCGGGAGTCGGTGGCCGAAATCGACGCCCGCTTGGCGCGCAATGCCCGCTTCAACCGGCGCGTGCTCGCCGACAAAGACCCGACGCTGCACGTGCTGGATAACTCCGGGGCACTGGAGCATACGGTGCAACGCATGCTGGCCTGCATCGATGGTCAAGCCGCATGCGCCTGACATTGCTGGGCACCGGCGATGCCCGGCAGGTTCCGGTCTACGGTTGTGAGTGTGCGGCGTGCGATGCGGCCCGCTACGACGAGCGCTTGCAGCGTCGACCGTGCAGCGCGTTGATCGAATGCGCCGGTCAGCGCTGGTTGATCGACAGCGGCTTGCCTGACCTGTGCGAACGCTTTCCACCGCGCAGTTTCAACGGCATTTTCCAGACCCACTACCACGCCGATCACGCCCAGGGCCTTCTGCACTTGCGCTGGGGCCAGGGCCTGGTGATTCCGGTCCACGGCCCCGTGGACCCGGAAGGCCTGGCCGACCTCTACAAACACCCCGGCATACTCGACTTCAGCCAGCCGTTCGACGGTTTCGAAACCCGGCAGTTCGGCGCACTCAGCGTCACCGCGCTGGCGCTGCAACACTCGAAACCGACCCTCGGTTATCTGCTGGAAGGGGAAGGGCGGCGCATCGCCTACCTGACCGACACCGTAGGCCTGCCACCAGACACCTTGCACTGGCTGCAGCGTGAACTGCTGGACGTGCTGGTGCTGGATTGCTCCATGCCGCCACAACCCCAGGCGCCGCGCAATCACAATGACCTGACCTTGGCTCTGCAATGCATCGACGAGTTGCAACCCACATCGGCGGTATTGACCCATGTCGGGCACACCCTGGATGCGTGGTTGATGAAGCATCTCAGCGAGTTGCCGGCGAATGTCAGGGTTGGGTTTGATGGGTGTGTGTTGTAGGAGGGGCAAGATCGCAAGCTTTCAAGCCCCCTTTTTCAACAACCCCTGCACATACTCCACAAACGCCCGCGCCTTGGCGCTGGCCATTCTCCCGGTGGGGAACACTGCCCACAAATCCAGGTTCGGTAGCGCCCAGTCCTTCATCACTTCGCGGACCGAGCCGTTGGCCAGTTCCGGGGCGAACATCCATTGCGAGGCCATGGTCAGCCCCTGGTGTGCCAGCACGGCTTCACGCAGGCCTTCGGCGGCGTTGACGCGAATCCGGCCGCTAATGATGACCGACTGCTCTTCGCCGTCCTTGTTGAATGGCCAGTTGGCGCCGCCGCCGAGGCTGTAGACGATTGCCTGGTGCTTGCACAGGTCGGCGGGGGAGGTGGGTTCGCCGTGTTTTTCGAAGTAGGCCGGTGTGCCCAGGACCACACGCCGGCACTCGGCGATCTTGCGGGCGGTCAGGCCCGAGTCGCTCAACGCGCCCATGCGCAGGGCGATATCGACGCCTTCTTCGACCAGGTTGACGTTGCGATCATCGAGCATCAGGTCGATGTTCAGCTCGGGGTTTTGCTCCAGGAAAGGCCCCAGGTGCGGAACGATGTGCAGCCGGCCGAAGGTGACCGCCGCGCAGATACGCAGGTTGCCGCTTAGCCCACTGGCGCAACCGCGGGCGGCGTTATCGGCTTCATCGGCCTCTTCGATGGCGCGTTTGGCTCGATCGAAAAAGGCCAGCCCGGCCTCGGTGGGTGTCAGGCCTCGCGTCGAACGCAGCAACAGCCGCACCGCCAGCCGAGACTCAAGTTGCGCGATGGTTTTCGACACGGCCGGCTGGCCGATGTTGAGGCGCCGGGCGGCAGCAGAAAACGAGCCGGTTTCCACCACGTAGACGAAGGTTTCCATTGCGCCGAGTCGGTCCATTGAAGGTCCCTGTGCAAATCCTGGAGTTGTCTTAAGCCCACAAGGGATGGAGGTTGTCAGTGCGAACCGCGAATCGCACCCAGCATCGCTTCAGGCTCTGGACGCTGAGTGTAATCGGGGTTGACCTCGGCGTAACGGATCACGCCGTCCTGCCCGATCACGTAACGCGCCGGCATCGGCAATGTCCAGGACGGATCATCGTTGAAGGCCGACAGATCATTGCGCAGGTTTTTATACAACTCGATCAGGTAGTCCGGCAACGCGAAGCGCAACCCGAAGGCCTCGGCCACATCGTTATGGCGATCGCTGAGGATCGACGGAGTAGATGCGCACTAGTTCATGGATGCCGCCGGGGTTGGAAGGAAACTTCCGAAGACCTTGTCCGGAAATTTCCTGCCTCAATCAAAAGACACATCAATTCTATCCACCGCAATCTTCACGTATTGCTTGTTGAGATCTGGATAGTCGTAGTGGATGTCTTGATCGTAAAAATCAACAAACGAGCGGAAGACGTCATTGTCCAAGTACCCGGAAAGAACACACGAAAACCCGCCACCCATCATTTCAATTGCCTGCGTTGTCTCTTCAGAAAGTATGACAAGAGGCTTGTCCGGAAGCATCATCTCGAATTCGACTTTGTATTGCTTTCCCACTTCTATTTTTGATGGGCTGTAGCTTATAAAGCATTTAGCTTCTACGCTTCCAATGAGCAAAACGACCTCCGCCTCGACGCTCTCGTGAATCGACAGCACAAGCGCCACATACTCCATAATCATTTTAGAACGACCGCCGCACCCAGTTAAAAAAACCTATTAATTTTATTTTGCGCAGCAATTAGCTCCTTAAGAAGCAGCGCAATTGTGGCAGCTTTTGTAAAGAATATCGGCGATTCCCAATCACAATCCTTTATTGCCCTTATCTGAAAACCTCCACTTGCATCAAATGAAGGATACCAACCAACATCTAGCAGAATTGATGACGAATACAAAACTTGCAACATGTCTTCCTTCAAAACGCCAACCTGATTTACCAGGTCGTCACCTCTTAACAAAGACAATTCATCATAAGAAATTACTCCAGTGACAAACGCCAAATCAACCATCCATACTCCTAACATTGCTCTCAATACACCAATCAACAGACCTCAAAAGCCACCTGTTTGTTGTCCGTAAAACTTCGCAATAAGCCTGCCACCAATAACTGGATCACCTTGAATTTCAAAAAACATCATCAGTAAAGTAAACAGATGGATCACGGAGTCTTACGTATGCAGCAGTAAACTCTATCAATGAGTTCTCCGCACCAACCGACACTCGAAATCGAGAATCATAGCGTTCAACAGTCAGCGCCAGCACAGAGCTTGTTGGGAGATCTCTAACTGACAAATCGCTCACTTCGCTACAGCTTATTCCGACACGACAGGCATTATAGTTTATAGCCCTCCATTTCAGCGGAGGTTTGTCTGGCAACTCTTTTATGTCGAACGCCAAAGCCACTGTCGCGCCAACATTATCTATATTGAATGAAAACAGCTTTACTTCACCAACCTCAATCAACCCACTAAATACCATATTAAAAAAAACACTACCTTCGAAATCGTTCCAATACTTCATACTTTACCTCCCAAATGGATAGTGCTTTTTTGCGCCCTCAACCTTCCCACTTCGCAAATTATCCGCCGGTCGGACATTGAAGTGTGGACCTTGATCACCCGCATTGTTTTTTGCATTAAATTTATGGCCCGCAGCATGATCTTGTAGCACAAGTGTAAATCCGTCTTCTCGAGTAAATTGATAATGCCTGGTCCTAATTGGCACACCCTGATTATTCAAAATGCTTTTACCATTCTTATCAGTCATATCGACATAGCCAACCTGGCTAGCCCTACCACTATAATCATCCACCTGAATGTCCGGTTGCTGACTTCTGGGAATCCCCGCATCGGCTTTAGCCTGCCGAAATGCCCCTCGTCTTGATACATCCGGAACTGATGGTTCTCCCTCATTAACCTTAGCGCCAGAAATATCATCCGGCGCAGAGCAACCCGATTTATTCGCCCCCGGACAATTCCCGCTCAACCCCAACGGATCCACCCACCCGGTCGGATTGCGCGTGTACTGATACGGATTCAACCCACCCGCCAACTTCACCGGATCCGGCGTCAGGTAACGTCCAAGATCCGGGTGGTAATAACGATGCCGGTTGTAGTGCAGGCCGCTCTCGGCGTCGCAGTACTGGCCCTGAAAACGCAGCGGTTGTTCCAGTGGTTCGCCGCCGCCGTGGCTCACTTCGCGCAGTTTGCCGTAGGCGCTGTAGCGCGCTGACCAGACCCGTTGGCCGTCGTGGTTTGTGAGTTCCTGCGGGGTGCCGAGGTGGTCGAGTTGGTAGTAGAACGGGAGGGCGTTTTGGCGGCCCTTGCCGTCGAGCATGACCAAGGGTCGGAAAGTGCCGGGTTCGTAGAGGTAGCTGCGGTAGTGGTTGGGGCCGCTTTCGGCGATCAGTTGCTCGCCTTGCCAGAAGAACTGTGTGGTCTGGCCGTCAACGGTTTTGGCGATGCGTCGGCCGAAGGCGTCGTAGCGGTAGCTTGCTTTTCGGCCGTCCGGGGTGGTGACGCTGGTCAGGCGGTGCTGGCCGTCGTAGTGGTATTCGGTGACCTGGCTTGGGTTATCGCGGCGTTCGCGGATCAGGTTGCCGTAGGCGTCGTAGTCGTAATGGCTGTCATCACGTTGGCGCAGGCGGTTGCCCTGCATCCGGGTGGGGCCGGGGCGGTTGTGGATCAGCAGGTTGTTGGCCAGGTCGTGGCTGATGTGTTCCAGCGATTCGTCGCGCAGATGGCGCACCCGGGTCAGGCGGT
>NZ_JAFMPV010000021.1:0-102084 GCF_049132105.1 Pseudomonas sp. NFX15
GTGTGTCAGCTGCACCGATGTCGACTGACACTCCATCGCGAGCAGGCTCGCTCCTACAAGGTTTTGAGCCAGGCTTAAAAACCGGCTCCATTTCTATCAGCCTTCGAGCTTGCTTTTCAGCAATTCGTTCACTTGCTGCGGGTTGGCCTTGCCTTTGGAGGCTTTCATGGCCTGGCCGACGAAGAAGCCGAACATCTTGCCGCGCTTGGCTTCGTCTGCGGCGCGGTATTGCTCGACTTGCTCAGCGTTGGCCGCAAGCATTTCGTCCAGCACCGCCGAGATGGCGCCGGTGTCGGTCACTTGCTTGAGGCCACGCTTGTCGATGATCTCGTCCGCGCTGCCTTCGCCGTTGGCCATGGCTTCAAACACCACCTTGGCGATCTTGCCAGAGATGGTGTTGTCCTTGATGCGCAGCAGCATGCCGCCCAGAAGGTCTGCGGAAACTGGCGACTGTTCGATGTCCAGGCCTTGCTTGTTGAGCAGGCTGCCCAACTCGACCATCACCCAGTTCGCCGCCAGTTTCGCGTCGCCGCTGATGCTCGCGACCTGTTCGAAGTAATCGGCTTGCTCGCGGCTGGTGGCCAGCACGTTGGCGTCGTACGCCGACAGGCCGAACTGGTCCTGGAAGCGCTCACGTTTTTGCGGTGGCAGTTCCGGCAGGGTGCCACGCACGTCGTCGAGGAAACTGTTCTCGATGACCACCGGCAGCAGGTCCGGATCGGGGAAGTAACGGTAGTCGTTGGCTTCCTCTTTGCTGCGCATCGGACGGGTCTCGTCCTTGTTCGGATCGTACAGGCGAGTCTGCTGGATCACCTTGCCGCCGTCTTCGATCAGTTCGATCTGACGCTGGATTTCGCTGTTGATCGCCTTCTCGATGAAGCGGAACGAGTTGACGTTCTTGATCTCGCAGCGGGTGCCGAACTCGACCTGGCCTTTCGGACGGATCGATACGTTGCAGTCGCAACGCAGCGAGCCTTCGGCCATGTTGCCGTCGCAGATGCCCAAGTAACGCACCAGCGCATGGATCGCCTTGACGTAGGCCACGGCTTCCTTGGCGCTGCGCATGTCCGGCTCGGAAACGATTTCCAGCAACGGCGTGCCTGCACGGTTCAGGTCGATGCCAGTGGCGCCGTTGAACTCTTCGTGCAGGCTCTTGCCAGCGTCTTCTTCCAAGTGCGCGCGGGTGATGCCGACGCGTTTGACCGTGCCGTCTTCGAGGGCGATGTCCAGGTGGCCCTTGCCGACGATCGGCAATTCCATCTGGCTGATCTGGTAGCCCTTCGGAAGATCCGGGTAGAAGTAGTTTTTGCGGGCGAACACGTTGTGCTGGCCGATCTCGGCGTCAATCGCCAGGCCGAACATCACCGCCATACGCACCGCTTCCTGGTTCAGCACCGGCAGCACGCCGGGCATGCCCAGGTCGATCAGGCTGGCCTGGGTGTTTGGCTCGGAGCCGAACGTGGTGGAACTACCGGAAAAGATTTTCGACCGGGTGGTGAGCTGGGTATGAATCTCCAGCCCGATCACGACTTCCCATTGCATGTGTGTCTCCTCAGAAGCCGGTTGGGGTGCGGGTGTGCCAGTCAGTGTTCAACTGATACTGGTGCGCAACGTTGAGCAAGCGGCCTTCCTGGAAGTACGGGGCGAGCAGTTGCACGCCCACCGGCAAACCGTCGACAAAACCGGCCGGCATCGACAGGCCCGGCAGGCCCGCGAGATTGGCGGTGATGGTGTAGACGTCTTCCAGGTACGCAGCGACCGGGTCGCTGTTCTTGGCGCCCAGCTTCCAGGCCGGGTTCGGCGTGGTTGGGCCGAGGATGATGTCGACCTCTTTGAAGGCGGCCATGAAGTCGTTCTTGATCAAGCGACGGATCTTCTGCGCCTTGAGGTAGTAGGCATCGTAGTAACCGGCGGACAGCGCATAGGCACCGACCATGATCCGGCGCTGCACTTCCGCGCCGAAGCCTTCACCACGGGAACGCTTGTACAGGTCGATCAGGTTGACCGGGTTTTCGCAGCGATAGCCAAAACGCACGCCGTCAAAACGCGACAGGTTGGACGAGGCTTCCGCTGGCGCGATCACGTAGTACGCAGGAATCGCGTGCTGCATGTTCGGCAGGCTGATTTCCTTGATCACGGCGCCGAGCTTTTCCAGCGCCTTGACGCTGTTGTGGATCAGCTCGGCGATGCGTGGATCAAGACCGGCGCTGAAATATTCCTTCGGCACGCCGATGCGCAGGCCTTGCAGCGAGCCGTTGAGGCTGGCGCTGTAGTCCGGCACGGGCTCGTCGATGCTGGTGGAGTCGTTCGGGTCGAAGCCGGCCATGCCTTGCAACAGGATGGCGCAGTCTTCGGCGGTGCGCGCCATTGGGCCGCCCTGGTCGAGACTGGAGGCATAGGCAATCATGCCCCAGCGCGAAACACGACCGTACGTCGGTTTCAGGCCGGTCAGGTTGGTCAGGGCCGCGGGCTGACGAATGGAGCCGCCGGTGTCCGTGCCGGTGGCCGCTGGCAACAGACGAGCGGCAACCGCCGCCGCCGAACCGCCGGACGAACCGCCCGGCACGTGTTCCAGGTTCCACGGGTTTTTCACCGCGCCGTAGTAGCTCGACTCGTTGGCCGAACCCATGGCGAATTCGTCCATGTTGGTCTTGCCCAGGGTCACGGCGCCGGCAGCGGCCAGCTTGGCAACCACGGTGGCGTCGTACGGAGCTTTGAAGTTGTCGAGCATCTTCGAGCCGCAGCTGGTGCGAATGCCCTGGGTGCAGAACAGGTCTTTGTGGGCGATCGGCGCGCCAAGCAGGGCGCCGCTCTCACCGTTGGCCCGGCGGGCGTCAGCGGCTTTCGCCTGCGTCAGCGCCAGGTCTTCAGTGAGGCTGATGAAACTGTTGAGCTGCGGATCGAGCTGGGCGATGCGCGCCAGCAGGACTTTGGTCAGCTCTTCGGAGGAAAACTTTTTATCGGCGAGTCCGCGGGCGATCTCGGCCAGAGTCAATTGATGCATTGCAGGCTCTTTCCCTTTAGTCGATGACTTTCGGAACCAGGTACAGGCCGTTTTCGACCGCTGGTGCGATGGACTGGTAGGCCTCGCGGTGATTGGTCTCGGTCACGACGTCTGCGCGCAGGCGCTGGCTGGCTTCCAGTGGGTGGGCCAGCGGCTCGATACCGTCGGTATTGACCGCCTGCATTTCGTCGACCAGCCCGAGAATGCTGTTGAGGGCCGAAGTGATGTGTGGAAGATCGGCATCATTGAGGCCAAGACAGGCCAGATGAGCGATTTTTTCCACGTCGGAGCGTTCTAGCGCCATTGGGATTCTCCAGTGGAAAACAAAACGGACGGCGTCCGTGTGTTAGATTGTCGGAACACTACCGCACTTCTACGGTCATAAGGCCGCGATTGTGGGGCTTGGTGCACAGAAAAGCGGCCAATTTAACATATTGGCGCCTTGCCCAAAATCCCTGTCGTTGTTAGAGTTTGCCGCACTTTTTTACCCACGCGTTGCCTAGGGTCCCTTTCCCATGTTCAAGAAACTGCGTGGCATGTTTTCCAGCGATCTTTCCATTGACCTGGGCACTGCCAACACCCTTATTTACGTGCGCGAGCGCGGTATCGTCCTGAATGAGCCCTCCGTTGTGGCCATTCGGACACACGGTAACCAGAAAAGTGTCGTTGCTGTCGGCACCGAAGCCAAGCGCATGCTCGGCCGTACACCGGGCAACATTGCTGCCATTCGTCCGATGAAGGACGGCGTGATCGCCGACTTCAGCGTGTGCGAAAAGATGCTGCAGTACTTTATCAACAAGGTTCACGAAAACAGCTTCCTGCAGCCTAGCCCTCGCGTGTTGATCTGCGTTCCGTGCAAATCCACCCAGGTTGAGCGTCGTGCCATCCGTGAATCGGCCCTGGGCGCCGGTGCCCGTGAAGTGTTCCTGATCGAGGAGCCAATGGCCGCTGCGATCGGTGCCGGCCTGCCAGTTGAAGAAGCTCGCGGTTCGATGGTCGTCGATATCGGTGGCGGTACTACGGAAATCGCGCTGATCTCCCTGAACGGTGTGGTTTATGCCGAATCCGTGCGCGTTGGCGGTGACCGCTTCGACGAAGCGATCATCACCTACGTGCGTCGCAACTACGGCAGCCTGATCGGTGAATCCACCGCCGAGCGCATCAAGCAGGAAATCGGCACCGCCTACCCGGGCGGCGAAGTTCGCGAAGTCGACGTTCGTGGCCGTAACCTGGCCGAAGGCGTTCCACGCGCATTCACCCTGAACTCCAATGAAGTGCTGGAAGCTCTGCAAGAGTCCCTGGCCACCATCGTTCAGGCCGTGAAAAGCGCCCTGGAGCAGTCGCCGCCGGAACTGGCGTCCGACATCGCCGAGCGTGGCCTGGTCCTGACCGGTGGTGGTGCATTGCTGCGTGACCTCGACAAGTTGCTGGCCCAGGAGACTGGTCTGCCGGTGATCGTTGCCGAAGACCCGCTGACCTGCGTTGCTCGCGGCGGTGGCCGTGCATTGGAAATGATGGATAAACACACCATGGACCTGCTTTCCAGCGAATAAGTCGCCGGAATGCCTCTATGCTGTTGAGCGCGCAGGCGGCACTTTGCAGTGCTGCCTGTTCGCGTTTATCTTCTGTCAGTCTGCATCCAGGCCGGTTTGCTGCCGTATGAAAAAACACAACATTTGCCTGGGAGGAGCGGCTTATTAAACCGCTTTTCACCAAGGGCCCTTCATTGGGCGTGCGCCTGTTGGTGCTGGTCGTGCTATCGGTCGCGCTGATGGTGGTCGATGCCCGCTTCAGTCTGCTCAAGCCTGCACGCAGCCAGATGTCGCTGGTGCTGATGGATGCCTACTGGATCACTGACCTGCCCGGTCGTTTGTGGGAAGGCGTTGCCAGCCAGTTTGGCAGCCGGACCGAACTCGTCGCCGAAAACGAAAAACTCAAGAGTGAAAACCTGCTGTTGCAGGGGCGCATGCAGAAGCTTGCCTCCCTCACCGAGCAGAACGTTCGGCTGCGCGAGTTGCTCAACTCCTCGGCACTGGTCAACGAAAAGGTCGAAGTGGCCGAGTTGATCGGCATGGACCCGAACCCCTTCACCCATCGCATCATCATCAACAAGGGTGAGCGTGACGGCGTGGTCCTCGGCCAGCCGGTACTCGATGCCCGTGGCCTGATGGGGCAGGTGGTGGAGCTGATGCCTTATACCTCCCGTGTCCTGTTGCTGACCGACTCCACCCACAGCATTCCGGTCCAGGTGAATCGTAACGGTCTGCGCGCGATTGCCAGCGGCACCGGCAACCCGGAGCGCCTGGAACTGCGTCACGTGGCGGACACCGCCGACATCAAGGAAGGTGACTTGCTGGTCAGCTCCGGTCTCGGTCAGCGTTTCCCGGCGGGTTACCCGGTGGCGACGGTCAAGGAAGTGATCCACGATTCCGGCCAGCCTTTTGCCATCGTCCGCGCGGTACCGACGGCTGCCTTGAATCGCAGCCGTTACCTGCTGCTGGTGTTCAGCGACACCCGAACCCCGGAAGAACGCGCCAACGATGCAGCCCAGGCCCAGGAAAGCCTGGATGCGCAGGGCGGTGGGCCGATCATTCCGGCCACGGTGCCGAAACTGGTCAACCCGGTAGCCCCGGCTGTACCGGCCGCTGCCCCGGCGGCGCCTGTCCCGGCAACCGCTGCGCCGGCAAAACCAGCTGCCACGCCAAAGCCCGCGGCCACTAAACCGCCAGCCACCAAGCCCGCTGCTGCGAAGCCTGCCGCCAAGCCGCCGGCCTCCGCGCCGGCCACTCCTGTGGGAAGAGAATAATGGCCGGTGTAAAAGCCTCCCGAAACGGCTGGATGGTCTGGCTGACGTTTGTCATCGGCTTGCTGCTGAGCGTTTCTCCCTTGCCGCAATTCATGGAAATCCTGCGTCCGCTGTGGCTCGGCCTGCTGCTGGCCTTCTGGGCGCTGGCCATGCCGCAAAAGGTCGGCATGGTCACCGCGTGGTGCCTGGGCCTGGCCGAGGACGTGCTCTACGGTACGTTGCTGGGGCAGAACGCGTTGATCCTGACCCTCATCACCTACCTGGTACTAGCGCTGCAGCAACGCCTGCGGATGTTTCCGATGTGGCAGCAGAGCCTGGTGATCCTGGTGATTTTCGGTCTCGCCCAGTTGGTCCAGCTATGGCTCAGCGCCTTGACCGGTAATCGTCAACCGACGTTGGCGCTGGTCTTGCCGGCGCTAGTCAGTGCGCTGCTCTGGCCTTGGGTCAGCTATGGTTTGCGTGGATTGCGTCGGCGCTACAAAATCAATTAAATCGCTCAAGCATTAGACAGGGAGAGGTCTTGATGAAACGGTTGTACCTCGCCTCTGGCTCGCCACGCCGGCGTGAATTGCTCACGCAGATCGGCGTTCCGTTCTGCGCCGTCAGTGCGGACATCGACGAAACCCCTTCACCTCAAGAATCCCCATCGGCCTATGTCGAGCGTCTGGCGCGCGGCAAGGCCGAGGCCGGGCGCGGCGCTGTCGTGTCCGATGTACCGTTTTGCGTGCTCGGCGCCGATACCGCCGTGGTCCTCGGCGGAAAAATTCTCGGCAAACCGGTTGATCAAGCTGACGCGTGCGCCATGCTGATGATGTTGTCCGGTGGCGAGCATGACGTCCTGACGGCGATTGCCGTACTCGATGGCGAACGTTGCGAGTCCCGGGTGGTGACCAGTCGGGTGCGCTTTCGGGATATCGCCCGTGAAGAGGCCGTGGCCTACTGGGCCAGTGGCGAGCCACGGGACAAGGCGGGTGGATACGGAATTCAAGGACTGGGTGCGGTGTTTGTCGCCGGGCTCAATGGAAGTTATTCGGCGGTGGTTGGACTGCCGCTTTGCGAAACCGCGGAACTGCTCGGCCATTTCGGCATACCCTGTTGGCAACCCCGGAACGCAGACTAAGCAACGTTCTGAACAGATGCGGCCATTATCGTGAACATGCCTGAACGAGACCCTGCCATGAGTGAAGAGATCCTGATCAACATCACGCCGATGGAATCGCGCGTGGCGGTGGTCGAAAACGGTGTGCTGCAAGAGGTCCATGTCGAGCGCACGCAAAAGCGCGGGATCGTCGGCAACATCTATAAAGGCAAAGTCGTGCGGGTATTGCCCGGGATGCAGGCGGCCTTCGTCGACATCGGCCTGGACCGTGCCGCGTTCATTCATGCTTCGGAGATTTCCCTGCGCGAGGGCCCGGCGGTCGAGAGCATCAGTGCCCTGGTGCACGAGGGCCAGAGCCTGGTGGTGCAAGTGACCAAGGACCCCATCGGTTCCAAGGGCGCACGCCTGACCACTCAGTTGTCGATCCCTTCGCGCTACCTGGTGTACATGCCACGCACGGCGCATGTCGGCATTTCCCTGAAGATCGAAGACGAAGCCGAGCGCGAACGCCTCAAGCAAGTGGTCACCGATTGCGTGGCCAAGGAAGGCATCAAGGAAGCCGGCGGTTTCATTCTGCGTACTGCGGCCGAAGGTGCCGGTGCTGATGAAATCCTCATGGACATCCGCTACCTGCGCAGGCTGTGGGATCAGATCAGCGCCCAGATCAAAACCATCAGCGCGCCCAGCGTGATCTACGAAGACCTCGGCCTGGCATTGCGCACCCTGCGTGACCTGGTCAGCCCGAAAATCGAAAAGATCCGCATCGATTCCCGGGAAACGTTCCAGAAAACAACGCAGTTCGTCGCCGAATTGATGCCGGAGATTGCCGATCGTCTGGAACATTACCCGGGTGAACGGCCGATTTTCGACCTGTATGGCGTCGAGGACGAAATCCAGAAAGCCCTTGAACGAAAGGTCCCGCTGAAGTCCGGCGGTTATCTGGTGGTCGATCCGGCGGAAGCCATGAGCACCATCGACGTCAATACCGGTGCGTTCGTCGGCCATCGCAACCTCGAAGAAACCATCTTCAAGACCAACCTCGAAGCTGCGACGGCCATCGCTCGTCAACTGCGCCTGCGCAACCTCGGCGGGATCATCATCATCGACTTCATCGACATGGAAGATGAAGAGCACCAGCGCCAGGTGCTGCGCACGCTCGAGAAGCAACTGGAGCGCGATCACGCCAAGACCAACATCATTGGTATCACCGAGCTGGGCCTGGTGCAGATGACCCGCAAGCGCACCCGCGAAAGCCTTGAGCAGGTGCTGTGCGAGCCATGCAATGCCTGCCAGGGGCGTGGCAAGCTGAAGACGCCGGAAACCGTTTGCTACGAAATCTTCCGCGAAATCCTGCGTGAGGCTCGCGCCTATCAGGCGGAAGGCTATCGTGTATTGGCGAACCAGAAAGTCGTCGACCGCCTGCTCGATGAAGAGTCGGGTAACGTCGCCGAGCTGGAAGGGTTTATCGGGCGCACCATTCGGTTCCAGGTGGAAACCATGTATTCCCAGGAACAATACGACGTGGTGTTGCTCTGATTCGCCACGGTTTGCTTGTTCCTGAACGGCTGGCCTCAGCTTTTTGCATGATTTTTACCATGGGAGCCACCTGACATGGACCGTCTGACACGCATTCTGGCCGCACTGATCCGTTGGGGTCTGGGCCTGTGCGCGTTGGTTTTGGTACTGATGGCGCTCTATGTCAGCCTGGGTCGGGAGCTGGCGCCGCTGGTGGCCGAGTACCGTGCCGATATCGAGACCAAGGCCAGCGAAGCCTTGGGCATGCCGTTGCAGATCGGCGAACTCGAAGGCAGCTGGAGTGGTTTCGCCCCTATCCTGAGGGTGCATGACGTGACCCTCGGAGAAGGTGCCAATGCCTTGCACCTGGAACAGGTGCGCGTGGTGCCAGACCTTTGGGCCAGCCTGTTGGCTCGACAGGTGCGCATCGCTCATCTGCAACTCAGTGGCCTGAGGATCAGCCTCAAGGAAGGCGACGACGGTCAATGGGTGCTCGAAGGCTTGCCGGTGCAAGAGGATCAACCGACCGATCCGGAACAGTTGCTCAATCGCATGCAGATGATCCAGCAATTGTCGGTGCTCGACAGCCAGGTGACCTTGCAGCCGTTTGCACAGTCGCCGCTGACCCTGACCTACGTTGGCCTGAACCTGCAAACCGGGGCAACCCGGCAGCGCCTCGATGCGCGGCTGACCCTGCCTGACGGCCAGCCGGTGGCCATGAGCCTGCGCACGCGAATCCGTGCCAGCGAATGGAAGGATGCGAAAGCCGAGGTGTACCTGAGCCTGCCGCAAAGCGACTGGTCGAAATGGTTGCCCGAGCGCGTCAGCCAGGAGTGGAATTTCTCAGAGATCAAGGCGGGTGGCGAACTGTGGGCGACCTGGGACAAGGGCACCTTGCAAAGCGCGGCGGTGCGCTTGAATGCGCCAGAACTCAAGGGTGCCTATGCCGACCGCAAGCCGGTGCAGATCAACAACCTGGCATTGAACGGCTACTTCCAGCGCAGCGCCAAAGGCATGCAGGTGACCCTCGATTCGCTGGCGATGAACCTTGGCGAAACCCGCTGGGAGACGCATCTGCAGGCCACGCAAAGTGCGGCCACCGAGAAATCCGAAGCGCTCTGGCACCTGCAAGCCGACCGCATCGATCTCACGCCGCTGACCCCGTTGCTCAATGCGCTGGCACCGTTGCCGGAAGGCTTTGCCACGGTCGTCGAGCGGCTGAAAGTCAGGGGTGGCCTGCGTAACGTGCTGGTGGACTTTCGCCCCAACGCCACCGACGACAGCAAGTTCGGCTTTGCCGCCAACCTCGACCAGGTCGGCTTCGACGCCTATCACGGGGCGCCGGCGGCGCGAAATGTCAGCGGCAGCATCAGCGGCGACCTGGGCCACGGCGAACTGCGCATGGACAGCAAGGATTTCTTGTTGCACCTGGATCCGATCTTCGCCAAGCCGTGGCAGTACCTGCAGGCCAATGCACGGCTGACGTGGAAGCTCGACAAGCAGGGCTTCACCCTGATCGCGCCGTACCTGAAGGTGCTGGGTGAAGAAGGCAAGATTGCCGGCGACTTCCTGATTCGCCTGCACTTCGATCACACCCAGGAAGACTACATGGACCTGCGGGTCGGCATGGTCGATGGCGATGGTCGGTACACCGCCAAGTACCTGCCGGCGGTCCTCAGCCCGGCGCTGGACGAATGGTTGCGCACCGCGATCCTCAAGGGCGCCGTCGACCAGGGCTTCTTCCAGTATCAAGGCTCACTGAGCCACGATGCCAAGGACGTTGATCGCAGCATCAGCCTGTTCTTCAAGGTTCACGATGCCGAACTGGCCTTCCAGCCGGGCTGGCCTCATGTCAGCAAGGTCAGCGGCGACGTGTTTGTCGAAGACAGCGGCGTGCGCATCCTGGCGAGCACGGGCCAATTGCTCGACACCCAGGTCAGCGATGTCTACGTCAACATTCCCCATGTGCCTGCCGGGCAAAACGTGCACTTGTTCCTCGATGGCGGCTTTGCCGGCGGTCTGGGCGACGGCCTGAAAATCCTCCAGGATGCGCCGATCGGCACTGGGCCTACTTTTGCCGGTTGGGAAGGCGAGGGTGAGTTGCAAGGCAAGTTGAAACTGGATATCCCACTGGCAAAAGGCGAGGAGCCGAAGATTCTCGTTGACTTCAAGACCGCCAAGGCACGCTTGAAGCTGGCCGATCCCGTGCTGGAACTGACCCAGCTCAAAGGTGATTTCCGTTTCGACAGCGCCAAGGGCCTGAGCGGGCAAAACATTAGCGCCCGGGCGTTCGACAAGCCGGTTACCGCGCAGATTTTTGCCGATGGCAGCCCGGGTAAACTGAACACTCGCGTCAATGCGTCGGGACAGGTCGAGGTCAAGAAGCTGACCGACTGGCTGAAAGTGACGCAGCCGCTGCCGGTGAGCGGCGTGATCCCGTATCAACTGCAACTGACATTAAATGGTGCCGACAGCCAATTGCAGGTCAACTCCAACCTCAGGGGCGTGGCCATCGATTTGCCTGCACCGTTCGGCATGACCGCCGATACCGGGCGCGACACGACGTTTCGCATGACCTTGCAGGGCGACGAGCGGCGCTATTGGGTCAACTATGGGGATTTGGCGAACTTCACGTTCGCAGCGCCCGCCAACAACTTTGCCGACGGTCGCGGTGAGTTGTTCCTCGGTAATGGCGAGGCCGTGTTGCCGGGCGCCAAAGGCCTGCGGGTGCGCGGACTGCTGTCGGAACTGGACGTTGGCCCATGGAAGGATCTGGTGGATAAATACGCCGGCCAGGATCCGGGTGGCAGTGCCAAACAGTTGCTCAGCAGCGCCGATTTCCAGGTGGGCAAGCTCAGCGGTATTGGCACCACCCTCGATAAAGTCTCGATCCAGTTGGCGCGCAAGCCTTCCGCCTGGTCGCTTCAACTCGACAGCCAGCAGATCAAGGGCAGTGCCAACCTGCCCGATTCCAAAGCCACCCCGATCACCATCAACCTGCAAACCGTGCGCCTGCCCGCACCGGACCCGGCAGTGCAGGCCGATGAAAATGCGCCGGACCCGCTGGCGTCGGTGGACCCGACAAAAATCCCGGCCGTGGACCTCACCATCAACCAGCTGTTCCAGGGCAAGGACCTGGTGGGTGGCTGGTCGCTGAAGATACGTCCGACGGCCAAGGGCATCGTGTTCAATTCGCTGGACCTGGGGCTCAAGGGCATGCTGCTGGTGGGCAGCGGTGGCTGGGAAGGCGTGCCCGGCGCCAGCAACAGCTGGTACAAGGGGCGCATCAGCGGCAAGAACCTGGCCGATGTGCTCAAGGGCTGGGGGTTTGCGCCGAGCGTGACCAGCCAGAACTTCTACATGGATGTCGATGGACGCTGGCCGGGGTCTCCAGCGTGGGTCGCGACCAAGCGTTTCTCCGGTACGCTCGATGCGACGCTCAATCAGGGCCAGTTCGTCGAGGTCGAGGGCAGTGCCCAGGCATTGCGAGTGTTTGGATTGCTCAACTTCAACTCCATAGGCCGGCGCCTGCGCCTGGACTTCTCCGATTTGTTCGGCAAAGGCCTGAGCTATGACCAGGTCAAAGGGCTGCTGGTCGCGACCAATGGCGTGTATGTCACCCGTGAGCCGATTCGGTTGACCGGGCCGTCGAGCACCATTGAACTGGACGGCACCCTGAACATGGTGGCCGACCAGATCGACGCGAAACTGATGGTGACCTTGCCGGTGACCAATAACCTGCCGATTGCCGCGTTGATCGTCGGCGCGCCGGCAGTCGGTGGGGCGCTGTTCCTGATCGACAAGCTGATCGGTGACCGGGTCTCCCGTTTCGCCAGCGTGAAGTACACCGTCAAAGGGCCGTGGAAAGAACCGAAGATCACCTTCGACAAGGCTTTTTGAGAACCTTTTTGAAAAGGCACTCGGCAAGCCTATGGAGTAGCATGGCCCGCATACGATTCCAGGAGTGCGCCATGTCTGTAGCGGTGATTCAAATGGTCAGCCAGAGCGATGTACTGGCCAATCTGGCCCAGGCCCGTCGATTGCTCGAACAAGCGGCCGCTGGCGGTGCGAAGCTAGCGGTCTTGCCGGAAAACTTCGCCGCCATGGGCCGGCGCGACATTGCCGACATCGGGCGCGCCGAGGCATTGGGCGAAGGGCCGATCCTGCCGTGGTTGAAACAGACCGCACGCGACCTCAAGTTATGGATTGTGGCCGGCACCTTGCCGCTGCCACCGGCAGATCAGCCGACGGCGAAAGTGCATGCCTGTTCGTTGCTGGTCGATGACCAGGGCGAAACGGTGGCGCGCTACGACAAGCTGCACTTGTTTGACGTCGACGTGGCGGACAATCGTGGCCGTTATCGTGAATCCGATGACTATGCTTATGGCAACGGTGTGGTGGTGGCGGATACGCCGGTCGGCCGGGTTGGCCTGACAGTCTGCTATGACCTGCGCTTCCCCGAGCTGTACAGCGAGTTGCGCGTAGCGGGTGCGGAACTGATTACCGCCCCTTCGGCCTTCACGGCGGTGACCGGCGCGGCGCACTGGGACGTGCTGATTCGTGCGCGGGCCATCGAGACGCAATGCTACGTGCTTGCGGCGGCCCAGGGCGGGACGCATCCGGGACCGCGGGAAACCTTCGGGCATGCCGCCATCGTCGACCCGTGGGGTCGCGTGCTGGCGCAACAGGATCAAGGCGAGGCCGTGCTGCTGGCCGAACGCGATAGCAGCGAACAGGCGTCCATCCGGGCGCGGATGCCGGTGTCCAGTCACCGGCGCTTTTTCTCGCAGGGCGCCCAGCGACCTGCATCAGAAACACGAATTTAAGGCGTAAAGCATATGAGCGAGTTGTTGTCCTCAGTCAGTGAACACCTGTTGGCGCCCGGTGGCGTCACGATCGAGAGCCTGCAAGGCGTGCTCGGTGATTTGGCCGGGCCGGGCATCGATGCCGCCGACCTGTATTTCCAGGGGCAGATTTCCGAGTCCTGGGCGCTCGAAGACGGCATCGTCAAGGAAGGCAGCTTTAACCTGGACCAGGGCGTGGGCGTGCGTGCGCAGTCGGGCGAAAAAACCGGGTTCGCCTACAGCAATGCCATCACCCTGGAAGCCCTGGGTGCGGCGGCACGTGCCGCTCGTTCGATTTCCCGGGCCGGACAGAACGGCACCGTCCAGGCTTTCACCAGCCAGGATGTCGCGCAGCTGTATGCGCCGGACAATCCCCTGGAAGTCCTGACCCGTGCCGAGAAAGTCGACTTGCTCAAGCGCGTCGACGCCGCCACCCGTGCCCTCGACCCGCGCATCCAGCAAGTCACCGTGAGCATGGCCGGTGTCTGGGAGCGAATTCTGGTGGCATCCACCGACGGTGGCCTGGCGGCGGATGTGCGCCCGCTGGTGCGTTTCAACGTCAGCGTGATCGTCGAGCAGAACGGTCGTCGCGAGCGCGGCGGTCACGGCGGTGGTGGTCGGACCGATTACCGTTATTTCCTCGGCGAAGATCGCGCCATGGGCTATGCCCGTGAAGCGTTGCGCCAGGCCCTGGTCAATCTTGAAGCGATTCCGGCGCCGGCCGGTACGCTGCCGGTGGTGCTCGGTTCGGGCTGGTCGGGCGTGCTGCTGCACGAAGCGGTCGGTCATGGCCTGGAAGGCGATTTCAACCGCAAGGGCAGTTCGGCCTACAGCGGGCGCATGGGCGAGATGGTCGCCTCCAAGCTGTGCACCATCGTCGATGACGGCACACTGGCCGGTCGTCGTGGCTCGTTGAGCGTCGATGACGAAGGCACGCCGACCGAATGCACCACGCTGATCGAAAACGGTGTCCTCAAGGGCTACATGCAGGACAAGCTCAACGCCCGCTTGATGGGCGTGGCGCGTACCGGTAACGGCCGTCGCGAATCCTACGCACACCTGCCGATGCCGCGCATGACCAACACCTACATGCTGGCCGGCGAAAGCGATCCGCAAGAAATCATTGCCTCGGTGAAACGCGGCATCTACTGCGCCAACCTCGGCGGCGGTCAGGTCGATATCACCAGCGGCAAGTTCGTGTTTTCCACCAGCGAAGCGTACCTGATCGAGGACGGCAAGATCACCGCGCCGGTCAAGGGTGCGACCCTGATCGGTAACGGGCCGGAAGCCATGAGCAAGGTGTCGATGGTCGGTAACGACCTGTCACTGGACAGCGGCGTGGGCACGTGCGGCAAGGATGGGCAGTCGGTGCCGGTGGGTGTCGGCCAGCCAACGTTGAAGATTGATGCGATCACCGTGGGTGGCACGGGGTCGTAAGAGGTGAAGCTGCGGGTGAGCTGCGAGGCAGCTCACCCGATTCGAGAATTAACGCAGACCGCGTTGAGTCTCGTCCAGCTCACGGATGTACTTGAAGATTTTACGGCTGGAAGCAGGAGGCTTGTTTTGCGCAACCTCGTGCTGGGCCTGACGGATCAGGGAGCGCAATTGCTGGCGGTCCGCGTCCGGGTATTCGGTGACGAATTTTTCCAGGGTTGCATCGTCGCCACCGATCAGACGGTCGCGCCAGCGTTCCAGGTTGTGGAAGCGTTCGTTGTATTGACGGGTGGAGGCATCGAGTTGATCGAGCAGAACCAGAATCGCGTCAGTGTCCTGATCGCGCATCAGTTTGCCGATGAACTGCAGGTGCCGTTTACGCGCGATGTTCGCGGTGTGCTTGGGCGCTTCGGCCAGGGCCCGGCGCATGGCGTCGGTTAAAGGCAGTTTTGCCAGCAAGTCAGGCTTGAGTGTTGTGAGGCGCTCGCCAAGGTCAACCAGAGCATGCAGCTCGCGTTTGACCTGGGATTTGCTTTTTTCTCCCGTATCGAGGGAGTCGTCGTAAGAATCAACCATGGTGGCAGTCCGCTAAGAAACGCCGCCATGATAACCAGTCGGGGGCCGCTTGTCCGGCCCGGTCGCTCGATGACCGTTACCGAAAGCAGAATTTGAGTGGAGAACAGCATGAGTGCAGTTGAAAGCGTCGGCCCACAAGCGTTGCCGGCACTGCAGGAACAAGTCGAGCAGATCATCGCTGAAGCCAAGCGCCAGGGCGCGAGTGCCTGTGAAGTGGCGGTGTCGCTGGAGCAGGGCCTGTCGACGTCGGTGCGCCAGCGTGAAGTCGAAACCGTCGAATTCAACCGCGACCAGGGTTTTGGCATCACCTTGTACGTTGGCCAGCGCAAAGGCTCGGCCAGCACCTCGGCCAGCGGTCCGGACGCCATTCGCGAAACCGTCGCCGCGGCACTGGCCATCGCCAAGCACACCTCGGAAGATGAAGCGTCGGGCCTGGCAGATGCCGCGCTGATGGCGCGCGATCTCCAGGATTTCGACCTGTTCCACGAATGGGACATCACCCCGGAGCAAGCCATCGAACAGGCGCTGGCCTGTGAGGCGGCAGCGTTTGCCGCTGACAGCCGGATCAAGAATGCCGACGGCACCACCCTCAGCACCCATCAGGGTTGCCGCGTGTATGGCAACAGCCACGGGTTTATCGGTGGTTACGCCTCGACGCGTCACAGCCTGAGCTGCGTGATGATCGCCGAAGCGGACGGCCAGATGCAGCGCGATTACTGGTACGACGTGAACCGCCAGGGCAATTTGCTGGCCGACCCGGTGAGCATCGGCCAGCGTGCGGCGCAACGGGCAGCGAGCCGTCTGGGCGCGCGTCCGGTGCCGACGTGCGAGGTGCCGGTGCTGTTTTCCGCGGAGTTGGCGGGTGGCTTGTTCGGCAGTTTCCTCTCGGCGATTTCCGGCGGCAGCCTGTATCGCAAGTCGTCATTCCTTGAAGGCACGCTGGGGCAAAAGTTGTTTCCGGAGTGGCTGACCATCGACGAGCGCCCTCACTTGATGAAAGCGATGGGCAGTGCGGCGTTCGATGGCGATGGCTTGGCGACCTACGCCAAACCGTTCGTCGAAAAAGGCGAGTTGGTGTCGTATATCCTCGGCACTTACTCCGGTCGCAAGCTCGGGATGCCGAGCACGGCCAACGCTGGCGGTGTGCACAACCTGTTCGTCACCCATGGGGATGAAGACCAGGCGGCCTTGCTGCGACGCATGGGGCGCGGGCTTTTGGTCACCGAGTTGATGGGGCAGGGGCTGAACATGGTCACCGGCGATTACTCCCGGGGTGCGGCGGGTTTCTGGGTCGAGAATGGCGAAATCCAGTTTGCGGTCCAGGAAGTGACCATCGCCGGCAACATGCGCGACATGTTCAAGCAGATCGTCGCCGTGGGTAATGACCTGGAACTGCGCAGCAACATTCGCACGGGTTCGGTGTTGATCGAGCGGATGACTGTAGCGGGCAGCTGATTCTCGGGGCTACACAAAAAAGGCGCGCCACCCATTGGGTGGCACGCCTTTTTTATTGGCTAAAACACAGTGCCTGTAGGAGCGAGCCACAAAAGCTCCCTCGGCAGCTGTTACTCGCCCTCGTCGAAGAAGTTGTTGATCAACGCCACCAGTGCATCCAGCGCTTCCTGTTCCTGCTCGCCTTCTGTGCTCAAGTGGATCGTGGTGCCCTTGCCCGCAGCCAGCATCATCATGGCCATGATGCTTTTACCGTCGACCATGGTCTCTGGTGTACGACCCGCGCGGATCTGGCAGGGGAACTGGCCCGCCACCCCAACGAATTTTGCAGAAGCACGGGCGTGCAGGCCCAGCTTGTTGATGATTTCGATTTCCAGAGCAGGCATCGCGGTGTGAATCCTTTAGCTGAGGTCGCGGTGGCGAACCTGGACGTTCTTCAGGGATTGTTGCAGCGTCCGCCCCAGACGTTCGGTCAGGTACACGGAGCGGTGATGGCCGCCGGTGCACCCGATGGCGATGGTGACATAGGCGCGGTTGCTGGCGGCAAAACGAGGCAGCCACTTTAGCAGGTATGAGGAAATGTCCTGGAACATCTCTTCGACGTCCGGCTGTGCCGCCAGATAATCGGCAACCGGTTGATCGAGCCCGGACTGCTCACGCAATTCCGGTTTCCAGTAGGGATTGGGCAGGCAGCGCACATCGAACACCAGGTCGGCGTCGACCGGCATGCCACGCTTGAAGCCGAAGGACTCCACGAGGAACGCCGTGCCCGGTTCAGGCTGATTCAGCAGGCGCAGCTTGATGGTGTCGCGCAATTGATACAGGTTCAGGCTGGTGGTGTTGATCTTCAGGTCGGCGAGGTCGGCAATCGGTCCGAGCAGGACGCTTTCGACGTTGATGGCCTCGGCCAGCGAGCGGTTGGCGTTGCTCAGCGGGTGGCGGCGACGGGTTTCCGAAAAGCGCTTGAGCAGGGTTTCTTCGTCGGCGTCCAAGTACAGGACATCGCACTGGATGTGCCGGGCGCGGACTTCTTCGAGCAGTTCGGGAAAGCGTGACAGATGGCTGGGCAGGTTGCGCGCGTCGATGGAAACGGCGACCAGCGGCTGCATCATTTCGGTATGGATCAACGCGCGTTCGGCCAGCTCGGGAAGCAGGCCGGCAGGCAGGTTGTCGATGCAGTAGTAGCCGTTGTCCTCAAGTACATTGAGGGCGGTACTTTTACCGGAGCCGGAGCGGCCACTGACGATGATCAAGCGCATGATTACTGACCGTTTTGCTCGTCCAGGACAACCTGATACAGGGCTTCATTGCTTTTGGCGCTACGCAGTTTGTCGCGTACATCCTTACGGTCGAGCATGCTGGCGATCTGGCGCAGCAGCTCAAGGTGCGCATCGGTAGCGGCTTGCGGGACCAGCAGGACAAACAGCAGGTCAACCGGTGCGCCGTCGATGGCGTCGAAATCGATAGGGGCGTCCAGGTGCATCAAGGCACTGATGGGCGACTCACAGCCTTTAAGGCGGCAGTGTGGAATGGCGATGCCGTTACCAAAACCGGTCGAGCCGAGTTTTTCACGGGCAATCAGCGCCTCGAAGACATCTTGCATCTCCAGCCCCGGCACTTCGCGGGCGATCAGATTGGCAATTTGTTCGAGGGCTTTCTTTTTACTGCCGCCCGGCACGTTCACGAGGGAACGGCCGGGGGTCAGGATACTTTCAAGTCGGATCATGGGTTGGGGGTGTTAACGACCGGTCGCGCCCTGAAGGAGGCTCTGGGTCTTTTCCTTATGCTTTTTGAGTTGTTTATCCAGCTTGTCGGTGAGTGCGTCGATGGCGGCATACATGTCGGTATGTTCCGCGTTGGCGACCACTTCATTCCCGGGAATATGCAGCGTGGCTTCGATTTTCTGCTTCAGCTTCTCGACGGTCATCGTGACCTGCACGTTGGTGATCTTGTCGAAATGTCGCTCCAATCGTTCGAGTTTTTCGCCGATGTAGGTGCGAAGAGGTTCGGTCACTTCCAGTTGGTGTCCACTGATGTTGACTTGCATACAGCTTCTCCTTCGTTGCCAGTGCATAAAGCGGCAGATCAGATGATCTGCCACTGGAACGCTGTGGCGTGGCCCTACATCAACCGCTTGCGTTCGCTCGAAGGCGCGATCCCGAGGGATTCGCGGTACTTGGCGACGGTGCGGCGAGCCACCTGAATGCCTTGTGCCTCCAGTAAACCAGCGATCTTGCTGTCACTCAACGGCTTTTTCTGATTTTCCGCGGCAACCAGTTTTTTGATGATCGCGCGGATCGCCGTGGACGAGCATTCGCCGCCTTCGGAGGTACTGACGTGACTGGAGAAAAAATATTTCAGTTCATAAATACCCCGGGGGGTGTGCATGAACTTTTGGGTGGTCACCCTCGAAATCGTCGATTCATGCATGCCGACTGCTTCGGCGATGTCATGCAGGACCAGCGGCTTCATGGCTTCGTCGCCATATTCGAGGAATCCGCGCTGATGCTCGACGATCTGGGTGGCCACTTTCATCAGGGTTTCGTTGCGGCTCTGCAGGCTCTTGATGAACCAGCGGGCCTCCTGCAACTGATTGCGCATGAACGTGTTGTCGGCGCTGGTGTCGGCGCGGCGCACGAAGCCGGCGTACTGGGCGTTGACCCGCAGCCGTGGCACCGACTCCTGGTTCAGCTCTACCAGCCAGCGTTCGTTGTCCTTGCGCACGATCACGTCGGGCACGACATATTCGGCTTCGGTGGACTCGATTTGCGAGCCTGGGCGCGGGTTGAGGCTCTGGACCAGCTCGATGACCTGGCGCAGCTCGTCTTCCTTGAGTTTCATGCGGCGCATCAACTGGCTGTAGTCGCGGCCGCCCAGCAGGTCGATGTAATCGGTGACCAGGCGCTTGGCCTCGGCCAGCCAAGGAGTCTTGGCTGGCAGCTGCCGCAGTTGCAGCAGCAGGCATTCACCCAGGTTGCGGGCGCCAATGCCGGCAGGCTCGAATTGCTGGATGCGGTGCAGGACGGCTTCGATTTCGTCCAGCTCGATGTCCAGTTCCGGGTCGAAGGCTTCGAGGATTTCCTCAAGGGTTTCGTCCAGGTAGCCCTGATTGTTGATGCAATCGATCAGGGTCACGGCGATCAGGCGATCGGTGTCGGACATCGGGGCCAGGTTCAGTTGCCACAGTAAGTGGCTCTGCAGGCTTTCGCCGGCCGAGGTGCGGGTGGTGAAGTCCCACTCGTCGTCATCGTTGCTGGGCAGGCTGCTGGCGCTGGTCTGGTAAACGTCTTCCCAGGCGGTGTCGACCGGGAGCTCGTTGGGAATGCGCTCGTTCCAGTCGCCTTCCTCGAGGTTATCGACCGTCGGGGCGCTTTCCTGGTAGGAGGGTTCCTGGATATCGGTATTGGGCTTTTGTTCGGCGTTGTCGGCCAGGGGGTCGGAATTGTCGAAGTCGTCGCCTTCTTCCTGGCGTTCGAGCATCGGATTGGACTCCAGGGCCTCCTGGATTTCCTGTTGCAGGTCCAGGGTCGACAATTGGAGCAGGCGGATGGCCTGTTGCAGCTGCGGTGTCATCGTCAGCTGCTGGCCCATTCTCAAGACTAGCGATGGTTTCATGGCAGGGGCTTAACACCTTATTCGCCGGCGCACATGCGCCATCCACTACAGGGCGCCGAAGCGCCAAACTTAAGCAAGTTATATGCCTGAAACTGAGGGGTTTGCCTAGACCGCTGTAACAATAAAAAGCTATAAAACTTTGTTGACACAAGGCCGTCATCGGCGGCGATGGATGTGCAGCGGGTACTCAAGGCGCGGCGTTCGGGCGATTGCCTGGACACCGTTGCACTTACAGGCGGAATTCGTGGCCCAGATACACTTCCTTCACCAGTTCATTGGCAAGGATGGTTTCCGCGTCGCCTTCGGCAATCAGTTGGCCGTCGTTGACGATGTAGGCGGTCTCGCAGATATCCAGGGTTTCACGAACGTTGTGGTCAGTGATCAACACGCCAATGCCTTTGGCCTTGAGGTGGTGGATGATCTGCTTGATGTCGCCGACTGAAATCGGGTCCACGCCGGCGAAGGGTTCGTCGAGGAGGATGAATTTCGGGTTGGTGGCCAGGGCCCGGGCGATTTCCACACGACGACGCTCGCCGCCGGACAGGCTCATGCCGAGGTTGTCGCGGATGTGGCTGATGTGGAATTCCTGCAATAGGCTTTCCAGTTCCTTGCGGCGGCCGGCCTTGTCGAGTTCCTTGCGGGTCTCGAGGATGGCCATGATGTTGTCGGCCACCGACAGCTTGCGGAAGATCGAGGCTTCCTGCGGCAAATAGCCGATACCGGCCTTGGCGCGGCCGTGCATCGGCTGGTGGCTGACGTCCAGGTCGTCGATCAGCACGCGGCCCTGATCTGCCTGCACCAGGCCGACGATCATGTAGAAGCAGGTGGTCTTGCCGGCGCCGTTCGGGCCGAGCAGGCCGACGATCTGACCGCTGTCGATGGACAGGCTGACGTCACGCACGACCTGGCGGCTCTTGTAGCTCTTGGCCAGATGCTGAGCTTTCAGGGTTGCCATTACTGCGCCTTTTTCTCGTCGGTTTTGCTTTTTGGCTGGATCACCATGTCGATACGCGGACGCGATTCCGTGACCTTGCTGCCCGTAGCGCGACCGGCGCTGGCGAGCTTCTTGACGGTGTCATAGACGATTTTCTCGCCCTGGGTGGTGTTGTTGTCCTTGTCGACAACCTTTGCCTTGTCGATCAGCACGACGCGGTTTTGCGTGGCGTGGTACTGGATGGTCACGCCCCAGCCCTGAACCGGTTTGGTGTCGCCAGCCGTTTGCAGTTGCTCGAAATAGGCGAGGTTGCCTACCGACGTGACAACGTCGATGTCGCCCGCCGGCGTACGGGTGATCGTGACGGTATTGCCTTTGACGATCATCGACCCCTGGGTAATGATCACGTCGCCTTTATAGGTGGCAATGCCTTGCTTGTCGTCCAGTTGGGCGTCGTCGGCTTGAATGCGGATAGGCTGCTCTTGATCGTTCGGCAGAGCCCAGGCGCTCACGCTTCCCAGTGCTGCGCCCAGACTGAGCAAAATCGGGAGGGTTTTAACGAGCCTCATACTGTCCTCTTACGTTCGATAGCAGGTGTATCCTGCTTTCTTTCAAATACGCCTTCATTCCCTTGCCAGTCGATACGCCGCCAGCGCCGTCGATTCTAACGTCTTGCTCGGTCTGCGCATATTGCTGCTGGGGGAACACGGTCATACGGGTACTGGTGATCAGGGTCTTGCGGTTTTTTTCGTCGAAGCGGGTGATGCGCACGTCGTCGATCAACTCGACTTGCGTGCCGTCCGGGTTGACCTCGCCACGCAGGCTCTGCACGTGCCACGGGAATTCGGTGCCGCGGAACACGTTCAGGTCAGGGTTGGTCAGCAAGGTCACTTCAGTGGCCTTGAGGTGCTCGACCTTGTCCGACGTCAAATCGTATTGCAGCCTGCCATCGGGCAGGTACTGCACGCTATGGGCGTTGGTGGCGTAGTAGTCGATCGCGCTCTCATCTACCACGGCAGCAGGCTTGTCGAGAAAGCGTTCCGGGCTGATGTTCCAGTAGCCGACCGCCGCGAATATCGCCGCGATGCAGGTGAACAGTAGTGTGTTGCGAAACTTTTTGCTCAGCATAGTGGGCTCACAGGTACGCTGCATTGGCCGCGTCGAGGCGGTCCTGGGCGCGCAGGATCAATTCGCAGAACTCGCGAGCGGCACCTTCGCCACCACGGGCGACGGTGATGCCGTGGGCGTGTTCGCGCACGAAGCTGGCGGCATTGGCCACGGCCATGCCCAGGCCGACGCGGCGAATCACCGGCAGGTCCGGCAGGTCGTCGCCGAGGTAGGCAACCTGTTCATAGCTTAGGTTGAGTTCGGCGAGCAGGCCGTCGAGTACCACCAGTTTGTCTTCGCGACCCTGAAAAAGATGCGCGATGCCGAGGTTCTTCGCCCGGCGTTCGACCACCGGGGTTTTGCGGCCGCTGATGATTGCGGTCTGTACGCCGGCCGCCATCAGCATCTTGATGCCCTGGCCGTCGAGTGTGTTGAAGGTCTTGAATTCGCTGCCGTCTTCGAGGAAGTACAGGCGGCCATCGGTCAGGACGCCGTCAACGTCGAATACTGCCAGCTTGATGTGTTTGCCGCGTTGCATCAGATCAGTGTTCATTACATTACTCCCGCACGCAGCAAGTCGTGCATGTTCAGGGCGCCGACGGGGCGGTCTTCGTTGTCGACCACCACCAGTGCGCTGATTTTGTGGTCTTCCATGATTTTCAGCGCTTCGGCGGCAAGCATCTCGGCGCGGGCGGTCTTGCCGTGGGCGGTCATGACCTCGTCGATGGTGGCGCTGTGGATGTCAATGCTGCGGTCCAGGGTGCGGCGCAAGTCGCCGTCGGTGAAGATCCCGGCCAGCTTGCCATCGGCTTCCAGGACAACGGTCATGCCCAGGCCCTTGCGGGTCATTTCCATCAGTGCATCTTTAAGCAGTGTGCCGCGCTGCACCTGAGGCAGATCTTTACCTTCGTGCATGACATTTTCCACCTTCAGCAGCAGGCGTCGGCCAAGGGCGCCACCGGGGTGGGAAAAGGCGAAGTCTTCGGCGGTGAAGCCGCGGGCTTCCAGCAGCGCCACGGCCAGGGCGTCGCCCATCACCAGCGCAGCCGTGGTCGAGGAGGTCGGTGCCAGGTTCAGCGGGCAGGCTTCGTGCTCGACGTGAACGTTGAGGTTGACCTCGGCGGCCTTGGCCAGCGCCGAACCCGGGTTGCCGGTCACGCTGATCAACTGGATGCCCAGGCGCTTGATCAGCGGCAGCAGGGTAATGATTTCATGGGTGGAGCCGGAGTTCGAGAGCGCCAGGATGATGTCGTCACGGGTGATCATGCCCATGTCGCCATGGCTGGCTTCTGCCGGGTGCACAAAAAAAGCCGTGGTGCCGGTGCTGGCCAGGGTCGCGGCGATCTTGTTGCCGATGTGCCCCGACTTGCCCATGCCGACCACGACAACGCGGCCCTTGCTGGCCAGAATCATCTCGCAAGCGCGTACGAAATCTGCGTCGATATGGGGCAGCAGGCCTTGTACGGCTTCTACCTCGAGGCGGATGGTGCGTTGTGCTGATTGAATCAGGTCGCTGGTTTGGCTCATGTCGGATCGTATAGCCCGGTGAAAAGGCGGCGATTATAGCGGTTATGATCGAATCCCTCACGCTAGTTCGTCGTGCATTGTCATTACTTGTTACCCGAAACCCTCTAGCCGGAGCTTTCAACCTGTAAAGCAGTTGAACATGCCTTGGCTTTGGCCTTGGGCGCGCAGCCTTTGCAGTGATATAGTTCGCCGCCAGTTCGGCCTGCCCGGGAGGGATGTGCTTTCGTCAGAAAGTCAGGCGTCCGAGTGAGAGGCTGCATCGCAAGGAGTTTAGATGAGTGCCGATAACGCCTACGCGGTCGAGCTGAAGGGACTGTCCTTCAAGCGCGGTGCGCGCAGCATTTTCAACAATGTCGATATCCGTATCCCGCGTGGCAAGGTCACCGGCATCATGGGGCCATCCGGGTGCGGCAAGACCACGCTCTTGCGCCTGATGGGTGCCCAGTTGCGGCCGACCAAGGGCGAAGTCTGGGTCAATGGACAGAACCTGCCCAAGCTATCGCGCAGCGATCTGTTCGATGCTCGCAAGCACATGGGTGTGCTGTTTCAGAGCGGCGCCCTGTTTACCGACCTCGATGTCTTCGAGAACGTCGCGTTTCCGCTGCGCGTCCACACGCAACTGCCCGAAGAAATGATCCGCGACATCGTCCTGCTCAAATTGCAGGCCGTTGGCTTGCGCGGCGCGATCGAGCTGATGCCCGACGAGCTGTCCGGCGGCATGAAGCGCCGTGTGGCCCTGGCCCGGGCGATTGCGCTCGACCCCCAGATCCTCATGTATGACGAGCCCTTCGTTGGCCAGGACCCCATCGCCATGGGCGTTCTGGTGCGCCTGATCCGTTTGCTCAACGATGCGCTGGGCATCACCAGCATCGTGGTCTCTCACGACCTGGCCGAGACCGCGAGCATTGCCGACTACATCTACGTAGTGGGCGACGGCCAGGTATTGGGGCAGGGCACGCCGGACGAACTGATGAATTCGGATGAGCCGCGTATCCGTCAGTTCATGACCGGTGAGCCTGACGGCCCGGTGCCGTATCACTTTCCAGCGACGGATTACCGCGCAGATCTTCTGGGGAAGCGCTGATGCGCAGAATTTCATTGATAGAGCGCGTGCGTCGCTTTGGCCAGGCCGCCATCGATGCGGTGGCGGTGTTCGGGCGTTCGACGCTGTTCCTGTTTCATGCCTTGCTCGGCCGTGGCGGCATCGGTGGCGGTTTCGGGTTGCTGGTCAAGCAGTTGCATTCGGTGGGCGTGATGTCCCTGGTGATCATCGTGGTCTCCGGGGTGTTCATCGGAATGGTGCTGGCCTTGCAGGGCTTCAACATTCTTTCCAGCTATGGTTCCGAGCAGGCTGTTGGGCAGATGGTTGCGCTGACCTTGCTGCGTGAGCTGGGGCCGGTGGTGACCGCGTTGCTGTTCGCCGGGCGTGCGGGTTCGGCGTTGACCGCCGAAATCGGCAACATGAAGTCCACCGAGCAGTTGTCCAGTCTCGAAATGATCGGTGTCGACCCGCTCAAGTACATCATCGCGCCCCGCTTGTGGGCCGGTTTCATTTCCCTGCCGGTGCTGGCGATGATTTTCAGCGTGGTGGGGATCTGGGGCGGCTCGTGGGTGGCAGTCGACTGGCTGGGGGTCTACGAAGGTTCCTACTGGTCGAACATGCAGAACAGCGTGACGTTCACCGACGATGTGCTCAACGGGATCATCAAAAGCGTCGTCTTTGCCTTTGTCGTGACCTGGATTGCCGTATTCCAAGGCTATGACTGCGAACCCACTTCCGAGGGGATCAGTCGTGCCACCACCAAGACCGTTGTGTATGCCTCGTTGGCTGTACTCGGCCTGGACTTTATTCTGACCGCCTTGATGTTTGGAGATTTCTGATGCAAAACCGCACCCTGGAAATCGGTGTCGGCCTTTTCTTGCTGGCTGGCATCCTGGCTTTGCTGTTGTTGGCGTTGCGGGTCAGTGGCCTGTCCCCGAGCCCGAGCACCGACACCTATAAACTTTACGCCTACTTCGACAATATCGCCGGTTTGACGGTCAGAGCCAAGGTGACCATGGCCGGTGTGACCATCGGCAAGGTCACGGCCATCGATCTGGATCGCGACAGCTTCACTGGTCGGGTAACCATGCAACTGGAAAAACGCGTCGATAATCTGCCGGTCGACTCCACTGCATCTATCCTCACCGCGGGCCTGTTGGGCGAGAAGTACATTGGTATCAGCGTGGGTGGGGAGGAGACCCTGCTCAAGGATGGTGGAACCATCCATGACACCCAGTCGTCGCTGGTCCTTGAAGACCTGATCGGTAAATTCCTGCTCAATACCGTTAGCAAAGACGCCAAATGAGGAGCTGTTAAATGATCTCTACCTTGCGACGTGGCCTGTTGGTACTGCTTGCGACGCTGCCGTTGGTGGCTAACGCCGTAGCGGCGCCTTCGGCGCATGACCTGGTCCAGGACACTACCAACCGGTTGCTCGACGACCTGAAGGCCAACAAAGAGAAGTACAAGCAGGATCCGGCCGATTTCTACGTCGCGCTCAATACCATCGTCGGGCCTGTCGTGGATGCCGAGGGTATTTCCAAGAGCATCATGACGGTCAAGTATTCGCACAAGGCTACGCCGGCGCAGATGAAGACCTTCGAAGAGAACTTCAAGAAGGGCCTGTTCCAGTTCTATGGCAATGCCTTGCTCGAATACAACAATCAGGGCATCACCGTGGATCCGGCCAAGGATGAGTCGGGCAACCGCACCAGCGTTGGCATGACGGTCAAGGGCAGCAATGGTGCGATCTATCCGGTGTCCTACACCATGGAAAAGATCAACGGCGAGTGGAAGCTGCGTAACGTGATCATCAACGGCATCAACATCGGCAAGCTGTTCCGCGATCAGTTCGCCGATGCCATGCAGCGCAATGGCAATGACCTGGACAAGACCATCAATGGTTGGGCCGGGGAAGTGGCCAAGGCCAAGGAATCCACCGAGAAACAAACCCAATGAGTGACTCGGCAGTCCGGATGGACGAATCTGGCGAGTTGCTCCTCAGCGGCGTGCTGGATTACCGCACCGGCCCTGGCCTGCGTGAGCAGGGCCGGGCGCTGATCAAGGCCAGCCAGGCTACGTCGCTGGTGGTCGATTGTTCGGCGGTGACCAAGTCCAGCAGTGTCGGTTTGTCGCTGTTGCTGTGCTTTATCCGCGATGCGCAGACGGCCGGCAAGGCCCTGAGCATCCGCGGGATGCCGGAAGACATGCGCGAAATCGCCCAGGTCAGCGAGCTGACCGAGCTGTTGGCGCATCCCTAATCCACATCTATACAGAAGCCCCCCGTCAGAGTCCTGCTTCGCGGGGTTCGCAGGCGCGGGGCTTTTTTGTATGATGTCCGACCCGTGCGCACAGGGCGCCGATTGAGGTTGAGCATGCAGGCCGTAGAAGTTAAGAGCTTTCTCGAAGGAAAGCTGCCCGGAACGAAAGTAGAAGTCGAGGGCGAAGGCTGCAATTTCCAGCTGAACGTGATTAGCGATGAACTGGCGGCATTGAGCCCGGTGAAGCGTCAGCAGCAGGTCTATGCCCATTTGAACCCGTGGATTACCGATGGCAGCATCCACGCGGTCACAATGAAATTTTTCAGCAGCGCGGCCTGGGCCGAGCGCACCTGAGCCCAAGGGCGTCGAGATTCTTATGGATAAACTGATTATTACCGGTGGCGTTCGTCTTGATGGCGAAATCCGCATCTCCGGGGCAAAGAACTCTGCCCTGCCGATCCTGGCCGCCACTTTGCTGTGCGATGGCCCGGTGACCGTGGCCAATCTGCCGCACCTGCACGACATCACCACCATGATCGAGCTGTTCGGCCGCATGGGCATTGAGCCGGTGATCGACGAGAAGCTCGCCGTCGAAATCGATCCGCGCACCATCAAGACCCTGATCGCACCGTACGAACTGGTTAAAACCATGCGTGCGTCGATCCTGGTGCTCGGCCCGATGGTTGCCCGTTTCGGCGAAGCCGAAGTCGCCTTGCCTGGTGGTTGCGCCATCGGTTCGCGTCCGGTTGACCTGCACATCCGTGGCCTGGAAGCCATGGGCGCGATCATCGACGTCGAAGGTGGCTACATCAAGGCCAAGGCGCCTGAAGGCGGCCTGCGCGGTGCGCAATTCTTCTTCGATACCGTCAGCGTGACCGGTACCGAGAACATCATGATGGCCGCGGCCCTGGCCAAGGGTCGCAGCGTCCTGCAAAACGCCGCGCGCGAACCGGAAGTGGTCGACCTGGCGAACTTCCTCAACGCCATGGGCGCCAAGGTTTCCGGCGCCGGCACCGACACCATCACCATCGATGGCGTCGAGCGTCTGCACACCACCACTTACAAAGTGATGCCAGACCGTATCGAAACCGGCACCTACCTGGTGGCCGCGGCAGTGACCGGCGGCCGTGTGAAGGTCAAGGACACCGATCCGACGATCCTCGAAGCCGTCCTGGAAAAACTCCGTGAGTCGGGTGCCGAAATCACCTGCGGCGAAGACTGGATCGAGCTGAACATGCACGGCAAGCGACCGAAAGCCGTCAACGTGCGCACCGCGCCGTACCCGGCGTTCCCGACCGACATGCAGGCGCAGTTCATCTCCCTCAACGCCATTGCCGAAGGCACGGGCGCTGTGATCGAGACGATCTTCGAAAACCGTTTCATGCACGTGTACGAACTGCACCGCATGGGCGCCAGGATCCAGGTCGAAGGCAACACCGCCATCGTCACCGGCACCGAGAAACTCAAGGGCGCGCCAGTGATGGCAACCGACCTGCGTGCGTCGGCCAGCCTGGTGATCTCGGCCCTGATCGCCGACGGCGACACCCTGATCGACCGCATCTACCACATAGACCGTGGCTACGAGTGCATCGAAGAGAAACTGCAAATGCTGGGCGCCAAGATCCGTCGCGTTCCGGGCTAGTTATTGCAGAGGGGGCACAGGGACGTGCCCATTGGTTTTGTTTCAAGTCGAGCCGGTTTCCGGCTCGATGTGTGTCCGGCGCCATTTGCGACCGGGCATGAGTACCTTGATAAGGACTGACGTTTCCCATGTTGACCATCGCACTGTCCAAGGGCCGCATCCTTGACGACACCTTGCCGCTTCTGGCTGAAGCGGGCATCGTGCCGACCGAGAATCCGGACAAGAGCCGCAAGCTGATCATCCCCACGACCCAGGACGACGTTCGCCTGCTGATCGTGCGTGCCACCGATGTGCCGACCTATGTCGAGCATGGCGCCGCTGACCTGGGCGTTGCCGGCAAAGATGTGCTGATGGAATACGGCGGCCAGGGCCTGTACGAGCCACTGGACCTGCAGATCGCCCAGTGCAAGCTGATGACCGCCGGTAAAGTCGGCGCGGTCGAGCCCAAGGGCCGCCTGCGCATCGCCACCAAGTTCGTCAACGTTGCCAAGCGCTACTACGCCGAACAGGGTCGTCAGGTCGACATCATCAAGCTGTATGGTTCGATGGAACTGGCACCGCTGATCGGACTGGCAGACAAGATCATCGACGTGGTCGACACCGGTAACACGCTACGGGCCAACGGCCTGGAGCCACAGGATTTCATCGCCGCCATCAGCTCCCGGCTGATCGTCAACAAGGCTTCGATGAAAATGCAGCACGCCCGTATCCAGGCGTTGATCGACACCCTGCGCAAGGCAGTGGAGTCTCGACACCGCGGCTGATTCACCTGCGCGACGTTGAGTCGCGCCCGTCTATCCGCCTCATAGCCAGAATTCTCAGGTGCCCAAGCGGAAACGACTGCTACGTTAGGGCGCCTGAGTTTTTTGCCAATCCTATGAGGCTCTCGCTATGACCGCACTGACTGCAATTCGCCGACTCAACGCTGCTGACCCGGATTTCGCGCATCATCTGGATCATCTGCTGAGCTGGGAAAGTGTGTCTGACGACTCGGTCAATCAGCGAGTGCTGGACATCATCAAGGCCGTGCGCGAGCGTGGCGATGCGGCATTGGTGGACTTCACCCGTCAGTTCGATGGCCTGGACGTGAAGTCCATGGCTGACCTGATCCTGCCGCGCGAGCGCCTGGAGCTGGCACTGACGCGCATTTCCGTCGAGCAGCGCGAAGCGCTGGAAGTTGCCGCTGCCCGTGTGCGCAGCTACCACGAAAAGCAGAAACAGGATTCCTGGAGCTACACCGAGGCCGACGGCACCGTGCTGGGCCAGAAAGTCACGCCGCTGGACCGCGCCGGCCTGTACGTACCGGGCGGCAAGGCGTCGTACCCGTCGTCGGTGTTGATGAACGCGATTCCGGCCAAGGTCGCTGGCGTCACCGAAGTGGTCATGGTCGTGCCGACCCCGCGCGGTGAAATCAACGAACTGGTATTGGCGGCAGCATGCATCGCCGGTGTCGACCGCGTGTTCACCATCGGTGGTGCCCAGGCCGTTGCCGCACTGGCTTATGGCACCGAAAGCGTGCCGCAGGTCGACAAAGTCGTCGGCCCGGGCAACATCTATGTCGCGACCGCCAAGCGCCACGTGTTTGGCCAGGTCGGTATCGACATGATCGCCGGCCCGTCCGAGATCCTCGTGGTGTGCGACGGCCAGACCGATCCGGACTGGATCGCCATGGACCTGTTCTCCCAGGCCGAGCACGACGAAGACGCCCAGGCGATCCTGGTCAGCCCGGACGCCGAGTTCCTCGACAAGGTCGCCGCGAGCATCGCCAAGCTGATGCCGACCATGGAGCGTGCCGCGATCATCGAAACCTCGATCAACGGCCGTGGTGCCCTGATCAAGGTGCGTGACATGGAGCAGGCCATCGAAGTGGCCAACCGCATCGCGCCAGAACACCTTGAATTGTCGGTTGCCGATCCACAGGCCTGGCTGCCGAAAATCCGCCACGCCGGGGCGATCTTCATGGGCCGTCACACTAGCGAGGCATTGGGTGATTACTGCGCAGGGCCCAACCACGTGTTGCCGACTTCCGGCACCGCGCGGTTCTCCTCGCCGCTGGGTGTGTATGACTTCCAGAAACGCTCGTCGATCATCTTCTGCTCCGAGCAGGGTGCGTCCGTTCTGGGCAAGACCGCTTCCGTGCTGGCCCGTGGCGAGTCGCTGACCGCCCACGCCCGCAGCGCCGAATACCGCATCGTTGACGACAAGCAGGTGAAATGAACATGAGTAAATTCTGGAGCCCATTCGTCAAGGATCTGGTGCCTTACGTGCCGGGCGAGCAGCCGAAACTGACCAAGCTGGTCAAGCTCAACACCAACGAAAACCCGTACGGCCCGTCGCCCAAAGCGCTGGCCGCCATGCAAACCGAACTGAACGACAACCTGCGCCTGTACCCGGACCCCAACAGCGACCTGCTCAAGCAGGCCGTCGCCACCTACTATGGCGTGCAGGGCAACCAGGTGTTCCTCGGCAACGGTTCCGATGAAGTGCTGGCGCACATCTTCCACGGTTTGCTGCAACACGATCAGCCGCTGCTGTTCCCGGACATCAGCTACAGCTTCTATCCGGTGTACTGCGGCTTGTACGGCATCCACTTTGACGCCGTGCCGCTGGACGAGCAATTCCAGATCAACCCGGCGGACTACGCCAAGCCGAACGGCGGGATCATTTTCCCCAACCCGAACGCACCGACCGGTTGCCTGCTGGCGCTGGAAGCGGTCGAGCAGATTCTCCAGGCCAGCCCGGATTCGGTGGTCGTGGTGGACGAGGCCTACATCGATTTCGGTGGTGAAACGGCGATCAGCCTGGTGGACCGTTACCCTAACCTGCTGGTCACCCAGACCCTGTCCAAGTCCCGCTCCCTGGCCGGTCTGCGGGTGGGCCTGGCGGTTGGCCATCCGGATCTGATCGAAGCGCTGGAGCGCATCAAGAACAGCTTCAACTCCTATCCGCTGGATCGCCTGGCGATTGTGGGGGCAGCGGCGGCATTCGAAGATCGCGAATACTTCGACAAGACTTGCCAATTGGTGATCGACAATCGCGAGAAGGTGATCGGGCAGTTGCAGGCCAAGGGCTTTGAAGTGCTGCCATCAGCGGCCAACTTCATTTTCGCCCGTCATCCCAAGCATGACGCGGCGGGCCTGGCGGCCAAGTTGCGCGAGCAGGGTGTGATCGTGCGTCACTTCAAGCAGGAACGGATTGCCCAGTTCCTGCGGATTTCCATCGGCACCCCCGAGCAGAACCAGGCGCTGATCGACGGCCTCGGCGATCTCTAAATCACCTCTATCCCCTTGTGGGGGATTTTATGCCTGGGGGTTTCCCCCAAACATGGAATCTCCCCCAGGACAGGTGACGTCTGTTTAGTTTTCTTCCTTGTCCTTGACCGGTGCCGGCGGCGGACGCAAGCCGATCTCTGCGGTCAATTTAAGCTCCTTGCCATTGCGCATCACCTGGATCGTGACCTTGTCGGTCGGCTTGATCCGTGCCACCTGATTCATCGAGCGACGGCCATCGCCAGCCGGCTCGCCATCGATCGCAAGAATCACATCACCCAGTTGCAGGCCAGCCTTTTGCGCCGGACCATCGCGGAAGACCCCGGCCACGACAATGCCCGGGCGCCCGGACAAGCCGAACGACTCGGCCAGCTCCTGGGTCAGCGGCTGTACTTCAATGCCCAGCCAGCCACGAATCACCTGGCCGTGCTCGATGATCGACTTCATCACTTCCATCGCCAGCTTCACCGGGATCGCGAAGCCGATGCCCTGGGAGCCGCCGGACTTGGAGAAGATTGCCGTGTTGATGCCGGTGAGGTTGCCGCTGGCATCGACCAATGCGCCGCCGGAATTGCCGGGGTTGATCGCGGCGTCGGTCTGGATGAAATCTTCGTAGTTGTTCAGGCCCAGTTGATTGCGCCCGGTGGCGCTGATGATGCCCATGGTCACGGTCTGGCCGACGCCGAACGGGTTGCCGATGGCCAGCGCGACGTCGCCGATGCGGATGTTGTCGGAGCGCCCCACAGTGATCGCTGGCAGGTTTTTCAGGTCAATCTTCAAAACTGCGAGGTCGGTTTCCGGGTCGCTGCCGATCACCCGCGCCAGGGTTTCGCGGCCGTCCTTGAGCGCGACCACGATCTGGTCGGCGCCGCTGGTCACGTGATTGTTGGTCAGGATGTAGCCTTCCGGACTCATGATCACGCCGGAGCCGAGGCTCGATTCCATGCGTTTTTGTTTGGGCGAGTTGTCGCCGAAGAAGCGGCGGAACTGCGGATCTTCAAACAGCGGGTGCGCCGGTTTGTTGATGACCTTGGTGGTGTAGAGGTTCACCACCGACGGCGCGGCAGTGGTCACCGCATCGGCATACGACACCGGGCCCTGCTGCACGCTGGTGGTTTGCGGTGCTTGTTGCAGGTTCACGTCGAGGCTCGGAAGCCCGACCCACTGCGGGTAACGCTGGATTATCAAAAGAGCGACAAGCACGCCGGCCAACAGCGGCCAGCCGGAAAAACGCAGCGCCTTGAGCATTAAGCACGTCCTGAGAGAGTTGCAGGCGGAATGAGACCGCTCATAATGACGCGCATTATACGAGGCCGCACGCGCCTCTGAACGGGATATTTAGGAGTCTTTTATGGCCGTCGCCCTGACCACCCTGGTCGAAGAAGCCGACCGTTACCTCAACAGCGCCAAAATCGCCGATTACTGCCCCAACGGCCTGCAAGTCGAAGGCCGTCCGCAAGTGAGCCGCATTGTCAGTGGCGTTACCGCGAGCCAGGCTTTACTGGATGCGGCAGTGGAGGCCAACGCCGACCTGGTGCTGGTGCACCACGGTTATTTCTGGAAAGGCGAGAACCCGTGCATCACCGGCATGAAGCAGCGTCGCTTGAAGACGTTGCTCAAGCACGACATCAGCCTGCTGTCCTATCACCTGCCGCTGGACCTGCACCCGGACGTGGGCAACAACGTGCAGCTCGCGCGCCAGCTCGACATCACCGTCGAAGGCCCGCTGGATCCGGATAACCTGAAGGTCGTCGGCCTGGTTGGCTCGTTGAATGAACCGGCGACCCCGCGGGATTTCGCCCGCCGCGTGCAGGAAGTCATGGGGCGTGAGCCGCTGTTGATCGAAGGCAGCGCGATGATCCGTCGCGTCGGCTGGTGCACCGGTGGCGGCCAGGGGTACATCGATCAGGCGATACAGGCCGGGGTCGACCTGTACCTCAGCGGCGAGGCGTCCGAGCAAACCTTCCACAGCGCCCGGGAAAACGACGTCAGCTTCATCGCCGCCGGTCACCACGCCACCGAGCGTTATGGCGTCCAGGCGCTGGGCGACTACCTGGCGCGCCGCTTTGCGCTGGAGCACATCTTTATCGATTGCCCAAACCCGATCTGATACGCATCCCTGTAGGAGCGAGCCTGCTCGCGATGGTCGTCAACGATAACGCTGGGAGCCTGACACCCCGCGGTGTTCTCAGGCTCATCGCGAGCAGGCTCGCTCCTACAGGGAACGCGTTTGGCCCAAACGCGGGGGCATATTCATATGCTCTTTCGATCTAGTTGGCGTCCTGATTAGAAGTAGGCGCTGTGCTAGGATCCCCGCTCGAACACGGCCCGCTGGCCGTTCATAAGAAAGCTTTCGTGAGTAGCCATGGTCGACAAACTGACGCATCTGAAACAGCTGGAGGCGGAAAGCATCCACATCATCCGCGAGGTAGCCGCCGAGTTCGACAACCCGGTGATGCTGTACTCCATCGGTAAAGACTCCGCCGTGATGCTGCATCTGGCACGCAAGGCGTTCTTCCCGGGCAAGCTGCCGTTTCCGGTGATGCACGTCGACACTCGCTGGAAATTCCAGGAGATGTACGCCTTCCGCGACAAGATGGTTGCCGAGCTGGGCCTGGACCTGATCACCCACGTCAATCCGGACGGCGTGGCGCAGAACATCAACCCGTTCACCCATGGCAGCGCCAAGCACACCGACATCATGAAGACCGAGGGCCTGAAGCAGGCACTCGACAAGCATGGTTTCGACGCAGCCTTTGGCGGCGCCCGTCGCGATGAAGAGAAATCCCGCGCCAAGGAGCGCGTGTACTCGTTCCGCGACAGCAAGCACCGCTGGGACCCGAAGAACCAGCGTCCCGAGCTGTGGAACGTGTACAACGGCAAGGTCAACAAGGGCGAGTCGATTCGCGTATTCCCTTTGTCGAACTGGACCGAGCTGGACATCTGGCAGTACATCTACCTGGAAGGCATCCCGATCGTTCCGCTGTACTTCGCCGCCGAGCGTGAAGTCATCGAGAAGAACGGCACGCTGATCATGATCGACGACGAGCGCATCCTCGAACACCTGAGCGATGAAGACAAAGCGCGGATCGTCAAAAAGAAAGTGCGTTTCCGTACCCTTGGCTGCTACCCGTTGACGGGCGCGGTGGAGTCCGAGGCCGAAAGCCTGACGGATATCATCCAGGAAATGCTCCTGACGCGAACTTCCGAGCGCCAGGGCCGTGTCATCGACCACGATGGCGCAGGCTCCATGGAAGACAAAAAACGTCAGGGTTATTTCTAAGGGGTTGTCATGTCGCACGTATCTGATTTGATCAGCGAGGACATCCTCGCCTACCTGGGCCAGCACGAACGTAAAGAGCTGCTGCGCTTTTTGACCTGCGGTAACGTCGATGACGGCAAGAGCACCCTGATCGGGCGCCTGCTGCACGATTCCAAGATGATCTACGAGGATCACCTGGAAGCGATTACCCGCGATTCGAAAAAAGTCGGCACCACCGGCGAAGACATCGACCTGGCGTTGCTGGTCGACGGCCTGCAGGCCGAACGTGAGCAAGGCATCACCATCGATGTTGCGTATCGCTATTTCTCCACCGCCAAACGCAAATTCATCATCGCCGATACCCCAGGCCATGAGCAGTACACCCGCAACATGGCCACCGGTGCCTCTACCTGTGACCTGGCGATCATCCTGGTCGACGCCCGCTACGGCGTGCAAACCCAGACCCGTCGCCACAGCTTCATCGCCTCGTTGCTGGGCATCAAGCACATCGTCGTGGCCATCAACAAGATGGACCTCAAGGGCTTTGACCAGGGCGTGTTCGAGTCGATCAAGGCCGACTACCTGCAGTTCGCCGAAGGCTTGAAGCTCAAGCCGACCAGCATGCATTTCGTGCCGATGTCCGCCCTCAAGGGCGACAACGTGGTAAACAAATCCGAGCGCTCGCCGTGGTACACCGGCCAGTCGCTCATGGAAATCCTCGAGACAGTGGAAGTGGCGGGCGACCGCAACTTCACCGACCTGCGTTTCCCGGTGCAGTACGTCAACCGTCCGAACCTGAACTTCCGTGGCTTCGCCGGTACGCTGGCCAGCGGCATCGTCAAGAAAGGCGACGAAGTCGTGGTGCTGCCGTCGGGTAAGAGCAGCCGCGTGAAGTCCATCGTCACCTTCGAAGGTGAGCTGGAGCACGCAGGTCCTGGTCAAGCGGTGACGCTGACCATGGAAGACGAAATCGACATCTCCCGTGGCGACCTGTTGGTGCATGCCGACAACGTGCCGCCGGTGACCGACAGCTTCGAAGCCATGCTGGTGTGGATGGCTGAAGAACCGATGCTGCCGGGCAAGAAATACGACATCAAGCGCGCCACCAGCTACGTGCCAGGCTCCATCGCCAGCATCGTCAACAAGGTCGACGTCAACACGCTGGAAGAAGGCCCGGCCAGCGCGTTGCAGCTCAACGAAATCGGCAAGGTCAGGATCGCGCTCGATGCGCCGATTGCCCTCGACGGTTACGACAGCAACCGCACCACCGGCGCGTTCATCATCATCGACCGCTTGACCAACGGCACCGTTGGCGCCGGCATGATCGTCGCCCAGCCATTGGCTCACGGCAGCGCCACGCACCACGGCAAACTGGCCCATGTGGCTACCGAAGAACGTGCACTGCGCTTCGGCCAGCAGCCGGCCACCGTGTTGTTCAGCGGTTTGTCGGGCGCGGGCAAAAGCACCTTGGCGTATGCCGTTGAACGCAAGCTGTTCGACCTGGGCCGTGCGGTGTTCGTGCTCGATGGCCAGAACCTGCGTCACGACCTGAACAAAGGCCTGCCACAGGATCGCGCCGGGCGTACCGAGAACTGGCGTCGTGCCGCGCACGTAGCGCGTCAGTTCAACGAAGCCGGTCTGCTGACATTGGCCGCTTTCGTAGCACCAAGTGCAGAAGGACGCGAGCAGGCCAAGGACTTGATCGGCAGCGATCGTTTGCTGACCGTGTACGTCCAGGCTTCGCCAGCCGTGTGCGCCGAGCGTGATCCGCAAGGTCTGTACGCGGCCGGTGGCGACAACATCCCGGGCGAATCCTTCCCGTACGATGTGCCGCTCAATGCCGACCTGGTGATCGACACCCAGTCGCTGTCGCTGGAAGACAGCGTCAAGCAAGTGCTGGATCTGCTGCGCAAGCGTGGCGCGATCTAAGCGTTAGGCGGAAACGAAAAACCCGCCGATGAGTGATCATCGGCGGGTTTTTTTGTGCCTGTTCGGACGCCTTCGCTGGCAAGCCAGCTCCTACAGTTGATGGTGGTGTCCTTGTAGGAGCTGGCTTGCCAGCGAAGAGGGCAGTCCAGCCACCTCAAGACTTAACTGGATACTCGCGATGCATCTGTTCGAGCAACGCATCCTTGTCCTGCCACAGCTGGTTGATCCAGCCCTGGAATTGCAGGCGGTACTCACCGTCCTGGTCGTAGTTCTTGCCGATAAACTGCGGTGGAATCTTCAGCTCTTCAAAGTGCACCACGACGTCTGCAACGTTTCCACACAGCAAATCCCAGAAACCCGGGCGCCCGGCCGGGTAGTGGATGGTCACGTTGACGATGGATTCGAGTTGTTCGCCCATCGCATCCAGCACAAAGGCAATGCCGCCGGCCTTGGGCTTGAGCAAGTACTTGAAGGGTGACTGCTGTTGCTTGTGCTTGCCCTCGGTGAAGCGCGTGCCTTCGACGAAGTTGAAAATGCCCACCGGGTTGTTGCGGAATTTCGCGCAGGTCTTGCGCGTGGTTTGCAGGTCCTTGCCTTTCTTTTCCGGGTGCTTCTCCAGGTAGGCCTTGGAGTAGCGCTTCATGAACGGAAAGCCCAGCGCCCACCAGGCCAGGCCGATCACCGGGACCCAGATCAGCTCCTGCTTGAGAAAGAACTTCAGCGGTTGAATGCGTCGGTTGAGCACGTATTGCAACACCAGGATGTCGACCCAGCTCTGGTGGTTGCTGGTGATCAGGTACGAGTGCTGGTAGTCGAGGCCTTGCAGGCCGCTGAGGTGCCAGCGGGTGCGGCGTACCAGGTTCATCCAGCCTTTGTTGAGGCTGATCCAGGCTTCGTGGGTATGGCTCATCAGCCAGCCCGCTAGGCGCTGGGTGAGGGCGAACGGCAAGACCTTGACCAGCGCCACGCAGAACAGGAACGAGCAAAGCAAAATCGTATTCAATGCCAATAGCAGCGAGGCGATCACGCCCCGCAGCGGGGCGGGTAGGAAGTCCAGCATTTACACATCCATAGGTCGGTTGGCGGCTTGAATCGCAGTCAGGGCGATGGTGTAGACGATGTCATCGACCTGCGCGCCGCGCGGCAAATCGTTCACCGGTTTGCGCAGGCCTTGCAGCATCGGCCCGAGGCTGACGCAGTCGGCACTGCGCTGCACGGCTTTGTGCGTGGTATTGCCGGTGTTGAGGTCGGGGAACACGAACACCGTGGCACGACCGGCCACCTGGCTGTTGGGCGCCAGTTGCCGGGCGACGCTTTCGTTGGCGGCGGCGTCGTACTGCAACGGGCCGTCGATCAGCAGCGAGTGCTGTTGTTCGTGGGCCAGCAGGGTCGCTTCGCGGACCTTCTCGACTTCTTCGCCGCTGGCCGATTCGCCGCTGGAGTAACTGATCATCGCCACCCGCGGCGTAATGCCGAAAGCCGCCGCCGAGTCGGCGCTTTGCAGGGCGATCTCGGCCAGTTCGCTGGCGCTCGGGTGCGGGTTCATCACGCAGTCGCCGTAGACCAGCACTTCCTCGGGGAACAGCATGAAGAACACCGACGACACCAACGTGCAGCCCGGCGCGGTTTTAATCAGCTGCAAGGCCGGGCGAATGGTGTTGGCGGTGGTGTTGATCACGCCCGAGACGAGGCCGTCGACTTCATCCAGCGCCAGCATCATGGTGCCGATCACCACGGTGTCTTCCAGTTGTTGCTCGGCCATCGGCGCGTTGAGGCTTTTGCTTTTGCGCAGCGCGACCATCGGCTCGACGTAGCGTTCGCGGATCGAGTCCGGATCGATAATTTCCAGCCCCGGCGGCAGTTCGATGCCCTGGGCGCGGGCAACGGCTTGCACGTCCTCGGGCTTGGCCAGCAACACGCAACGAGCAATGCCCCGGGCCTGGCAGATTGCGGCAGCTTGCACGGTCAGCGGCTCGCTGCCTTCGGGCAAGACGATGCGCTTGTTGGCAGCCTGGGCACGCTGGATCAATCGATAACGGAACACCGCCGGCGACAGGCGCATCTCGCGCGGTGTACCGCAGCGCTGGTGCAGCCAGTTGGCATCGAGGTGGCTGGCGATGAAGTCGGTGATGATTTCGGCGCGCTCGCGGTCGTCGATGGGGATTTCCTTGTTCAAGCCGTTGAGCAGGTTGGCGGTGTCGTAGGAACCGGTACTCACCGACAACACCGGCAAACCTGCCTGCAGGGCACCGCGGCACAGGTCCATGATGCGCGGGTCGGGCAGGGTGTCGCTGGTCAGCAGCAGGCCAGCCAGCGGTACGCCGTTCAAGGCCGCGAGGCTGACGGCGAGGATGATGTCGTCGCGGTCGCCGGGGGTCACCACCAGCACGCCGGGCTTGAGCAGCTCCACGGTGTTGCGCATGGTGCGGGCGCAGATGATGATCTTGGTCATGCGCCGGGTTTCGTAATCACCGGCGTTGAGCACTTGCGCGCCCATCAGGTCGGCGACATCGCGTGTGCGCGGGGCGTTGAGTTCCGGCTGGAACGGAATGCAGCCGAGCAAGCGGAAATCACCACTGCGCAACAGCGGCGAATGCTCCTTCAGGCGCGTGGCGAAAGCCTCCATGCTTTCCTCGGTCTTGACCTTGTTGAGGATCACGCCAAGGACTTTCGGGTCTTTCGGGCCGCCAAACAATTGCGCCTGCAATTCGACGCGACCGGAGAGTTCGGTCAGCACTTCGTTTTCCGGGGCCGAGACCAGGATCACTTCGGCGTCGAGGCTCTTGGCCAGGTGCAGATTGACCCTTGCGGCGTAGCTGGCGCTGCGGGTCGGCACCATGCCTTCGACGATCAGCACGTCCTTGCCGATGGCGGCCTGCTGATACAGGGTGATGATTTCTTCGAGCAACTCATCGAGCTGGCCGTCGCCGAGCATGCGCTCGACATGAGCCAGGCCCAGCGGCTGGGGCGGTTTCAAGCCGTGGGTGCGGGCCACCAGTTCGGTGGAACGTTCCGGGCCAGTGTCGCCCGGATGCGGCTGGGCAATCGGTTTGAAAAAGCCGACCTTGAGCCCGGCCCGCTCAAGGGTGCGCACCAGCCCGAGGCTGATGGAGGTCAGACCCACGCCAAAATCGGTGGGTGCGATAAAAAAAGTTTGCATGCGGATTCTCTGAAGGAGCAGGCAAAGGTGATCGTCTATTGAAATGGCGATCTACCGAAATTCAGTCGACAAGGTTATCGCTTACCGAGCCTTGTGCACACCAACCGCAATCGAAGGGTCGGCCTATTTTTTCCTGGCGTTGCGCAGAGTCCATGACCCAGGCGCGCGATTGCCAGGGCGGCTGGTGCCGCAGGTGTTGGGTATGGCCGCAGGAAAGCTCGACCACCCAGTGGCCGTCCTCGTCCTGATGAAAGCCTGTGACCGTTGAATTCCGTCTGTCCGGGTTGTGTTCGCTTTCAGACGATTGCTTCGCTAAACTTGGCCTTTCAATCTTCTTATGCAAAAGGTCTCGCCCCATGCTGATCGCCGCCAATAAGGCTGTCTCCATCGACTATACCCTGACCAACGACGCTGGTGAGGTCATCGACAGCTCCGCCGGCGGCGCGCCGCTGGTCTACCTGCAAGGCGCAGGCAACATCATCCCGGGCCTGGAAAAAGCCCTGGAAGGCAAGGCTGTCGGCGACGAGCTGACCGTAGCCGTTGAACCTGAAGACGCTTATGGCGAATACGCTGCCGAACTGGTCAGCACCCTGAGCCGCAGCATGTTCGAGGGCGTTGATGAACTGGAAGTGGGCATGCAGTTCCACGCTTCCGCGCCGGACGGCCAAATGCAGATCGTGACCATCCGTGATCTGGACGGCGACGACGTCACCGTTGACGGCAACCACCCATTGGCCGGTCAGCGCCTGAATTTCCAGGTCAAGATCGTTGCCATTCGTGACGCCAGCCAGGAAGAAATCGCGCATGGCCACGTCCATGGCGAAGGTGGCCATCACCACTGATTTCTGCGCTAAGCTCAGAGATAACTGGAGAGGCGCCCTGTGGGCGCCTTTTTAGTCTGCGGTTGTCCCTGACGACACCGCCAAGTAGCTGTTTCGAAAAGAACACGGGAATCTGGAGTACGTCATGAGTGCTTTTCACGACCTTAAATTGACAGCCCTGGATGGTCAGGAGCTACCTCTGGCGCCTTTCAAAGGCCAAGTCGTGCTGGTGGTCAACGTCGCCTCCAAATGCGGCCTGACTTCGCAGTACGCGGCGCTGGAAAACCTCTATCAGCAATACAAGGCAAAAGGTTTCAGCGTGCTGGGCTTGCCGTGCAACCAGTTTGCCGGGCAAGAGCCAGGGACCGAGCAAGAGATCAAAGACTTCTGCAGCCTCAACTATGGCGTGACCTTTCCGTTGTCCAGCAAGCTGGAAGTCAACGGCCATGACCGTCATCAGTTGTATCGCCTGCTGGCGGGCGAGGGTGCGGAGTTTCCCGGGGACATCACCTGGAACTTCGAGAAATTCCTGCTGGGCAAGGACGGCCGGGTCCTGGCGCGTTTCTCGCCTCGCACCGCACCGGATGATCCAACCATCGTCCACGCCATCGAAAAAGCATTGAGCTGATTCCCCCTGTAGGAGTTGGCTTGCCAGCGAATTCGGTGTCCCTGACACACCGCGTCGCCTGATTCGCCAGCAAGCCGGCTCCTACATCATTTACTATCTTTTGCTGCTTAATCACTGCAATCAATAATGCTGTTCAAACCGACGCCCACTCCATATTATCGCCGTCATAAAGTTAACCCTGTGGAGCGTCCCATGCCTGTCAAAGCCCTGTTCAAACCGTTCCAGCTCGGCACTCTCGAGCTGCCGACTCGCGTCGTCATGGCGCCGATGACCCGCTCCTTTTCGCCGGGCGGCGTGCCTAACTCCAAAGTGATCGAATACTACCGTCGCCGTGCCGCGGCAGGTGTCGGCCTGATCATCACCGAAGGCACCACCGTCGGTCACAAGGCTTCCAACGGCTACCCGAACGTTCCACATTTCTACGGTGAAGCGGCCCTGGCCGGCTGGAAGAAAGTCGTCGACGCGGTGCACGCCGAAGGTGGCAAGATCGTGCCGCAGTTGTGGCACGTGGGCAGCGTGCGCCGTATCGGCACCGAGCCGGACGCCAGTGTCCCGGGTTATGGTCCGTCGGAAAAACTCAAAGACGGTCAGGTCGTGGTGCACGGCATGAGCAAGCAGGATATCCAGGACGTAATCGTCGCGTTCGCCCAGGCCGCCAAGGATGCCCAGAGCATCGGCATGGATGGCGTGGAAATCCACGGCGCCCACGGTTACCTGGTCGACCAGTTCTTCTGGGAGGGCAGCAACCAGCGCACCGACGAATACGGCGGCAGCCTGGCCAATCGTTCGCGTTTCGCCATTGAATTGATTCAGGCCGTGCGGGCCGCGGTCGGTGAAGGGTTCCCGATCATCTTCCGTTTCTCCCAGTGGAAGCAGCAGGACTACACCGCGCGACTGGTACAAACCTCGCAAGCACTGGGCGAGTTCCTCAAGCCGTTGTCTGACGCCGGCGTAGATATTTTCCACTGCTCGACTCGCCGTTTCTGGGAACCGGAATTCGACGGCTCCGAGCTGAACCTGGCCGGCTGGACCCGCCAGCTCACCGGCAAGCCAACCATCACCGTGGGCAGCGTCGGCCTGGATGGCGAGTTCCTGCAATTCATGGTCAACACCGACAAGGTCGCGCAACCAGCCAGCCTGGAAAAACTGCTGGAACGCCTGAACAACGAAGAGTTCGACCTGGTGGCGGTGGGGCGTGCGTTGCTGGTGGACCCAGACTGGGCGCAGAAAGTGCGTGATGGTCGTGAGGAAGACATCCTGCCGTTCAGCCGCGAGGCGTTGATGTCGCTGGTTTAAGCGACGTCTGGAAGGGCCCCTTCGCTGGCAAGCCAGCTCCTACAATTTTAATTTCAGCGCCGTCTGATCCTGTAGGAGCTGGCTTGCCAGCGAAGCTTTTCAAGGCAACAACGCAACATCCGGTAATATTTGTCGCTGCATGCAAGCCCCGCGCAACTGCCCCTCGAACTGCTCGATGATCGTCGCCCAGCCCTGGCGACTGGCATGCTGGCGTGCGTTGAGCCGCACGCTGCGCAAGGTTTCCCTGTCCTCCAGCAGCCATGCCGCTGCATCGCAAAACGCCCCTTCGTCCCCCGGCATCGCCAATACGCCGTTGTAGCCATGGCGAATATGCTGGGCCGCTGCTGCCTGGTCGTAGGCCACCACCCCGAGCCCCGAGGCCAGGGCTTCAAGCACCACGTTGCCAAAGGTTTCCGTCAGGCTGGGAAACAAAAAAACGTCGCCCGACGCATAGTGGCAAGCCAAGGCTTCGCCCCGTTGCGTGCCGCAGAAAATCGCCTCGGGCATTTGGTTCTGCAGTTCCTGGCGCTGCGGGCCGTCGCCGACCACGATCAGTTTCAGGCTGCGCTGGGGATAACTCGCCTTGAGGGTATTGAAGGTGCGCTCGAGCAGCCCGAGATTTTTTTCCGGGGCCAGGCGTCCGACGTGAATCACGGCGATGTCGTCTTCGGCCAATCCCCATTGCTCGCGCAGGGCATTCAGGCGTTTGGCCGGGTGAAACAGTTCACTGTCGACGCCGCGGGACAGCAGCGCCAGTCTCTCGAAATGCCGTCGCTCCAACTCCATGCGCTGACTGACGCTAGGCACCAGGGTCATGGTCGAGCGGTTATGGAACCAACGCAGATAGTGAGTCAGCAGGCGCGTGAGCAGCCCGAGCCCGTACTGGTGGGAGTACTGCTGGAAATTGGTGTGGAAACCGCTGACCACGCAAATCCCCAGGCGCCGTGCCGCACGCAAGGCCGACAGGCCCAGTGGCCCTTCGGTGGCGATGTAGAGCACGTCCGGGCGATGACGTGTCCAGCGCCGCAGCAACTTGTGCATCGACGACTGGCCCCATTGCAGGCCGGGATAGCCCGGAAGCGGCCAACCGCGGCACAGCAGCAATTCGTCGTCGCTGCCCAGTTGCTGGTCGCAACCCTGACGCGGCCGCACCAGTTCCACCTGATGCCCGCGCGAGCGCAAACCGTCGCACAAGCGACCCAGGGTATTGGCCACGCCGTTGATTTCCGGTGGGAAGGTTTCGGTGATCAGGGTGATATGCAGAGCTGTCGTCATGACCCCAGTGTCGACTGGGGCCATGTCGTCAGTGTGACGTGCGGATGATGGATTTATGACGCTAGCGTTGGGTCACCAGGTTTTCCGCGCCGCGTTCGCGCACCCAGAACAGCGTCGCCCCGGCCACGGCGGCCGGCATCATCAGGATGTTGACCACCGGGATCAGCAGCACCAGGTAGACGATCCCGCCGAAACTCATGCTCTGCCAGCGCTTCTGGCGCAGCCAGGCGAGCATCTCGTTCCAGCCCAGTTTATGGTTGTCGGCCGGGTAGTCGATGTACTGAATCGCCATCATCCATACGCCGAACAACAGCCACAGCGGCGCGGCGACGATGTTGACCACCGGGATGAACGAGAGGATGAACAAGCCGATGGCTCGAGGCAGGAAGTAGCCGAGCTTGCGCATCTCCCGAGCCAGGGTGCGCGGGATCATCGCGATCAACTCGCCCCAGCTGAAGGCCGGGAAGTCGTCGGTGCCACGCACTACCACTTCAACCTTCTCCGCGAGGAAACCGTTGAACGGTGCGGCAATGACGTTGGCCAGCATGGTGAAAGTGAAGAACACCATCAGTACGACGAGGACCACGAACAGCGGCCAGAGGATGTAGCTGAGAAAACTCAGCCAGTCGGGCAGCGACGGCATCAACGTGTCGACCCACAGGCTGAATTGGTGACCAGCCAGGTAGATCAATCCGACGAACAGCACCAGGTTGATCGCCAGCGGTAACAGGACGAATAAACGCAAGCCGGGGCTCAGGACCAGCTTGAGGCCTTCGCGCAGGTATTGCGGGCCGGACAGAACAGGGGCGGGCATAAGGTGCTCCGGACAAAGGGAAAACGCGCCGACCTTACCGACTTTGCCTGACAGGCGAAAGCACGGCGGTGGTATCGACATTCACTGTAACAAAGACGTCTATAAACTCGCTTGGATGGCATAGAGACCACCTATGAGCTGGATTGTTAAACCGTATTTCCTTAATCTTCGCCCCCTCGATACGCTTCACCCATCTTTTTACAGGACGGTCGGGTTCAAGCCTTCCCCAAGCGCGTTCAACCGTTCTTTTTTATTCCCGCCGGCAATCCGGCGTTCCGCGCCAGGTGTTCCGGGCCGGTCAACAGGAGCAGGTCATGTCTGAAGTCCGTCATTCGCGAGTGATTATTCTCGGTTCCGGCCCTGCCGGTTACAGCGCTGCGGTCTACGCCGCCCGTGCCAACCTCAAGCCACTGCTGATCACCGGCATGCAGGCCGGCGGTCAACTGACCACCACCACCGAAGTCGACAACTGGCCGGGCGACGTGCACGGCCTGACCGGCCCGGCGCTGATGGAGCGGATGCGCGAGCACGCCGAGCGCTTTGAAACCGAGATCGTATTCGATCACATCAATGCCGTGGACTTCGCTGCCAAGCCTTACACCCTGACCGGCGACAGCGCGACCTACACCTGCGACGCCCTGATCATCGCCACCGGCGCCAGCGCTCGTTACCTGGGCCTGCCATCGGAAGAAGCGTTCATGGGCAAAGGTGTTTCGGCCTGCGCGACCTGCGACGGTTTCTTCTACCGCAACAAGCCTGTGGCTGTGGTCGGTGGCGGCAACACCGCGGTTGAAGAAGCCCTGTACCTGGCCAACATCGCCAGCAAGGTGACCCTGATCCACCGTCGCGAAACCTTCCGCGCCGAGAAGATCCTGATCGACAAGCTCAACGCCCGTGTTGCCGAAGGCAAGATCGAACTGAAGCTGAACGCGACCCTGGACGAAGTACTGGGCGACAACATGGGCGTGACCGGTGCGCGCCTGAAGAACAACGACGGCAGCTTCGACGAAGTGAAAGTCGACGGCGTGTTCATCGCCATCGGCCACACCCCGAACACCTCGCTGTTCGAAGGCCAGTTGAGCCTGAAAGACGGTTACCTGGTGGTGCAGGGCGGTCGTGACGGCAACGCCACTGCCACCAACCTGGAAGGCATCTTCGCTGCCGGTGACGTGGCTGATCACGTGTACCGTCAGGCCATCACCTCGGCCGGCGCAGGCTGCATGGCGGCACTGGATGCCGAGCGCTACCTCGACAACCTGCAGAACGCTTGATGCGGCGGTCGTCGAAATGAAAAAACCGGCTTCGGCCGGTTTTTTTGTGCGCGCGAAAATGTGATTAACCCTGTAGGAGCGAGCCTGCTCGCGATGGTCTATCAGACACATTGATATCGACTGACACGCCATCGCGAGCAGGCTCGCTCCTACAGGGGTTGGGGGTTCAGGTCAGTTTTGCCAGGCACGCCTCGAGGATATCCAGCCCTTCCTCCAGCACCACCGCTTCGATGGTCAATGGCGCCAGCAAGCGAATGATGTGTCGCGACTTGCCGCTGGGCATCAACAGCAAACCGGCGTTCCGTGCCAGGGCCAGCAGTTGGGTCAGTTGCGCCGCCGCGGGCGAGCCGTCGGTGTTGATCAACTCGATGCCACGCATGGCGCCGACCCCGGTCAGGCGTCCGAGGTACGGCGTCAGGTTGTTCGCACGCCAGGTGGCATGGCGGCCGACGATCGCCTCCTCCTGCTGGACCCCCCAGGCGTGCAGATTGGCATCGGTCATTTCATCCAGCGTCGCCAATGCAGCCGCGCAGGCGATGGGATTGCCAGAGTAAGTGCCACCCAGTCCGCCCTTGGGCAGGTTGTCCAGCAGCGCTTTGCGCCCGACCACCGCACCCAGCGGCACGCCGCCGGCGATGCTTTTGCCGAGCAGGATCAGGTCCGGTTCGATGCCCAGTCGCGAGAACGCGAACCGCTGGCCGGTGCGACCGAAGCCAGACTGGATTTCATCGGCAATCAGCACAATGCCCTTGTCATCGCAGAACGTGCGCAGCGCCTGGGCGAACTCGATGTCCATGGCCAGGAAACCCGCTTCGCCCTGCACCGGCTCAACGATAAAGCAGGCGACGTCGTCGACATCGATCTCGACGCTGAACAGGCGCTCCATGGCTTTGAGGGCCTCGGCGCAATTGATGCCGTTGTCCGGGCTGGGGAAGGGCAGGTGATACACCGGCCCCGGCAGTACGCCGACTTTCTGTTTGTAGGGCGCGACTTTGCCGTTGAGGTTGAGGGTGGCCAGTGTGCGGCCATGGAAGGCGCCATCGAAAGCAACGACCGCCGTGCGACCGGTGGCGCCACGCACGATTTTCAGGGCGTTTTCCGCCGCTTCCGCGCCACTGTTGGTGAGCATGCCGCTGACCGGATAATCCACTGGCATGAACGCGCTGAGGCGATCCATCAGTTCGAGGTAAGGCACATGGGGCGCCGCGTTGAACGCATAATGGGTCAGCCGGGTGGCCTGTTCGCGAATGGCCTCGACGATGCGCGGGTGGCAATGGCCCAGGTTCAGCACGCCGATACCGCCGACAAAGTCGATGTAGCGTTTGCCAGCGGTGTCCCAGACCTCGGCGTTTTTGCCGTGGCTGAGGGTGACGGGGTGAACGATGTTGATCGACTGGCTGATGGTTTCGCTGTGCATGAAGGGCCGGCTCGGTAGAAGAAGGACTTCTTTTATCTAAGCCGTGAGCAGTGGTGCCGGGCAAACGAATTAAAGTGCTCGGGTCAATCTTAAAAGTCGGGTTGTGCTGTTTAAGCACAACCGACCCTGTAGGAGTTGGCTTGCCAGCGAAGGCGTCCGCAAGAACGCTGCAAGGCTCAATGGCGCCTTCGCCGGCAAGCCGGCTCCTACAGGGTTCGCGGTTTATTTGCGGGTCAGCGGTGGCTGGGTGAATTTCACGCCGGCCAGACCATGAGCAATCAGCGCGCGGATATTGCCGTGGTCGCTGCCGTCCGGTGTTGCCAGTACCGAGCGGTAATGTTCGCCGAATGCCAGCAGGGCTTCTTCATCGCTCAATCCTTCGAGCAATGCCAGGCCGAGGGTCTTGCACGAGCCTTCGTTCTGCCCGGCCGCGTTTTCCACGCCGCCGTTGTTGAAGGCCTGAGGCTGGTAGTCGTAGCCGGCGGCAATGAACGCCAGGGTGTCGGCGAAGGCGTGTTCGCCGCTCTTGAGGCTGGCGCGCAGGGTATTCAGATCACTCATTGGGTTTTCCTTTGGCGAACGCCGCTTGTTGTTCGGCGCTGGCTTCTTGCTGGTATAGGGCTTTCCATTCGGCGTACGGCATGCCGTAAACCACTTCGCGGGCGTCGTCGAGGCTTACCTCGATCTGGCGTTCGTCGGCGGCTGCCTTGTACCACTTGGACAGGCAGTTGCGACAGAAACCCGAGAGGTTCATCAGGTCGATGTTCTGCACATCCTTGCGGTTGTCCAGGTGGGCCACGAGCCGGCGGAAAGCAGCGGCTTCGAGTTCCAGGCGTTGTTGATCGTTCATGGCGGTCTCGGCGATACAGCTTCAAGCGGCAAGGCTTGAAGCTGCAAGAAGGTTTGCGTTGGGGCGAATTCTACCGCTTGCGCCTGCAAGCTTGAAGCTCAGCGACTTGCCGCAAGCGTAATCGACACCGACTCGGCGAAGCGCAGTGCGTGTGGCTTGTCGACTTCGACTTCGGCGTAGAGCACCGAAACGTTGGCCATCACCAGGTCGAGGATTTCCTGGGTCAGGCGTTCGAGCAGGGCAAAGCGGTTGCCTTCCACGTGGGCGATGATCGCCTTGGTGATGGTCCGGTAGTTCAACGCGTGATCGATGTCGTTGTCGCGCACGGCTTCCTGGGCGGCGTACAGGATGGTCAGGTTGATCAACACATCCTGCTTGTTGAGGATTTCATCCTCGTTGATCCCGATGTAGGTGCGCAGGCACAGGTCCTTGACCCGGATGCGTGCCATGCCTGGTTGAAGTTGTGGCATTACTACTTGCTCCGTCCAATCAATTGCAGGAACTCCTGGCGGGTATTGCTCGACTCGCGGAAGGCGCCGAGCATCACCGAGGTGTTCATGGTCGAATTCTGTTTCTCGACGCCGCGCATCATCATGCACATGTGCCTGGCCTCGATGACCACGCCGACACCGGCCGCGCCGGTCACCTGCTGCACCGCGTCGGCGATTTGCCGGGTGAGGTTTTCCTGGATCTGCAGGCGCCGGGCGAACATGTCCACCAGCCGCGCGATCTTCGACAGGCCCAGCACCTTGCCCGTTGGAATATAAGCCACATGTGCCTTGCCGATGAAGGGCAGCATGTGGTGTTCGCACAGCGAGTACAACTCGATGTTGTCGACGATGACCATTTCATCGTTGTCGGAGGCGAACAGCGCGCCATTGACGATCTCTTCGACACTTTGCTCATAGCCATGGCAAAGGTACTGCATGGCCTTGGCCGCGCGCATTGGTGTATCGAGCAAACCTTCGCGGTCGGGGTTTTCGCCGAGGCCGATGAGGATTTCACGGTAATTCTGGGGCAGGGATAACGTCATGGAAAATCCTCGCGGGACACTTATTTGATGTGCCTTCCGCCGTTGACGGTCAGGGTGGTGCCGGTGACATAAGGGTTGTCGAGCAGGTAGCGCAGGCTCTGGTAGATCACTTCGCTGCCGGGCTCGATGGCCAGCGCAGACTTGGCCAGCGCCTCGGCGCGGTAGGCCGCGTCGTCCTCAGGGTTGAACAGTAGCAGGGCCGGCGCGATCCCGTTGACCTTGATGGCTGGCGCGTACCGGGCCGCAAACGACAGGGTCAGGCTATCGAGCCCGGCTTTGCTGGCGCAATAGCCGATGTGCTTGCTGCTGCCCTTGCGGGTCACGTCATCGCTGATGTGCACGATGTCTGCAGGGCGCGAGCGTTGCAGCAGGTCGGCGCAATGCAGGTTGATCAGGTAGGGCGCCAGCATGTGTACGTTGAACATGCGGGTGAAGGCGGTGGCGTCGGTGTCCGGTGTTTCGGCCAGCCACTCGGAGGCGTTGTGGACAATCGCCCTGAGGCTGTCGGTGTGGGTCCTCAGTTCGCTGATGAAGGCGAGGATCCCGGTTTCACTGGCGAAGTCCGCGAACACCGCCGTGGCGCCGAGATCGCGCAAGGCTTGCACCCCGGGTCGTTCGCTGCGGTAGCTGAATATCAGGCGGTGGCCGTCCTCCAACAATCGCCGGGCGCAGTGCAGGCCGACACGCTGGCCGGCGCCGGTGATGAGGATTGGGGCTGCGGAAGAAGTCATGGACGGCTCGCATCGCGGTAAGTGCAAAACTATACCAGCGACGGGCGCGCACTATCTATTGCCGGTTTCGACGACTGTAGGAGCGAGCCTGCTCGCGAAAGCGGTGTGTCAGGCGGCATAGGTGTTGTCTGTTCTGACACCTCGCGAGCAGGCTCGCTCCTACAGGGAATAAATGTGGTCAGTGGTTTTGTTGGGCGGGTTCGACAGGCAAACGCCGCGCTGGCGCGCTGTTCAACCAGTTGGCCAACAGCCGGGTCGACAGCGGAATGAAGACATACACCATCAACGGGGTCAGGCACAGGGTGCTGATGAACACGCGGGGAAGCAGCGCCATGTCGCCCAGCAGCGGGCCAAGCACAAAGTTGAACAGCAGCGAGACCGGGAAGAATGCCAGCCAGATCGCCACGGCCTGTTTCCAGCGCGGCGGACGATGGCCGGCGGCGCCGAACCAGCCTTCGATACCGCTGACGCGGTGTTCCGTCGGGTGTGCGAACAGCTCGCTGCCGCGTGTGAGCCACGCGCTGCGCGAGGCGCAGTGCTCCCAGGCATGCAGGGTCTGCTCGTTGGCAAAGCGGAAGATAATCTGGAATTCGTCATCGCCGGGTGGTGGTTCGAGGACGCCGGAGCCCAGATAACCGGAAAAGTCCGTGGCCAGTTGTTCGCCTTCGCGCAGCCAGGCGATCAGGTCGTGATAACGCCCGTTGGCAACACGGCGGGCAACCATCAGCGTGACGGGAGGGGTAGACATTGTGTATCTCCGTAAGGCATTTGCGGCGTTCCGGGTAGGAACTTCGCCAGGCACAGCGCCGGGGTGGTGGGCTGCGGCTTGAAACAGGCAAGGATTATTCCTGATTCGTCCATTCGCGTCTGCGACGTTTACCTGCTCAATCGCGGCATGGAAGTATTTTTTTACGGAATCTTTACGGGACAGGGGCGTTAGAATGTAGCCCGGACGATACAAGGATGTTGCACAGGATGCCCCTACCTACAGACGTTGACTCTACAAAGGCTGCTTCTCTCGAACAGGAACAGCTTTTTCCCATTCGCGAAGTAGCGCGCCTGACCGGCGTCAATCCGGTCACGCTGCGAGCCTGGGAACGACGTTATGGCCTGATTGTGCCAACGCGCACCGAAAGTGGGCATCGTCTCTACTCGCTGTCCGATATCGAGCGCGTGCGCAGCATCCTCGACTGGATCAAGCGTGGCGTTGCCGTCAGCAAGATTGGCAAGATCCTGGCCAAGACCGCGCCGCTCCAGGCGTTGTCACACATCATCCCGAACCACCTCGTACAAGCCGATTACGCGCAATGGCAGCAGCAGGTGCTGGCGGCGGTCAACGGCTTTGACGACCTACGGCTGGAACAGGTCTACGGGCAAATTTTTTCCAGCTATGCCCTGCCGGAGGTGTTCCAGGACATCTTGATGCCTGTCTGGAAGCAACTGCAGCAAAACCAGGACCAGTTCGGCGGCGCCAGCGAGTGGTTGTTCCTGGATGGTTTCCTGCGTTCGCGGGTGGTGCAACGTCTGTTGCTGACGCGTGATAAGCAGCCGCGTCGTGTGGTCATCTGCGCCCTGGTCGGCCATTGTCGGGAACTGGAGTTACTGGTCGCCGCGCTGTTCCTGAGTGCGGGGCCTACGGCCGTTCGCGTGTTGAACATGGGCCAGCCGTTCGATGAACTGGCCCTGATGTGCGAACGGATCAAACCCCTGGCGCTGGTGCTGTTTTCCAATCACGTGCCGACGCCCGAGTTACCGCGGCGCCTGAATCGTCTGGCCATGAGCCTGGAGTGTCGATTGCTGCTGGCTGGCGATGCTTGCGATCTGGCGCAGGAGAGCCTGGCCGGGTCGTCGATCGGTTGCCTGGGCAATGAAGGAGATGTCATGAGCCAGCGTCTGAAACAGTTCCTGGCGGGCAGTCTGGATACTTGAGATTCAGAGGTGCAGGGCGGGATGGGTCAATCGATGCTGTTGCAGGATGAACTGGCGCAGGCGCTCGGTTTCATCGGTATCTGTCTGGCTCAGCTGATAGGCGTAGAAGCCGTGTTCATTTTCTCTTTCGAAGGTGCCGCGCAAGGCAATCCGTTCATAGCCTGACGGGCTGAACCACAGGGCGAAATGCTTCGGCGGTTTGGTCTTGTTGCGAACTTCCAGCAACACCCCTTTGCAGGACACTTCGTGCACCCACAGTGTGCCGGGTTGACCCTTGGCGTTTTCCAGGGCTACCGGCTCGTCCAGCACCAGGCGCCATGGGCGCACATTCGGCCCGTCTTCGTAGATGCTGGGGACGCCGACGCGCAGATGCATCGCATGAAACTCATCCTCCACCAGGTGCAGGGGGAAGGTCATTTGCTGGTTTTCGAAGCTGGCCTGGATGGTGACCTGCTCATGGGCCGCCAGGCGGGTGAGCAGGTCACGGATCTGCGACCCACCGTTGACGAGCAGGCTCGACGTCGCGTCCCGCACATTGAGCTGCGGGTTGTGTTGCATGGTCTGGATAAAATCCAGCTCGTCCTGGGTCAGGAGTGCGTCGCGGTGCATGGCCGGCTCGAAAGATATAGTTACAAAGTCATTGGTGATTGTAGTTACTGACAATTAATTCTGGATTTCGTTTTAACCGTTCGTCGCTTTGAGTGCCGCGAGTTCAGCCTGAAGTTCCGCCAGTTGCGCTTCAAGCGCAATGACGCGCTGTTGCGCCTTGACCTGCACCGTGACGTCCTTCTGCACGCCAACAAAATAAGTTTGTCCGTCAGCCGGGTTCTTCACCGTTGAAAGGGACAGTTCGTTCCAGAACGGTGTGCCGTCCTTGCGGTAGTTGCGAAGGATTTCCCGGCAAGCGCCTTCATTGTTCAGCGCATCGCGAATCAAGGGCAGGGCTTCCTGGTCGCGGTCCCCCGACTGGAGGAAGCGGCAATCCTGATAGAGGATTTCTTCGCGGGTGTAACCGGTCAGGCGTTCAAAGGCGGGGTTGACGTAGATGAGGATTTTGTCCTGTTCGCCTTCCTTTTCGGCGATCACGATGCCGTCGTTGGAGGCGTTGATCACCATTTGCAGCAGTTGTGCGTTAATCATCGAAGCGTCCTTTGCTGATTGATTGCTGATTGCATTCTAAAAGAATAATCACCCCCGTGCTGTTAATATCCGGGTCTTTCATACGGTTCAGGATCAGATTGATGAAAGTCGCCATCATTTCCGGCTCGGTCTATGGCACGGCCGAAGAAGTTGCCCGCCATGCCGCCAGCCTGTTGAAAGCCGCCGGTTTCGAAACCTTGCTCAACCCGCGCGCGACCCTCGCCGATCTCCAGGCGTTTGGTCCTGAGGCTCTATTGGCGGTGACCTCGACCACCGGCATGGGCGAGTTGCCGGACAACCTGCAACCCCTGTACTCGACCCTTCGTGACCAATTGCCTGCCGCCTGGCGCGGTTTGCCGGGTGCGGTGATCGGCTTGGGTGATGCCAGTTACGGCGATACGTTTTGTGGCGGTGGCGAGCAGATGCATGAATTGTTCGGTGAACTGGGCGTGCGCGAAGTCCTGCCGATGCTGCGCCTGGATGCCAGCGAAAGCGTCACCCCCGAGACGGATGCCGAGCCTTGGCTCGCGGACCTGATCAGCGCGTTGCGCGACTGATCGTCAGGCCCCCGCCAAAAAGGCTCGCCAGGGTTCTGACAGCGCAGCAAGACCTGCCTGTCAGCCCCTTGTTGGCGCCGGCGGGTTGACGCCCGACCTGATCCGCCTGGCCACTGACTCGCTAGGCCATCAAGCTGGCTGCCAATGCAACTACACGAACCGCAAGGCGTGACTAGACTCGGTATTTATTGGAAACACTCCATAATAAAAACACCGAGGTTCCGTGCCGTGACTGTAGCTCCTGTCCAATCGCCGCAGAGTGTCAAAGATCAGGTCAGTGCCGCTGAATGGCAGACGCGCGTCGATCTCGCTGCCTGCTATCGACTGGTTGCCCAACACGGTTGGGATGACCTGATCTTCACCCATATCTCCGCCAAGGTGCCCGGCACCGAAGACTTCCTGATCAACCCGTTCGGCTTGATGTTTCACGAAATTACCGCATCGAGCCTGGTCAAGGTGGATCAGGCCGGCAACAAGTTGATGGACAGTCCCTACGAGATCAACCCGGCGGGTTACACCATCCACAGCGCCGTGCATGAAGTGCGTCACGATGTCGTTTGCGTCCTGCACACTCACACCGCTTCGGGGGTGGCCGTGTCGGCGCAGAAACAGGGTATTTTGCCAATCAGCCAACAGTCGTTATTCGTACTGTCCAGCCTGGCCTACCACGCCTATGAAGGGGTGGCGCTCAACCATGAAGAAAAAGTGCGGTTGCAGGCCGACCTCGGCGAAAACAACTTCCTGGTGCTGCACAACCACGGCCTGTTGACCTGCGGCAGCAGTATCGCCGACACGTTCCTGATGATGTTTACCTTTCAGCGGGCCTGCGACATTCAGGTCATGGCGCAGAACGGTGCTGCCGAACTGATTGCCATCGAACCGCAGATCCTGGCTGGCGCCAAAGCCATGATCGCGGGTGTTACCAGAAGTGCTCAAGGAATGGGCGGAGCGCTGGCCTGGCCGGCGCTGCTGCGCAAACTCGATAAACTGGACCCGGGTTATAAACTCTGATGGCACTCGCCGAGATCCCTCTGTGTGTCTGGCGCAAACGCAGCCAGACGTTCGTGTTCCAAGGCCATAGTATTCGCTACTGGACCGCAGGCCAGGGCGAGCCCTTGCTGCTCATCCACGGCTTTCCGACCGCCAGCTGGGACTGGCATTACCTGTGGCAGCCCTTGACCCAGCGCTTTCGCGTGATTGCCTGCGACATGCTCGGCTTCGGCGATTCGGCAAAACCTTCGAATCATGAATACAGCCTGCTCGAACAAGCAGACCTGCAACAGGCGCTGCTCGAACATCTGGAAGTCGAGCAACCGGTTCACCTGTTCGCTCACGACTACGGCGACAGCGTGGCCCAGGAGCTGCTGGCCCGGCACTACGAGAATCGGCTGGAACTGGCCAGTTGTGTGTTTCTCAACGGCGGGTTGTTTCCGGAAACCCATCGCCCGGTGCTGATGCAAAAACTCCTGCTCAGTCCGTTGGGCTGGATGATTGGCCGGGCGTTCAGCCGCGATGGCCTGGTGAAAAGCTTTCAGCAGATTTTCGGCCCGCAGACCCGTCCCAGCGAAAGCGAAATAGATGACTTCTGGAGCCTGGTCGCCAGCCACCGCGGACCACGGATCATGCACAAGTTGATCGCTTATATCCCGCAGCGACGTGTCTGGCGCGACCGCTGGGTGAGCGCGATGCAGCGCGGCGAGGTGCCATTGCGGCTGATCGATGGCGCGGTCGACCCGATCTCCGGCGAGCACATGGTCGATCGTTATTGCGAGCTGATCCCGGAGGCGGACGCGGTGCTGTTGCCCGGCATCGGCCATTACCCGCAGATTGAAGCGCCGTGCGAGGTGCTCAAGCATTACCTGGCGTTTCGCGACCAATTGCTCTCGCCGCCGCGCAAAGTCGCCTGCTCCTGATTCGGCATCGAACCTGCGCTGCTGTTTTTGTGGCGAGGGAGCTTGCTCCCGCTCGGCTGTGAAGCAGTCGCAATACTTGTGCCCCGATCGATTGCCTCAGGGCCGCTTCGCGTCCCAACGGGAGCAAGCTCCCTCGCCACAGGCGCGGCGTGTAACCTGTCGATCTGATCATCATCCCCCAGCCTTATCGCGCACCATTCAGCCTCCCCCCTGTTCATTGTGACCCGCCGCGCCCTGCCTGAAACTCAGGTTCATTGTCCCTTGGCCTGCTGGAGTCCCCCCATGAATGAGTCTGTGCGCTTCGAAGATAAAGTCGTGATCATCACCGGTGCCGGTGGTGGCCTGGGACGGGCGCATGCACTGTTGTTCGCCAAACAGGGCGCCAGGGTGCTGGTCAATGACCTGGGCGGTTCGACTCAGGGCGAGGGGGCCAACGCCTCGGCGGCTGATCGCGTGGTGGCCCAAATCCGCGAGGCCGGTGGTATCGCCGAGGCCAACCATGATTCGGTCACCGACGGTGACAAAATCGTCCAGAACGCCCTCGACGTCTTCGGGCGTGTCGACGTGGTGGTCAACAACGCCGGGATCCTGCGCGACAAGACCTTCCACAAAATGGAAGACGCTGACTGGGACCTGGTTTACCGCGTCCACGTCGAAGGCGCCTACAAAGTTACCCGCGCCGCCTGGCCGCACCTGCGCGAGCAAAACTACGGGCGGATTATCTTCACTGCATCGACCTCGGGCATCTACGGCAACTTCGGCCAGTCCAACTACGGCATGGCCAAGCTCGGTCTCTATGGCCTGACCCGCACCCTGGCCATCGAAGGCCGCAAGAACAACATCCTGGTCAACGCCATCGCCCCTACAGGTGGGACGCGCATGACCGAAGGCCTGATCCCGCCGCAAGTCTTCGAGCAGCTCAAGCCGGAACTGGTCAGCCCGCTGGTGGTGTACCTGGCCAGCGAGAACTGCCAGGAATCCTCCGGCCTGTTCGAGGTCGGCGGCGGCTGGATGGGCAAGGTCCGCTGGGAGCGCAGCCTCGGCGTCGGTTTTGATCCCCGGGCGGGGTTTTCCCCGGAAGACGTGGCGGCGAACTGGCAACAGATTTGCGACTTCGAGGGGGCGGCGCATCCGAAGGACAACATCGATGCGCTTAAGGAAATGATGGGGAACCTGCAGAAGTATTCGATCTGATCACCACTCTCGGCAGCGCCTGTCCGGGCGCTGCCTCTTCCAGGCTTGCGCCTGCGCTTGATAACACCGCCCATAAAAAAGGCCGCTGCAAACGCAGCGGCCAAGTAAGACGTTGGATCAAGGAGCTACAAATCAACGTCAGTGAACACGGGGCGGTCAATCGAATGGTTCAATTCACCTGAAATCTTTCAGTCACGGCACGGGCCGCTACTTTTTGCCTTGCTGCGATGTTTAGCGTAGCAGCCAGGCAAGAATATGCTCTTGGTGTTGTAGGAAAAATACCAATTCCGGACATGCACTGTTGCAGCGCGGGCAACAGTCGGTATTTGCCTGTGTGTCTCCTGGATGATGACGCCGTGCCAGTCATTCTTTGGAGGTACACAACGAATACCCCTTTGGTGCGCTTATCGGCCCCCGATACCCGGCAGTAGGGTGACGCCTTCTGTCACTCACCGGGGAAGACGCATGACAAAAACAACACTGCGCGCCATCTTCACACCGCCGGCGCTGGCGGCGGTCGCACTCGGCTGCTGCACCCACGCGCAGGCCCTTTCATTCAACATCGGGGAAATCGAGGGGACGTTCGACTCCTCGTTGTCGGTCGGCGCGAGCTGGGGCATGCGTGATGCGGACAACGCCCTGGTGGGCACGGTCAACGGCGGTTCCGGTCAGGCTTCGACCGGGGACGACGGACGATTGAATTTCGGCAAAGGCGAAACCTTCTCGAAGATCTTCAAGGGCATCCACGACCTGGAACTGAAGTACGGCGACACCGGCATGTTCGTGCGGGGCAAGTACTGGTACGACTTCGAACTCAAGGATGAAAGCCGCCCTTTCAAGGACATCAGCGATCACAATCGCAAGGAAGGCGCCAAGTCTTCAGGCGGGCAAATCCTCGATGCCTTCGTCTATCACAACTACTCCCTCGTCGATCAGCCCGGCACCGTGCGTGCAGGCAAACAGGTGGTCAGCTGGGGTGAAAGCACCTTCATCGGCAACTCGATCAACAGCATCAACCCGGTCGACGTCTCCGCGTTCCGCCGCCCGGGTGCCGAGATCAAGGAGGGCCTGATCCCGGTGAACATGCTGTTCGCTTCACAAGGGCTGACGGACAAGCTGACCGTGGAAGGTTTTTATCAACTGGAATGGGATCAGACGGTCGTCGATAACTGCGGCACCTTCTTTGGTGTCGATGTGGTGGCGGACGGTTGCACCACTGGCTACACCGTCGCCAGCCCGGCGATTGCACCGTTGCAGCCGATTGCGGCGGCCTTTGGCCAAGGCTTCGAGGTGAGCAAGGAGGGCGTGATCGTCCCCCGTGGTGGCGACCGCGATGCCCGGGATTCCGGGCAGTGGGGAACGGCATTGCGCTGGCTCGGGGATGACACCGAGTACGGCCTGTACTTCATGAATTACCACAGCCGCACGCCGAATGTCGGCACCACCACCGCCGGGCTCGGTACGCTCGCCAGCCTTCCAGGGATCATCGCGGCCGCCAACCGCATTGCCCCCGGCAGCGGTTCGGGCCTCGCCCAAAGCGTGATGCTCGGCCGCGGCCAGTATTACCTCGAATACCCGGAGGACATCCGTCTTTACGGCGCGAGTTTCTCCACCACGTTATCCACCGGCACGGCGTGGAGCGGGGAAATCAGCTACCGCCCCAACGCCCCGGTGCAGGTCAACAGCAACGACCTGACCCTGGCCATGCTCAATCCGATTGCCGGCGGTGCGGCGTCGCCGATCGCCACGACACCCGGGGCCGACAACAAAGGTTATCGCCGCAAGGAAATGACCCAAGTCCAGAGCACCCTGACGCACTTCATCGACCAGGTCGCCGGTGCGGATCGCCTGACCCTGGTCGGTGAAGCGGCGGTGGTTCGGGTCGGTGGGTTGGAGTCGCGTACCAAGCTGCGTTATGGCCGCGACTCGTTGTATGGCCAGTATGGCTTCAACGGCGATACCGGCGGCTTCGTGACCTCGACGTCATGGGGGTATCGCGGCCGGGCGATCCTCGACTACAACAACCTGATCGCCGGGATCAACGTCAGGCCCAACCTCTCGTGGTCTCACGATGTCTCCGGCTACGGCCCCAACGGCCTGTTCAACGAAGGCGCCAAGGCCATCAGCCTCGGGGTCGATGCGGACTATCGCAACACCTACACCGCGAGCCTCAGCTACACCGACTTTTTTGGCGGCGACTACAACGTCCTCACCGACCGTGACTTTCTGGCGCTGAGCTTCGGCGTCAACTTCTGACCTGGCTGAAAAGGATGATTTCCATGCGCAAGACGATTCTGCAATTCGGTACCGTTCTGGCCTTGAGTCTGCTGGCCGCCAACGTGATGGCCGCGGTGTCGCCGGAAGTGGCCAACCAGCTCGGCACCCGCCTGACCCCGCTCGGGGCCGAAAAGGCCGGTAATGCCGATGGCTCGATTCCAGCCTGGACCGGTGGCCTGGCGAAAAGCGCCGGGGCGGTGGACAGCAAAGGTTTCCTCGCCGACCCGTTCGCCAACGAAAAGCCGTTGTTCGTGATCACCGCGTCGAACGTCGACCAGTACAAGGACAAACTCTCCGACGGCCAGGTCGCGATGTTCAAACGCTACCCCAAGACTTACAAAATTCCGGTTTATCCAACCCACCGCACCGTGGCGCTACCGGATGAAATCTATCAGTCGGCCAAGCGCAGCGCGCTGAACGTCACCCCGGTCAACGACGGCAACGGGCTGGCCAACTTCACGGGTAATCGCTACTACGCCTTCCCCATTCCGAAGAATGGCGTGGAGGTGATCTGGAACCACATCACCCGCTATCACGGCGGCAATCTGCGCCGCACTATTACCCAGGCCACTCCCCAGTCCAATGGCGATTTCACGGTGATCCGCTTCAAGGACGAAGTCGCCGTGCCGTCGTTGCTCAGCGATTTGAAACCGGGCAGCGACGATAATGTCCTCAACTACTTCAAGCAGGAGGTGACCGCCCCGGCGCGTCTGGCCGGCAGTGTATTGCTGGTTCACGAGACCCTCGACCAGGTCAAGGAGCCGCGCAAGGCCTGGATCTACAACGCTGGCCAGCGTCGCGTGCGACGTGCGCCGCAGGTGGCCTATGACGGTGTCGGCACCTCGTCCGACGGCCTGCGCACCACCGACAACTTCGACATGTTTTCCGGCGCGCCGGATCGCTACGACTGGAAACTGGTCGGCAAGAAGGAGATGTACATTCCCTATAACAGCTACAAACTCGATTCGCCCACCCTCAAGTACACCGATGTGATCAAGGCCGGGCACATCAATCAGGACTTGACCCGCTATGAGTTGCACCGGGTCTGGGAAGTGGTCGCCACGGTCAAGCCGAATGAGCGACACGTCTACGCCAAGCGTCACATGTACATCGACGAAGACACCTGGCAAGTGGCGCTGGCCGACCACTACGACGGTCGCGGTCAGCTCTGGCGCGTCGCCGAAGGGCATGCCCAGTTCTACTACGATCACCAGGTGCCGGCCTACACCGTTGAAGCGCTGTATGACGTGATTGCCGGCCGCTACATCGCCCTTGGGATGAAGAACGAAGAGAAGCGCAGCTTCGAGTTCAACGTCGAGGCAAAGGCAGCGGACTACACGCCGGCAGCCTTACGGAGTACGGGGGTCCGGTAGGTTTCCTACAGGCACCTACACAAAAAGGTGACTTTGCGGTCACCTGTTTTATAAGGGTCGATCAGTGTGTTGAATACTTCTTCAAGAAGCGCTCGAGTGGGGTCTACGGTGGCGCCAGCATTATAAAAAAGGCGCATCACCATGACTGCAATGACGCACTGTCCGGACAGCCCTGGCTTCCTGCCCCGATTGTCGCCCCATCATCAATCCCGTGAACGCTTGAGTGATCCCTTGCTGACCTCGCCGGCTCGGGTCAAATTGCTGTGCGCGCCAGCCGGCAGCGGCAAGAGCGCATTGCTCATCGAGTGCCTGTTGCGTGCGCCGCAGCCTTGTCGGCTCTGCTGGTTGCCGTTGGCGGGCCAAGTGTTGGGTGTTACCGAGTTCCGGCAACGCCTGGCGCAAACGCTAGGGTTGACAGCGTCGGACGAGTCCACGTTGTTGGCGTATCTGGCCTGCCTGCAAACGCCCACCTGGTTGTTCCTTGATGATTATTGCCGCACCCCGAACCCGGAAATGGACCTGTTGCTGGACCGACTATTGGCCATTAACAGTCCGATGATGACCTGGTGGCTGAGTACGCGTCGTCGACCGCCCTGTAATTGGCCACGACTATTGCTTGATGGCGAGTTGCATGACTGCGAGCCGGATTCGCTGGCGTTCCATCAGGCCGAAGTCGCACAACTGCTGCATGACCTGGCGCCTGAGCAAGCGCGCCACATTGCCAGCAGAATCATCGAGCGCAGCGGGGGCTGGTGCGCCGGTGTACGAATGGCGTTGCTGGAAAAATGTGATTGGGCACGCAACGACCCTGTGCTCGGGCGAGCGGATACCCTGCGCGATTACCTCGAGCACGAATTGTTTGCCGGCCTGCCTCCGGAGCTTGCCGAAGCCTGGCGGGTGCTGGCGCAACTGCCTCGCTTTAACGACCGATTGTGTGACCATCTGTTCGGTGCCGGGGAAGGCAGCGAACGTCTGAAGGCGTTACAGGCGCTAGGCTGTTTCATTGAGCCTTGGCAGGGTTCGACGCAATGGCTGCAGGTGGCAATTCCCCTCTCGCAACTTATGCGCGAAGAGCCGTGGCCGACGGGGCGTTCCTGGCACCGTCACGCGTGCCAGTGGTTTACCGTCGAAATGGATTGGAAGGCGGCTTTCGAACAGGCATTGCTGGCTAAAGAGTTCGAAGCCGCGTTCAGCCTGTTGCAGCACTTCAGCTTTGAGCATTTGTTCGAAGAGCAAACGGTGGTGCTTTTACTGCGCCTGCACGAGGAGCACGACGAGGAACTGATGTTCAGCTCGCCACAATTGGTGGGTCTGATCTGCGCCGCCTTGCTGTTTGCAGGGCGCTTCGACGATGCGGCTCAATGCATCGGGCAAATGTCGCGCTTCATGCCCCAGCCCACGGCGCACCAGCAACGGCAACTGATCGCACGCTGGCAGGCGCAGCAGGGATGGCTATTGCATTTGCAGGGGCGCATGGACAGCGCCCGTCAGCACTTTATCGATGCCTTGGGCGAGCTCGGTCCCGACCTCTGGACCGCTCGCTTGATGTGCTTGTCAGGGTTGGCCCAGCAGGCGTTGTTGCGGGGTGAACTTGATGTTGCACAGACGCTCAACCGAGAGGCGCTGTGCCTGGCCAGGGCGCAGGGCTCGCTGGTGTTAGAGGGCCTGATGGAGCTCGATCATGGGCAATTGCTTGAGCAGCGAGGTGCTGCGGGCAGGGCTGAAAAGCTGCTCGCCGGCATGTACGAACAACTGGCCGGGCTGCAACCGCTTCCGGAACCCCTATTGGGACGCATCGCCTTGCAGCTTGGGCGGGCAAGCCTGAGTCAGGGTCGTGACGCCGAGGCGCAAGTACGCTTTGAGGACGGTTTGCGCCTGTGCCTGCGCAGCCACGATAAGCGGGCGTTGTATGGCTTTCTCGGTCTGGCGCAGTTGGCGGCTAATCGTTCGGATTACGCCCAGGCCTTCGTCCAGTTGCGCGACGCCGAGCGATTGATGCAGCAGCGGCGGATTCCGGACACCGTGTATCGCGGCGTTTTACTGCACTACAGCTGTCGCTTCTGGCTGCAACAAGGGCGTACGAAGTTGGCCCATGACGCGTTGCACCGCGTTCTGCGCCACTACCACGGGCCACATGCAAGGCAGGCGCCGCCGGCAACACTGGAATTGATCCCGGGCCTGGACTGTTTGCTGGTACTGGCCGAGGTGCAACTGGGCCGGGCGAAATCTCCGCTGGAGCGGCTCGAAAGCCAATTGCAGTGGGCCTCGCAGCAGGGGATGTCCGGCTTGCAAGCACAGTTGCATCTGGTGCTCGCCGAGGTCGCCTGGCTGATGGGCGACTCGTCTCTTTCCAGACAGTCACTGCTAACGGGGTTGGCGATGGTCGAGCGCTGCAACCTGCAACAGATCCTGCACGAGGTACGTATGCGCCAGCCACGATTGCTGGGGGCCATGGGGGAAGGCGGATCGGATCATGCTCCGCAGGCGACGTCCGGTGCTGAGAACTGCCTGAGCCAACGTGAGATAGAAGTGTTGACGCTCGTGGCCCAAGGCCACTCCAACCAACAGATCGCCGATTTGTTGTTTATCTCGCTGCACACTGTAAAAACCCATGCACGGCGGATCCATGGGAAGTTAGGCGTTGAACGCCGAACGCAGGCCGTGGCCAAGGCCAAGCAGATTCGCTTGATTACTTAGTTTTTTATCGAGTAACGATATGTCTGATTTACGAATGCATACAGGTTTAGAGTGTACTTGGAGTGCAAGGGTGTTTATAAGTTTTCTTCGGTCCGGTGTGTTGTCTTTGATAAAACGGGCCAAGTCTTAACTTATTGAAAAGGATGCCGGTCATGACAAATGATTTATTGAAGGAAGTTAGCAAGAGGCTAGCCGAGGTCTACAGGAATATGGGTTTTACAATCGACGTGGACGACACATACCTCACGTCGTGGGTAGTCAATGATCAGGGAAAGCAGGTGATTGATTACTCGGAAAGTCTGAGCTGGGCGATCATGGAGAAAGTGCAAATAAACGAGGTGCCGCATTTTGAAGAGGCGTTTGCGGGTGTTTATTCAAAACGCTGGACGATGGATCGTGCTTATCAACTTGTCGTTATTGATCTGATTGATGTCAATAATGTGGGTCGCGTTGTCGTTGAGTCGTTTCGGCGCTAGAAAAATTTGGCGTGAGCCGGAAGTGCTGCGTAGTTATATTGATCTTGAGTGATTTTTCAGGCATGACTCAATCAATCGGCCTGCTCGGATATATGCCTGCTACAGATATTTGTCTTGTTGGATTGCGTATTAAATACGCATGCCGTACGTAGCCGGTTAGTTCACAACTTGGCATTCACAAGGCTACAGTCGGTTCATACCCCATGCGCCAGCTAACGGCCCGCGTCGCCGCCAACAGTCGCGTAGCGGCCGGGCCGTTTTCATCGGCATGGAACAACGAGGTCGGCCCCACGATGGTCAGCACCGCCGCGACATTACCCATCGCGTTGAATACCGGGGCGGACAGCGCATCCACGCCGGGCATCAACAACCCATGCACATGGTGCAGGCCCCGTTCGCGGATCTGTTTGCACAACGTTGCATACGCCTCATCGTTGGCCAGGGCGTGAGCGGTGCTGTTTTGCAACTCTTGCTCTCGCAAGTCCAAGGTTTCACGCGGGGGCAAATAGGCGCCGAAAACCAGCCCTGTCGATGAGCTGAGCAATGGCAACACCGAGCCCAGTTGTGTCACCACCGTCACCGCGCGCACCGCCGGTTCGATATGCACCACGGTCGCGCCCTGATTGCCCCACACCGCCAGGAAGCAGGTTTCGTTCAAGTCGTCGCGCAACTCGGCCAGCGGCAGGGCGGCGACTTTCAGCACGTCCATACTGTTGAGAGCCGACAAACCGACGCGCAACGCTTCGCGGCCCAGGCCGTAATGGTTGGTGGCGGGGTTCTGTTCGGCGAAGCCGCTGGCAATCAGCGCCTGCAGATAGCGATGGACCTTGCTCGCCGGCATCTGCACGTGTTCGGCCAATCGCGACAGAGACGTGGAAGGCGACAACTCGGCCAACGCCTTGAGGATGTCGGTACCGACCTCGGCCGAGCGGACTTTCTGTTTGCCGTTGCTGTCGCTGTTCTTTTCCATGGTGGTGCTGTTATCCCGGGACGAATGGGCGTCTTTATAGCTTGACGGTCAATACCAATCAAATTACGTTATGCGTAATCAAATTACGATAAAAACAACCCTGGCGTGCCTCGACCTCTGCAACAGAGCGAGCGGCCACTGCCGACTCCCTGTTCAGGAGGCTCCATGAACCCCGATTCAACGATGCCAACGCTGGCCTACCTGTCCGGCTTCGGCAACGAATTCAACAGCGAAGCCTTGCCCGGCGCACTGCCCGTGGGCCAGAACTCTCCGCAAAAAGCCCCATATGGCCTCTACACCGAATTGTTCTCCGGCACGGCGTTCACCATGCCGCGTAGCGAGGCTCGGCGGACCTGGATGTACCGGATCCAGCCGTCCGCCAATCATCCAGCGTTCGTCAAACTCGATCGGCAACTGGCCGGCGGTTCACTGGGTGAGGTGACCCCCAATCGCCTGCGATGGAACCCGCTGGAGATCCCCACTGAGCCGACCGATTTCATCGACGGACTGGTGAGCATGGCGGCCAACTCGGGCGCCGAAAAACCGGCCGGGGTCAGCATCTACACCTACCGCGCCAACCGCTCAATGGAGCGGGTGTTCTTCAATGCCGACGGTGAATGGTTGTTGGTGCCGGAACTGGGGCGCCTGCGCATCGTTACCGAGTTGGGCGTGCTGGAGCTTGCGCCGCTGGAAATTGCCGTGCTGCCGCGCGGCCTGAAATTGCGCATCGAATTGCTCGACCCGCAAGCTCGTGGGTACCTCGCGGAAAACCACGGCGCGCCGCTGCGCCTGCCGGACCTGGGACCGATTGGCAGCAATGGCCTGGCCAACGCGCGGGACTTCCTGACCCCGGTGGCGGCCTACGAAAACCTGCAACAACCCACCACGCTGGTGCAGAAGTTCCTCGGCCAATTGTGGGCTTGCGAGCTCGATCACTCGCCGCTCAACGTGGTCGCCTGGCACGGCAATAACGTGCCGTACAAGTATGACTTGCGCCGGTTCAACACCATCGGCACGGTCAGCTTCGATCACCCCGATCCGTCGATCTTCACCGTGTTGACCTCGCCGACCAGCGTCCATGGCCTGGCCAACCTCGACTTCGTGATCTTCCCGCCGCGCTGGATGGTGGCCGAGAAGACCTTCCGTCCGCCGTGGTTCCATCGCAACCTGATGAACGAATACATGGGCCTGATCCAGGGCGCCTACGATGCCAAGGCTGAAGGTTTCGTGCCCGGCGGTGCTTCCCTGCACAGCTGCATGAGCGCCCACGGCCCGGACGGCGAAACCTGCACCAAGGCGATCAACGCCGAGCTGGCGCCGGCAAAAATCGACAACACCATGGCCTTCATGTTCGAGACCAGCCAGGTGCTGCGCCCAAGCCGTTTCGCCCTCGATTGCCCACAACTGCAAAACACCTACGATGCCTGCTGGGCCACATTGCCCGCCACTTTCGACCCGACCCGGAGATAACCCATGACGCAGACTTCCCTCACTCGCAGCTGGGTTGCATCCGCCAATGATCACGCGGATTTCCCCCTGCAAAACCTGCCGCTGGGTGTGTTCAGCATCAACGGCTCTGCACCGCGCAGCGGCGTGGCCATCGGCGAACATATCTTTGATCTGCAAGCGGCCCTGGATGCGGGGTTGTTCGACGGCGCCGCGAAAACTGCGGTCGAAGCGACCCGTGGCGGCCAGTTGAATGCGTTCTTTGAACTGGGCCGCGAGGCTCGTGTGGCGCTGCGTGAGCGCTTGCTGGAACTGTTCGCCGAAGGCAGCACCCTGCACGGCAAGATCGAAGCCCAGGGCGCGAAACTGCTGCCGCTGGCGGCGGACTGTCAGATGCAGCTGCCGGCGAAAATCAACGACTACACCGACTTCTACGTCGGCATCGAGCACGCGCAAAACGTTGGCAAACTGTTCCGCCCCGACAACCCGTTACTGCCGAACTACAAGTACGTGCCAATCGGTTACCACGGCCGTGCGTCGACCGTTCGCCCGTCCGGCACCGACGTCCGTCGTCCGAAAGGCCAGACCTTGCCAGCCGGCCAGACCGAGCCGACCTTTGGTCCGTGCGCACGCCTGGACTACGAACTGGAACTGGGCATCTGGATCGGCCAGGGCAACGACATGGGCGACTCGATTGCCATTGGCGACGCCGCCGATCACATCGCCGGTTTTTGCCTGCTCAACGACTGGTCGGCCCGCGACATCCAGGCCTGGGAGTACCAGCCGCTCGGGCCTTTCCTGTCGAAAAGCTTTATCACCAGCGTCTCCCCGTGGGTGGTCACCGCCGAAGCGCTGGAGCCATTCCGTCGCGCCCAGCCTGAGCGTCCGCAGGGCGATCCACAACCGCTGCCGTACCTGCTCGACAAGCGCGACCAGGCCGCTGGCGCATTCGACATCGAACTGGAAGTGCTGCTGCTCACCGAAGCCATGCGCGAACAGAACCTGCCGGCGCATCGCCTGACCTTGAGCAACACGCAACACATGTACTGGACCGTGGCGCAAATGGTTGCTCACCACAGCGTCAATGGTTGCCAATTGCAGGCCGGCGACCTGTTCGGTTCGGGCACCTTGTCGGGGCCGCAGAACGGTCAGTTCGGCAGCCTGCTGGAAATGACCGACGGCGGGAAAAAGCCGATCGAACTGGCCTCGGGTGAGGTGCGTAAATTCCTCGAGGACGGCGACGAAATCATCCTGCGCGGTCGTTGCCGCCGTGAGGGTTTCGCGTCCATCGGTTTCGGCGAGTGCCGCGGCAAAGTGCTGCCGGCGCGCTAACAGGAGCGGGGCATGGAACTCTATACCTACTACCGTTCGACATCGTCGTACCGGGTGCGGATCGCATTGGCGCTCAAGGGCATGGATTATCAAGCCCTGCCGGTCAACCTGATCGCAGCACAGGGCGGCGAGCATCGACAGCCGCCGTACCTGGGCATCAACCCGCAGGGCCGTGTGCCGGCCCTGCGCACCGACGAGGGTGAATTACTGATCCAGTCTCCGGCGATCATCGAATACCTGGAGGAACGTTATCCACAGGTGCCCTTGTTATCCAAAGACCTCGCTGCTCGCGCTCACGAGCGCGGCGTGGCGGCGCTGATCGGTTGCGATGTGCACCCGCTGCACAACGTCAGTGTGCTCAATCGGCTGCGGCAGTTGGGTCATGACGAACCGCAGGTGGTGGAGTGGATCGGCCACTGGATCGGCCAGGGGTTGGCTGCGGTCGAGCAGTTGATCGGCGATGACGGTTACTGCTTCGGCCCCGAACCGGGGTTGGCGGATGTCTACCTGATCCCACAGCTGTATGCGGCCGAGCGCTTCAACATTTCCCTCGAGGCTTGTCCGCGAATTCGCCGCGTGGCCGCGCTGGCGTTGGCGCATCCGGCATTCATCAAGGCGCATCCGACGAATCAGCCCGATACCCCTTGACGCGTCATCTGTCCCTGTAGGAGCGGGCTTGCCCGCGAAAAGGCCATGTCAGCCAACAAAAATTGAGCTGACACACCGCTTTCGCGAGCAAGCTTGCTCCTACAAAGGTTTGTGATCAATGGACGATGGCGTTCGGCGGCAGATGCCCCAGTCGTTCGGTCAGGCGAATCCGCTGGATCGGGTCATCACTGAGCAGCAGGGCGTGTTCGAGGTCGAAGCGCTCGGCGTTCGGGCACTCCAGCCGTTGGTACAGACTGGCCCGGGCCAGGTAGTCGGCGGCGTTTGCATCGCCCAGTTCGAGTACGCGCCCGGCATCGACCAAGGCATTGATGAAGTCGTCGTGGGACAAGTGCAACTGGCGCAGGTTGCGCGATAGCCGTTGCAGCATCTGAACCGGTTGGGCGGTCGCCAGGTGCTCGGCGCTGAGCTTCATGTTCGGGCCGTATTGGCGATGCAGCAATTCCCGGCAATCGTTCGGGTACAGGCGACGGCCACCGCAGGGGTCGAGCAAATGATCGGCGCCCGGCACCCGTAGCAGGAAATGCCCGGGAAAGTTGACCCCGACCAGCGGAATCTCTAGCCCCCTGGCCAGTTCCAGCGCTATCAACCCCAGTGCCAAGGGTTGCCCGCGTCGGCGCTCCATCACCCTGTTGAGCAACGCCGCTTGTGGGCGTAACGGCGTGAAATCATCCTGTGCAAAACCCAGGTCATTCATGCGCCGCAGCAGCGGCTGGGCCAATTCGCTGACCGGCAACATAGGCAAGCCGCCGCTGACCCGTTGTTGCAACGCTCGAAACTCAGCCAGCAGGGCTACCGGCTTCACCTCGCTGTCGTGTTCGGCGGCAATCCATAGCGCCGCCTCGAACAATTCGGGCGGTGAACGTTGCAGGCAGGCGAAAAACGATTGGCGCGGGGTCATCGAAATCTCCGGGCAATGCCTCGTTTTAGCCCCCTCGCCGGCATTCGTCCAGTGCCACCGTCGGGCGAAACAGGTTATTTCCGAAAGCCTGCATCGGGGCCGTGCTTATTCCGCTGCGCTTCTGCAATTTTTGAGCGCAAGCCTATACTGGCGACTACAAGAAGTGATTCGGGAGCCTTACGATGTTCGCTCTCATGCAAAGCACTCGCCTTGAATCGCTGCATCTGAGCGTTGACCCGGTCACCGGGTTGAAGGCGGTCATTGCCATTCATAACAGCCGACTGGGGCCTGCCCTGGGGGGCTGTCGTTACCTTGCCTACCCCAACGACGAATCGGCGGTCGAGGATGCGGTGCGCCTGGCCCAGGGCATGAGCTACAAGGCGGCGTTGGCCGGTCTGGCCCAGGGCGGCGGCGTGGCGGTCATCGTGCGCCCGGCCCATGTGGAAAACCGCGCGGCATTGTTCGAAGCCTTCGGGCGCTGCATCGATCAGCTCGAAGGCCGTTACATCACGGCCATCGACAGCGGCACGTCAGTCGCGGACATGGACTGCATCGCCCAGCAAACCCAGCATGTCACCAGCACCACCTCGGCGGGCGACCCCGCGCCGCACGCGGCGATGGGCGTGTTCACCGGCATCCGTAGCACCGCCATGGCCCGGCTCGGCAGCGACAACCTCGAAGGCCTGCGCGTGGCGATCCAGGGTCTGGGCAATGTCGGCTATGCACTGGCCGAACAGCTGCACGCGGCCGGTGCCGAACTGCTGGTCAGCGACATCGATCACGGCAAGGTGCAACTGGCCATGGAGCAACTCGGCGCGCACCCGATAGCCAACGACGCGCTGCTCAGCACGCCGTGCGACATCCTCGCGCCCTGCGGCTTGGGCGGTATGCTCAATAGCAATACCGTGACGCAGTTGCGCTGTTCGGCGGTGGCCGGTTCGGCGAACAATCAGCTGACGCACCTGGATGTCGCTGACCAACTGGAGCGCCGTGGCATCCTGTACGCGCCGGACTACGTGATCAACGCCGGCGGGCTGATCTACGTGTCGCTCAAGCACCGAGGCGAGGAATTGCCGACCATCACCGCTCACCTGTCGAAAATCAGCTCACGTCTGACCGAAGTATTCGCCCACGCCCAGGCGGAAAAACGCTCCCCTGCACGGGTAGCGGATGAGTTGGCGGAGAAAGTGCTGTACCGGTGAAACGGATGGGTTTACGCATGAAAAAGGCCCTGAGCCATTTGACTCAGGGCCTATTCAATTGTTGGGCTTTGCTTACTTCGCGGCTTTGGGCGCCTTGGCAGGCTTGGCCGGTGCTACGAGCTCGGCGGCTTCAACCACGTCGACTTCGTCGACCGGTTCTGCCACGGCGACCGATGCGCTGAGCAGTTCGTTCAGGGCGTCCGGTTGGCTCTTGAATGCCTTGGCGAACACATCGCGATTCTTCGCCATGTAGATCCCGGCTTCTTCCACTTGCTGCTCGGTCAGCGACGGAACGGCTTTTTGCAACACGTCAGCCAGCAATTCGGCCAGCTCGAGCATTTTGTCATGACGGTCAGCTTCGGCTTTATCCATGAACAAGCGCTCCAGATCTCGGCTGCTGCGGTATACCACTTCGACGGCCATTCACCACCTCACATGCCTTCACATTGGTTGTCGATTTCGACTACTGTATCTATATACAGCGAAAAGGATAAGCGAAACCCGATCTTTTGGGTAGTGGCTTTTTAATGTAGACCGCGCAGGCGGATTTGCACGGTCCCCTGTAGGAGCAGGCTTGCCCGCGAAGTGGCCAGGCAATTCGCCACAAAAGTGTCCAGCAGCAGACCACTTTCATCTCACTCAACAGTCACTGGCCTTTTTTCTGCATGCAGAAAAACCGTCACGTCCAACCCGCATCATCCGGTCGAGCCGACCTAAGGAAGCAGCATCGTGAAAATCAACTGGGCCGAAAAACTGCGGCAGAACGTGCATGAGCTGGCCGAGTCGCTGGGCAATCTGTTCGTCGAGACCTTTCACTACATGGCGTTGTTCGCCATTGGTGCGGTGACCGCCTGGGCGGCGGTGATGGAGTTTCTCGGGATGATCGAGGAGGGGCACATCAAGATCGATGACATCCTGCTGCTGTTCATCTACTTGGAGCTGGGGGCGATGGTCGGGATTTATTTCAAGACCAATCACATGCCGGTGCGGTTCCTGATCTACGTGGCGATCACCGCGCTGACGCGGCTGCTGATTTCCAACGTGTCGCACCACAACCCGCCCGACCTGGGAATCATCTACCTGTGCGGCGGGATCCTGCTGTTGGCGTTTGCGATTTTGGTGGTGCGTTACGCGTCGTCGCAATTCCCCTCGGTGAAGATCGAAAACCCGCAACGCAAGATCGGTGCGGGCTCCAGTGAACATCCAGAGGTCGAGAAGGGCGAAATCTAGAGCGCGAGCGTGGGGCGCGGCTGCCCTTTGACGGAGGATGGCGGCAAGGGCCGGCCGCTGCCGCTGGTCATGGATTCGAGGATGGCCACGGCGCTGTGGCCCTGTTCGATGGCAATGCCGAATTGAATGCTTTGTACCAGCCGTTTGAGGCGCTGCAGATCGTTGCGTTGTTCGGCGCTGATCATGCGCTTGGCCACTACGCGGCCGCTGTTGGAGAGGGTCAGCATGATGCTGCCGTCCAGGCCCTGAATGCTCAGGTTGATCTGGTAATCCGCTGCAAAGGCATCGGTAATGAGCTGGAAAGGGTTGTCCATGATGCGTCACCGCCTGATTGAACGTGCAGTTGTTGACCGGCCGTGATCAGGTTGGTTCGCCATGCCGGACCATCGGCCATCTCGTCAGCTTGTTCCAACACAGGATGTAGCAAGGCTCATGCCGACAAAATTGTCGGACAAAAATCACGCTCTGTAGGAGCAAGCTTGCTCGCGATGGTCGTCAACGATAACGTGTAAACCCTGACACCCACGGTGCCTTTGGGTTTTTCGCGAGCAAGCTTGCTCCTACGGAGGGCCGCGATTTCTGCACGTTTCGGGGCAATAGCGGTGGGCGTGCAACCAAAACGGTCAGCATTCCACCCAGTTCACTGCCAGTCCGCCCCGTGATGTTTCCTTGTATTTGTCGTGCATGTCGGCGCCGGTGTCGCGCATGGTGCGGATCACCCGGTCCAGGGAAATGAAGTGTTGGCCGTTGCCGCGCAGGGCCATTTGCGTGGCGTTGATGGCTTTCACCGCGGCGATGGCGTTGCGCTCGATGCACGGCACCTGCACCAGTCCGCCCACCGGGTCGCAGGTAAGGCCGAGGTTGTGTTCCAGGCCGATTTCGGCGGCGTTTTCCAACTGCTCAGGCGTTGCGCCCAGCACTTCAGCCAAGCCGGCGGCGGCCATGGCACACGCGGAGCCGACCTCACCCTGGCAGCCGACTTCGGCGCCGGAAATCGAAGCGTTTTTCTTGCACAGGATGCCGACGGCGGCGGCGCCCAGGAAGAACGCGACTACGTCGTCGTCAGACGCATCGGCATTGAATTTCATGTAGTAGTGCAGCACCGCGGGAATGATCCCCGCCGCGCCGTTGGTCGGCGCGGTGACCATGCGCCCGCCGGCGGCGTTTTCCTCGTTCACCGCGAGGGCGTAGAGATTGACCCACTCCATGGCCGATAATGTGGAGGTGATGACATTCGGCTTGCCGATTTCCTGCAGGCTGCGATGCAGGTTCGCCGCTCGACGTGGAACATTCAGACCACCGGGCAGGATGCCTTCGTGGCGTAAACCCTGTTCGACGCATTCGCGCATCACCGACCAGATATGCAGCAGGCCCTGGCGAATTTCGGCATCGCTGCGCCAGGCTCGTTCGTTGGCCATCATGAGTTCGCTCACTCGCAGCCCATGCTCGTTACACAGCTTGAGCAATTCGGCGGCGCTGGAGAAATCGTAAGGCAGCACTACGTCGCCAGTGAGTGCGATCCCGGACTCGGCTTCGGCCGCTTCGATGATGAAACCGCCCCCCACCGAGTAATAGGTTTGCTCGAACAGTTCGCCGGTATCGCCAAAGGCGGTAAGGGACATGGCGTTAGGGTGGTAGGGCAGGCTCTCGTCGAGTAGCAGCAGATCGCGTTGCCAGTCGAAGGCAATTTGCGTTGCACCTGCCAGACACAACTTGCCCGTTTCGTGCAGGGTCTGAAGGCGGCTGTCGATGGTGTCCGGATCAATGCTGTCCGGCCATTCGCCCATCAGGCCCATGACGCAGGCTCGATCCGTTGCATGACCCACACCGGTCGCGGAAAGCGAGCCGTATAGGCGCACTTGCACACGCCGCACATTGGCCAGAAAACCTCGATCGGACAGCGCTTGTGCGAAGGTCGCGGCGGCACGCATCGGACCGACGGTATGTGAGCTGGACGGGCCGATGCCGACTTTGAAGAGATCGAAAACACTGATAGCCATGCTAAAGCCTATACACCTAATGGAAGAGGAAATTGCCGCCATTTTTGTAGGACTAGCGCAATGTCAGCGATACTGCCCGGCAAGGTCCTACGTGACCAACGAAAATTCCTAAGACATCCTTTAGCAGGACTAAACGATGAGTCGTCAATTGCACGCCCAGACCTACGTCTGGCTGAACGTGTTTGCCTGTGCCGCCCGGCACCTGTCGTTCACCCGTTGCGCCGAAGAACTGCACATCACGCCGGGGGCAGTCAGCCAGCAGATTCGCCAGTTGGAAGAACGCCTGGGGTTTCGCTTGTTTCACCGTCGCGCCCGCGGTGTGGAACTGAGCGCCGAGGGCCAGCGCCTGGCGGTGACCGTCAACGAGGCCTTTGGTAGCATCGACGCGGAATTGCGGCGGCTGGACGCTGGCATGATCAGCGGGATTCTGCGGGTGCGGTCGATTCCGTCCTTCCTGAGTAAATGGCTGACCCCGCGCCTGCCGCGTTTGCAGCAGCGTTTTCCGGACATCCAATTGCGGCTGGTGGCCGAGGACAGCAGCGTGCCGTTGCATGAAGGTGACTTCGACCTGGCGATCGACCTCAACGACGGTAGCTATCCGGGCCTGTTATCCACAGCCTTGCTCGACGAACAGATTTTCCCTGTGTGCGCGCCGAGCTTGCTGCGCGGGCGTCCGCCGCTGCATGGTCCGGCAGACCTGGTGCACTTTCCCTTGTTGCATGACATCACCGCCTGGCGCGGCAGTTATGAATATGCCGAATGGGAGTTCTACCTCCACGCCATCGGCTTCGAAGGTGCGGATGTGCGACGCGGGCATACCTTCAATCGCAATCACCTGACCATCGAAGCGGCCATTGCCGGGATGGGCGTGGCGATTGCCCGGCGAACATTGCTCAACGACGAACTGGAACGTGGGGCGCTGATCGTGCCATTCGGCCTGGCGGTACCCAACCACAAGCGCTACATGCTGCTTTATGCGCCGGGTGCGCTGAGCCATCCGGGCGTGCGGGCGGTGCATGACTGGCTGGTGGAAGAGGCGGGGGTTTTTCGCGATCTGCACCCCTTGGGAGAGCGGCAGATGTAAGGAATTCGGACAGGGAAGCAGGGCGACCCAACTCCCGACCTTAACAGCGCTTTTGCTCGTTGTCCGACTTTTTTTGCGTATGAATATTTATCTTTTTTCAGGGGTTGAATTGTTCAGCGTACAGACCGATTGTGTAAGTAAGAGGTCACGGTGACGACGCCCAAGGGCTCACTGACCGGCCTCTCGCGAGCTAGCTGAAATAAGGGATGAACTATGCAAATCCAAGTCAATAGCGATAACCATATTCAAGGCAGTAAACGACTGGAGGAGTGGGTACGTACGACCATTGAGAGCACGCTCGAACGCTACGAAGAGGACCTGACCCGAGTCGAGGTTCACCTGCGGGACGAGAACGGCGACAAGCCCGGTCCCCACGATATGCGCTGCCAACTGGAGGCGCGGCCAAAAGGCCATCAACCGATTTCCGTCACCCATAAAGCCTCCACCATGGAGCAGGCGATCGACGGAGCGGCGACCAAACTTGAACATGCGCTGGAGCATATGTTCGGCAAATTACGCGGCAAACGAGCCAATGTGGTGCCCATCGAGACTGGCGCCCATGCCGACCAGCTGCTGGAAGAAGAGTTTCTGGAAAACGAACAGGCAGCGCGTAACGGCTAACACCTGATTCACTTTTTACCTTCCCACGAAAACGGGCCTGCATTGCAGGCCCGTTTTGGTTTCTGCTGAACGAAATCTGCCTGTGCGTTCGATCATTTTTGCGTATGAGAATATTTATCATTAGTATTGCGCGCATGCCGGTCCTGACGCTGATGTGGCTTCAGCCGGTTTCCAGGTCGAAACATGAACGCCAAGTCCCGAACACTTCCTCCGGAACCCCACCCGATCGAACGCGCTGAACTGCGCGGCGACCGCGCGCACTTTCTTCAGGTTTTCCTTTCCCAGCGCTCTCAAATGGAAGCACTGGTGAGTCGACGCGTCGGTTGTCAGGCGACGGCGGCGGACCTGATACAAGACTTGTTTCTGCGTTTCTGGCGGCGGCCGCTGGTACAGGTCGAGGAACTCAGCACCTACTTGCTGCGCTGCGCCGGCAACATCGCCATCGATCATTTGCGCAGTGAAGGCACGCGCGTGCGGGCCAGCGAAGGCTTGATGGTCGAGCCTGCGGACAGCCATGGCAGCGGACCGCAAGCGGCGCTGGAGGCGGGCAACGATTTGCGTCACGTCGAAGCGGCGTTGCGCGCGTTACCGGAACGCACGCGGCAGATTTTTTTGCTCAATCGCATCCATGGCCGTAAATACGCCGAGATCGCCAAGGTCATGGGCCTGTCCCAAAGTGCCGTGGAAAAACATATGATGCGCGCCCTCGAAGCCTGCAAGGCCAGCCTTCGGCAGCCCGACACACGATCGCCAGGGAAAGCACCGTGAATCACGTCGAACGCGTCATTGCGACGCCCGCTCAGGAACAGGCCGCGCTGGCCTGGCTGAGTTTGTTGCATGACCAGCCCAGCAACGGCGACCAGGCGATCTTCAGCCAATGGCTGCAGGCCGACGCCGCCCATGCCGAGGCATACGCCCAGGCCCAAGTGCTTTGGGAACTGAGCGAAGGACCGGCACGCACGCTCGCCGATGAAGACGCCTTTGCCTTGCAGGACTATTTGAATGCGATGAAAGGTTCACGGCGCAGCAGGTTCGGACGCTGGTCGGGTGGCTTGGCCATGGCAGCCTGCCTGTTGTTGATGGTGAGCCTCGGCACAGGCTGGCAGCCGATGCGCTGGATCGACGACCTGGGTGCCGATTACGTCTCGGCGCCGGGGGAGATCCGTACCGTGACCCTGGCCGATCAATCGCAGGTAACACTGGATGCCGACAGCGCCATCACCGTGGATTTCAGTCGCGGGGAGCGGCATGTGCAACTGCGCCGCGGTGCCGGGTTTTTCAGCGTGACGCACACGGGGGAACCGTTTGTGGTCGACGCGCAAAAAGGCCAGGCGCGGGTCTTGGGCACACAGTTCGAGGTTCGCCTGCAGCCTCGCGGTGTGCAGGTCACGGTGCTGTCTGGGCGAGTCGGCGTCACGGCGCAGCAGGACGCCGAACAACAGATCCTCACAGCCGGCCAGCAAGTGGCCTACGGCGAAGGCTCGGCAGAAAAACTCTACGCAGTGGACAGCGAGGCGCAACTGGCTTGGCGCCAGGGTTGGCTCAATTACTACAAGGCGACGCTGGCCGACGTCGTAAATGACCTCAGTCGCTATTACCCGGGACGGATCGTGCTGCTCAACGATGAACTGGCGACGCGCCGGGTCAGTGGCAGCTTTCCGAGCCGGAACCCACAGGCGGTGTTGAGTTCGTTGCAGGGTGTGTTGGGGTTTGAGCAGCATCAGGTGTTGGGGCATCTGATTATTTTGCGTTGAGGCGGGCGGCCTCTTCGCTGGCAAGCCAGCTCCTACAGGGGAATGCATTGCAAATTGTAGGAGCTGGCTTGCCAGCGATGGGGCCCGTTCAAACACCCCATCACCCTGAATAAAAATATTTTCCAGATTGTTGTGAGGTAATCCCGAGCGCCATTCGTGTAGTGACTGAAACTGCGATTCATTCGCATCCGTTGCGGTTCTACACAGGTCATGAGCAATGAAGTCCAGGGCAAAATCGGGTTCGGTCAAACAATGGTTGGGCATGTCAGCGTTGAGCTTTTCGGCATTCGCCTTGCTGCCGTTGAGCGTGGCGCTGGCTGCTGAAGCCGGCACCAGCCAGCCACGTGAGCAGTTCAGTTTTTCCTTGGCCGCCAAACCGCTACCGCAGGCCCTGAGTGATTTCAGCCGGGTGACCGGCATCAGTGTCGTCTACACCGATGAAGCCCCGTATGGCCTCAATGCCCCGGCAGTCAATGGCCAGATGAGCGCCGAGCAGGCTTTGCAGCGTTTGCTCACCGGTTCTGGACTGACCTTGCGCCGCACCAACGGCCATACCATTGCCCTGGAACCGCGGCCGACCGAAGGTGCATTGAACCTGGGTGCGACCACCATTTCGTCGGTAATGGATGACTCCCTGAGCTATCAACCGCCGCCTTCCAGTTCGGTCATGCGCTCCAAGGCTTTGCTTCAGGAAGTCCCGCAGACCGTCAACGTCGTCTCGGCCCAGGTTATCCGCGATCAGGTACCGCGCAATCTCGATGAAGCGTTGGCCAACGTCAGTGGCATTACTCAGGGCAACACACTGGCAAGCACCCAGGATTCTGTGATGGTCCGCGGTTTTGGCGACAACCGTAATGGCTCGATCATGCGTGATGGCATGCCACTCGTGCAGGGTCGCAGCCTGAACGAGAGTGTCGATCACGTTGAGGTGCTCAAGGGGCCGGCCTCGCTGCTTTACGGCATCCAGGACCCGGGTGGTGTGATCAACCTAGTCAGCAAGAAGCCGCAACTGGAACAGCATAACGCCCTGACCCTGCGTGGTTCGACTTACGACGATGGCAAAAATGGCAGCGGTGGCAGCTTCGACAGCACCGGCGCCCTCGGAACGTCCAGCTTCGCCTACCGCATGGTGATGGACTACGAAGACGAAGATTATTGGCGTAACTTCGGTGTCCACCGCGAGTCGCTGGTTGCGCCTTCGCTGTCCTGGGTCGGTGAAAGCACCACGCTGTTGTTCTCCTATGAACATCGCGAGTTCCTGACGCCGTTCGACCGTGGCACGGTCATCGATCCGAACACCAAGCACCCGCTGGATATCTCGCGCAATGTGCGCCTGGACGAACCGTTCAACAATATGGAAGGCCGCTCCGACCTGTACCACGTCGAGGCCGATCACGAACTCAACGACAACTGGAACGCTCACTTCGGCTACAGCTGGAACCGTGAAACCTACGACGCCAGCCAGGTGCGCGTTACTGGCATCGACACCGATAAAGGCACGTTGACCCGCAGCATGGACGGCACGCAAAACGCTATCAGCACCGACCGCTTCACCACCGTCAGCCTCGAAGGCAATACCGAACTCGCCGGAATGAAACACGACGTGGTGTTTGGCATCGATGACGAGTACCGCAAGATCTTCCGCGAAGACATGATCCGCCAGAAAAGCCGCTCGATCTTCAGCTACGTCGACCCGATCTATGGCCTTGAAGTGCCAGGCAGCACCGTCAGCGCGACCGACAGTGCGCAAACCGATGAATTGCGCAGCAACTCGATCTTCCTTCAGGACTCGATGTACCTCACCGATCAATGGATTCTGGTAACCGGTGGGCGTTTCCAGACATACGACCAGTACGCCGGCAAAGGTGTGCCCTTCAAGGCCAACACCGACAACAACGGCCAGAAATGGGTGCCGCGTGCGGGCCTGGTGTACCGCTACACCGACGAACTTTCTTTCTACGGCAGCTACACCGAATCGTTCAAACCCAACTCGACCATCGCGCCATTGAGCGGCAGCAGCACCGTGCTCGACGGCAGCATTGCACCTGAAGAAGCCAAATCCTGGGAGGTCGGCGCCAAGCTGGATATCCCGGGGCGTGTGACCGGCAACATTGCGCTGTTCGACATTAAGAAACGCAACGTTTTAGTGTCGAACGCCGAAGGTCCGGTGACGGTTTACAGTGCCGCTGGCGAAGTGCGCTCCCGAGGTCTGGAAGTGGATCTGAGCGGCCAACTGACGGACCGCTGGAGCATGATTGGCAGCTATGCCTACACCGACGCCGAAGTGACCGAAGACCCGGACTACGAAGGCAATCAACTGCAAAACGTGGCCAGGAACAGCGGCTCACTGTCAGCGGTCTACGACTTCGGCAATATCGTGGGTGGCGATCAGTTACGCGTCGGGGGCGGCGCTCGCTATGTGGGTGAGCGCGCGGGTAACGCCGTGAATGACTTTGACCTGCCGAGTTATACCGTGGCCGATGTATTCGCCACGTATGACACCCAATTCGACGGGCAGAAGGTCAAGTTCCAGTTCAATGTGAAGAACCTGTTTGATCGCACCTACTACACGTCGGCGGTTAGCCAGCTTGCTGTGTCGATGGGTGATGCACGGCAGGTATTGCTTTCCAGCACTTTGGAGTTCTGACGATAGACAGCGTCATCGTTCATCGCGAGCAGGCTCACTCCCACAGGAAAAAGCAGTCCAAGGTGGGAGTGGGCCTGCTCGCGATGGCAGCGTGAAAGAACGCCGAAATTCCCACCCCTAGCGCAAAAACGCCTGGCGATAGTCGCCGGGCGTGCCACCCAACACTTGGCGGAAGCGATTGGTGAAGTGGCTGGCGCTGGAAAAACCGCACGCCAGGGCAATCTCGCCCAGCGGCTGCGACGTCGAACGCAGCAACTCCCGCGCCCGGTTCAGGCGCCGCGCCAACAGGTACTGGTGGGGCGGCAGGCCGAAGCTCTCGCGGAACATCCGCGCGAAGTGGTATTCCGACAATGCACACAGCGCCGCCAATTGACCGAGGCTGATCGCGTCGTCCAGATGGCTGTCGATGAACTCCACTAGATGCCGACGCTGATGCGCGGCCAAGCCACCCTTGAGGCGCAAGCCCTGCCGCGCATTGACCTGGCTGAGCAGGGCATGGCTGAGCAGTTCGTGGGCCAGGCTGCTGGTGAGCAGTCGTTCGCCCGGCTCGTTCCAGTTCAGGCCGACCAATTGGCGAAAGCGCAGCGCTTGCTGCGGATCATCAAGGAAGGTCTGTTCACGCAGCTGCATTTCCCGTGGCTCGCGGTCGAGCAGGGTGACGCAGCCGAGGGCAAATTGTTCGGGGCTGAAATACAGGTGCGCCAGGCGAATGTCGCCGTTGATCACCCAGCCTGACTGGTGATCGGCCGGCAGCACGCACAGTTTGTCCGGGCCGCCCTTGTTGCCGGGTTGATCGCGGCGGAAGGTGCCGGTGCCTCCGGCGATGTAGCAGGACAACGTGTGGTGGCTGGGCGCCTCGTATTCCTGGGCGTCGTGGTGATTGCTCCACAAGGCTGCAGACAAGCCGTCACCGAGTTCGGCGCTGTGCTCCAGGCGAGCATTGGGCGAGCGGTTGAGGGCTTGAAAAACTTGTAGGGTATTGAGTGCAGCCATGATCGTTGTTCTCTGACACCGGCATCCAACGCCTTGCATCCTACTCCGTAGGCGTGCGCCTGCCAGCCCGCGGCCGGACAAAAGCGCAAGTTTATGCAAGTGCGCCCAGGCGCGACGCCGGACACTGGGCACCTATCGAGGAGCCTTTGCCATGAACCTTTCTTTGTACCTGCTGACCGTGTTGATCTGGGGCACCACCTGGATTGCCTTGAAATGGCAACTGGGCGTGGTGGCCATTCCGGTATCGATCGTCTATCGCTTCGGCCTCGCTGCGCTGGTGCTGTTCGTGATCCTATTGCTCAGCCGACGCCTGCAAGTGATGAACCGTCGCGGGCACTTGATCTGCCTGGCTCAGGGATTGTGTCTGTTCTGCGTCAACTTCATGTGTTTCCTCACAGCGAGCCAGTGGATCCCCAGCGGTCTGGTGGCGGTAGTATTTTCCACCGCGACCCTGTGGAACGCCCTGAATGCGCGGGTGTTCTTCGGCCAGAAAATCGCTCGCAATGTGCTGATGGGTGGCGCGTTGGGCCTGCTCGGGCTGGGGCTGTTGTTCTGGCCGGAACTGGCCGGGCATACGGCCAGCCCGGAAAGCTTGCTCGGCCTAGGCCTGGCCCTGTGCGGCACCTTGTGTTTCTCGGCGGGCAACATGCTGTCGAGCCTGCAACAGAAGGCCGGGCTCAAGCCGCTGACCACCAATGCCTGGGGTATGGCGTACGGTGCGGCAATGCTCTGGGTGTGGTGCCTGGTCAAGGGCATCCCCTTCGATATGGAGATGAGCGCACGTTACATCGGCTCACTGCTGTACCTGGTGATCCCGGGGTCGGTGATCGGCTTTACCGCCTACCTGACACTGGTCGGGCGCATGGGGCCTGAGCGCGCGGCGTATTGCACGGTGCTGTTTCCGGTGGTGGCGCTGAACGTGTCGGCGTTTGCCGAGGGGTATCAGTGGACCACGCCGGCGCTGATCGGGTTAGTGATGGTGATGTTGGGCAACGTCCTGGTATTTCGCAAACCCAAAACGCCAATCGTCCTGAGCAGTGGCAAGTTAGCCTGACATAAGGTCGAGCTCTGATATTTTCAGCGCTCGACTTTCATGGCGATGAATATCAAAAGCGGAAAAATAAAGTCGACAATATGTCGCGCCCAATCCTTGTAATTCCAACTTTCCGATTTATCCATGTTGAACCATTCCACACCAATGACCTGGAAGCCGACGTAATAGAGAAAAAGCGCGATCAGCAAGCCGATTAGCGCTGGTTTTTTTGCTTCGTGAAAAGTCTCCGCGCGGGCATTGATGTTTTTATAAAGGTGATAGGTGCCGAGCAGGCAGAACAAGGTGAAGACCACTTCAAGGGTGATGATCAGCCAGTAGATACGGTGATGCAGCATGGTCGAGGTAATGGCCCTGTAGCTGTACTTATGGCCGTCGCTGGTGGTGTCCATGCTGAGGATGTGGCCGAGGTATTCAAAGTTGGTCGTGTAGTCGGTGAGGTTGCTGTACAGCATCAGTAATCCAAAAATACTGATAAACAGCATTAGAGTGGCTTTGCTGAATCGAATGGTTTGACTGGTTGTGATTGGGTTCAATTGATTGATCTCCGTTATTATCCCCGTTTAGTTAGGGCAAGTAAGGAGAGTCTATAGCGGAGTTTTATTATTGGGTGGCTGACTGAATTGCAGCGTGTGTATTCAGTGAGGTCCTTAATAGGTTTGGATTAACTTTCAATGTATAAATTAAACGGGCAGGCGCTATGACGCCTGCCCGTTTTTCATCAGCCTTTCCACACTTGCGGGTTGACCAGGTCCTGCGGTCGCTCGCCCAACAGGGCGCTGCGCAAGTTGGCCAGGGCACGGTTGGCCATGGCATCGCGGGTTTCATGGGTGGCCGAGCCGATGTGCGGCAAGGTCACGGCGTTTTTCAATTGGAACAGTGGCGACTCGGCCAGCGGTTCTTTTTCGTACACATCCAGGCCTGCACCGCGAATGCGGTTGTTTTGCAGCGCTTCGATCAGCGCGGGCTCATCCACCACCGGACCACGAGCAATGTTCACCAGGATCGCGCTCGGTTTCATCAGTGCCAGTTCGCGATGGCTGATCAGGTGTTTGGTCTTCTCGCTGAGCGGCACCACCAGGCAAACGAAATCGGCCTCGGCCAACAACTGGTCAAGGCTGCGCCACTGCGCGCCGAGTGCCTGTTCCAGTTCAGTCTTGCGGCTGTTGCCGCTGTAGATGACCGGCATGTTGAAACCCAGGCGCCCGCGACGGGCGATGGCCGCGCCGATGTTGCCCATGCCGACGATGCCCAGCGTCTTGCCATGCACATCGCACCCGAACAACGGCGCACCAACGCTGGCCTGCCACTGGCCGGCCTTGGTCCAGGCATCCAGTTCGGCGACGCGTCGGGCGCTGCTCATCAACAACGCGAACGCCAGGTCGGCGGTGCTTTCGGTGAGCACGTCTGGGGTGTTGGTCAGCATGATCCCGCGTTCATTGAAGTAGGACACGTCATAGTTGTCGTAGCCCACCGAGACGCTGGAGACCACTTCCAGTTTGGCGGCGTTCTCCAGTTGGGCGCGGCCCAGTTTGCGACCGACACCGATCAAGCCGTGGGCATGGGGCAGGGCTTCGTTGAATTGGGCGTTGATATCGCCGTTTTTCGGGTTAGGTACGATCACGTCGAAGTCTTGTTGCAGGCGTTCGATCATTGGCGGGGTGACGCGGCTGAAGGCCAGGACAGTCTTTTTCATGGGAGGCGGGCTCGTCGGGCGGTGAAGAATGATGAGCACGCTATCATTCTTCGCGGGATTTGTGCGAGTCGCCAGACGGTCAATGCAAGCTTGCAGCTTGCGCGGCGTCATCCAGTTATACTGCCGCCCTACTTATACTGTGGCAGGCGGCTCGCTCATCGGGCCCGACACTTCATGCACCACCCGGAGCTTTCATGACTTCCCCGAAACAACCGCCGGTCGCCGACTCCCTGAGCGACGCACAGGCAGAGCTGGCAGACAGCGGCGAAACCAAAGCCGAGATCCCGGCGTTCAAGTTCCCGTTCAAACCGGGCGAGCTGGCAGCCGCCAAGGGTTCGAACCAGCCGTGGTACAAGAACGGCGCCAAGAATGGCCACACCAAGACCCCGGGCATGGCGCCGCCGGGGACTCGGCGGTCGATGGGCAAGCGCTGAGGCATCTGTTTTGTAGTGCCTCGCCTACCGTCATCGCGAGCAGGCTCGCTCCTACAGTTGATCGCATTCCCATGAAAGAACGCGGTGCCCTTGTAGGAGCGAGCCTGCTCGCGAAGGGTCCATTACTGGCGACGAAGCATTCGGATCAAGCCGTCCGCAACGAAATAAACGCATAGTTCGCTGGCGCATCCGTCGCCACCTGTGCGCCCGCCGCCTGCAATTGCTCGGCAATGTCCTCACCCGACACATGAAACAGCCATTCGCTGCCCCACGCTGGCAGCGTTTGCCCACTCAGTTCGTCGATGATCCTGGCGAATTCTGGCATGTCCGGCAGGTACGCGGTAAACCCGTCGCCCTTCAGCGCTGTCGTGCGAATGCCCAGCAACGCGCAAATCGCATCCTTGGTCGGGATCTCGTCGCGATCGGCCTGGCGCGAGCGCTCAATCAGTTGCGTCAGTTCCTGATCGACCAATTGCCCGCCGACGATCAGCGCCGGGCCGGTTTCCCATGACTGCGGCGGGCATTCCTTGGCGGCCGTGTTCAGGGGAATGTGCGGGTTGATTTCCATCGGATAGATACGGCACACCAAGGGCCGGCGTTCGTAGATGCGACAAAGCTTGTCTTCATCAAGGTTTCGGCAAGGGCCGACATTGTAGGCGGCGAAGGTAATGGCCACGTGCGCCGCGCAATTACCGCTGCGCACGGCGGCCGAACGGCGTTCGGCGTGTTCGCGTTGGTACGGCGGCAGGCCCAGGCCGTTCTCCAGGAACGCTTCCACCAGCACGATCACCTGGCCGCCATCGGCCGCCCACATCCGGGCTTCGTCGAGGGTCAGGGGCACATGGTGGTCGTTGCAGCATTTGCCACAGCCTACGCAGGAAAACGTCGTATTCATTGAGCGGTCAATCGCATCCCGAAGCATGAAACGGCGACAAAATGCCGCCGCAGTGGCCGCTTTCGAAGCAAGTTATGCGCCAGTCAGTTTGCCTGGGCGGCCGGGCGGATCGAATCCCATTCGGTGACGTACGCGGCTTTGCTTTTTTTGTTATAGAGGCACAGCTCGGTGCCTTGGGCGCCTTTCATGTGTTTTTGCGGGTACTGGCCCTGCTGCAACAAGGCGGTGTAGCCGACCCGATCATCGAACTGCGCGGGGCTACCGACCGGTTTGGCGTCTTTGAGGGCGCTGGCCTTGGTGCAACTGGCGAGCACGGTTTTGTCGTAGGCGGCCCAGGCATCGGGGCTGGAGGCGTGGACCTGGAGGGTGAGAGCGGCGAGGCAGAAGAGGGTGAGGCGCGCAGTCTTCATGGCTTGGGTTTCCTTGGTATCGAGTGGCCAAGGCGGGAGTATGCCTGAAAGGTTGATGGCGCCTTGGCCGGCCTCTTCGCTGGCAAGCCAGCTCCTACAGGGCTGCGTAGGTTATGTATGAGCCGGCTTGCTGTGTCAGAGCGGAACCGGCTCCCGGCGAACGGCGTGCATCCCGATACTTTTATATAAGTGCCGCGCCCGCAGATTGTCTTCTCGAACCTTGAGGTCCACGAAGCCTTCACGCCGCTGCTGGAACACCTTGAACGCCTGCAACAACAACGCCCGGCCCAAGCCCTGGCCCTGAAAGCGCGGATGCACCACCAGGTTCTTGATGTAGGCGCTGGTCCAGCACTGGCAGACGCCCACCACTTCATCGCCATCCAGGGCAATCAGGCACAGGGCCGGGTCATGTTCAGGATCGGTTTCCAGTTGTCGTTGCCACATCTGCAGTGCGGCGACGCGGCCACCGCCATCCAGATAGCCGAGCTCCATCAACCGGTGCACGGCGGCGCCCAGTTCCGGGCGATATTCACTCAATTGCAGGCCGGCTGGCCAAGCCGGGGACGGCACGACGACACTGAGGTCGCGCCGCATCAGCCAGCAGTAGTCTTCGGTCAATACTCAATAACCTTGTTCGGCAACCGCCTTGGCAGCGGTGATCAGGCACTGGGTCAATTCCGGCGAGGAGAATTTTGTCAGCACCGCGTTTGCCCCGGCCAGCCGCGCCTTCTCGGCGTTCATCGCACTGTCGAGCGAGGTGTGCAGCAGCACATATAAATGCGCGAAGTCCGGGGTTTCGCGCAGTGTACGGGTAAACGCGAAGCCATCCATCTCGGACATTTCGATGTCAGAGACGATCAGGTTGATCTGCTGCGCGGTGCCTTGCAGGTCCAGCAGGCAGTCGATGGCTTCCTTGGCGCTGCGGGCGGTATGGCATTGCAGGCCGAGGTTGCGCAGGGTGTGCACCGATTGCTGCAAGGCGACCTGGCTGTCATCGACCACCAGGATGCGTGCGTTGCCGAGCAGTTCGGCGTCTTCCATGCTCAACTCGGTCGGCGCCATTTCGATTTGTGCCGGGGCAATGCCGTGGATGACTTTTTCGATGTCCAGCACTTGCACCAGGGTGCCATCGACCGAGGTCACGCCGGTGATGTAGGCGCGCAAACCACCGGAGCCGAAGGGCGGCGGGCGGATGTCGGTGGTCAGGCAATGGACAATCTTGCTCACGGCCTGCACGTGCAGGCCCTGCTTGGAGCGGCTGACGTCGGTGACGATCAGGCAGCCACCGTTAGGGTCTTCCAATGGCCGCTCGCCAATGGCGCGGCTGAGGTCGATCACCGACAGCGAGGCGCCGCGCAAGGTGGCGATGCCTTTGACGTGGGGGTGTGACTCCGGCAGCTTGGTCAATGTCGGGCAGGGAATGATTTCACTGACCTTGAGCAGGTTGATCGCCATCAGCTTGCCGCTGCGCAAGGTAAACAGCAGAAGCGAAAGTGAGTCTGCGCGGGCTTTGGTGGAGGACATGGGAACCTTCTCTGGAAAAAGGTGGCAGGCAATCGCGGGATCGCCAATGACTTCGATGCCGGGTTATCGACTTGTCGGAGGCAGGCTTTAGGGGCAATACCTCTCTCAGGTCAAACACAGGACTATTGTGGCGAGGGGGCTTGCCCCCGTTCGGCCGCGAAGCGGTCGTAAATCCGGCGACTCGGTTTGATTGGCGCAAAGCTGGGGCCGCTTCGCGACCCAACGGGGGCAAGCCCCCTCGCCACAGGATTTTCACGCGCTACCGTAAGATCGCTATTTCATGCCGAGCCTTTTGGCCATCCGCCCCAGGTTCGCCCGATCCAAGCCTAGCTCACGGGCCGCGCTGGCCCAGTTGTTATTGTGCCGCTCCAGGCAGGCACCAATCATTTGTCGCTGATACCGCTCGGTGGCCTCGCGCAAATCGCCGGTTACCGTGTGCGTGACGGTCGCGACAGGTTGCTCGGTCGTGGCTTCAACGCGGGCATTGGGCAAGTCCAGGTCGGCTGCGCTCAAGCTGAGAATCTTCGGCCGTTCCTTGCAATTGCCCAAGGCCTTCAAGGCGCTGCGGCCGATCAAATGCTCAAGCTCGCGCACGTTGCCGGGCCAGTCGTAGGCCAACAGTGCGGCCTGGGCGTCGCTGTTCAGGCGCAGGCTGTTGAGGCCCATGCGCGATCGGTTCTGCTCCAGGAAGTAACCGCTGAGCAACAGCACATCGCGCCCGCGATCACGCAGGGCCGGTACCAATAACGGATAAACACTGAGGCGATGGTAGAAGTCGGCGCGATAACGGCCGCTGCGCACCTCTTCGGCGAGGTCGCGGTTGGTCGCCGCGATCAGGCGCACATCCACCTGATGCTCCTTGTCCGACCCCAGTCGCTGCAACTGACCGCTCTGCAATACCCGCAACAGCTTGGCCTGCACGGTCAGCGATAACTCGCCGACTTCATCCAGAAACAGCGTGCCACCATTGGCCAGTTCGAACTTGCCACGGCGGTCGTTCATCGCCCCGGTGAAGGCGCCGCGGACATGACCGAACAACTCGCTTTCCACCAGGGTGTCGGGCAGTGCGGCGCAGTTGAGGCTGATGATCGGTTTGTCGGCACGGGGCGAGGCCGCATGGATGGCCTGGGCCACCAGCTCCTTGCCGACCCCGGTTTCCCCGGTGATCAGCACGGTCAGGTCGCTGCCGCCCACCAGGTTGATTTCTTCGACCAGGCGCTTGTGGGTCTTGCTCTGGCCGATCATCTCGCGATTTTGCTGGCCGCTGGCCTGGCGGTAGACCTCGGCGCGCTGATGTTCGTCTTCAACACGGATGTTCAATCGCTCAATGCGCTCGGCGGCATTGACCGTGGCGGCAGCGAGGCTGGCAAAGGCTTGCAGGGCATCCAGTTCGATCGGTTCGAAGCGCTCCGGGTCGAGGGCGTCGAGGGTGAGCAGACCCCACGGGCGCTCGTCGATGAACAGCGGGCAACCCATGCAGTCGTGGACTTCCAGGTGATCATCGAGGCCGTCGACCAAGCCGTCATACGGATCCGGCAAGCCGCTGTCGGCCGCAAACCTGGTCGGGCCGGGGCTGCTGAGCAGCGCTTCGAAACGCGGATGCTCGCTGACCTTGAAGCGCCGTCCGAGAGTGTCGGTGCTCAAGCCGTCGACGGCCAGCGGCACCAGCCACTCGCCATCGAGGCGCAGCAGGGCGGCAGCGTCGCACGGCAGCAGGGCGCGCATGGCTTCGAGCAAGCGTCGATAACGCTCGCCCTCGGGCAATTCGCGGGACAGGTCGGAGACCAGGGGCAGCAGGGCGGTGAGTAGGGATTTTGCAGTCATAGTGACTCCATGTAGTCGACATGACTATAAAGCAGACTGTGTCTAAATGACTATTTCGTTCTTAAAGCACTGATTTATAACGAATAAATAGTTGGCATGAAAGGTGATAAGTCTTAGTTAATTCGTTAGCAACCCAGTCGACCAGGAGTCACCCCTATGCTGAGCGTCCAAGACCGTGCCATCGTCAAATCCACTGTGCCGCTGCTCGAAAGCGGTGGTGAAGCACTGATCACGCACTTCTACCGCATGCTGCTCTCTGAATACCCGCAAGTGCGCCCATTGTTCAACCAGGCCCACCAGGCCAGCGGTGACCAGCCGCGTGCCCTGGCCAACGGCGTATTGATGTATGCGCGCCACATCGACCAGCTCGACCAGTTGGGCGACCTGGTGGCCAAGATCATTAACAAACACGTTGCCTTGCAGATCCTGCCGGAGCACTACCCGATTGTCGGCACCTGCCTGCTGCGCGCCATCGCCGAAGTGCTGGGCGACGAGATCGCCACCCCGGAAGTGATCGCGGCGTGGGGTGCGGCCTACGGTCAACTGGCGGACATCCTGATCGGTGCCGAAACCAGCATTTATGACCAAAAGGAACAGGCACCGGGCGGCTGGCGCGGGGCGCGGGAATTCATCGTGGCCGGCAAGGTCGAGGAGAGCGCCGAAATCACCTCGTTCTACTTCGAACCGGCGGACAAAGGCTCGATCCTGGCCGCAGAACCCGGCCAGTACATTGGTATGACATTGATCCTCGATGGCGAGGAGATCCGCCGTAACTACTCGCTGTCGGCGTTGGCCAACAACGGTCAGTACCGCATCAGCGTCAAGCGCGAAGCCGGCGGCCGTGCCTCGAACTACCTGCACGACCAGATGCATGTCGGCGCCAGCATCCAGTTGTTCCCGCCATCGGGCGAGTTCACCTTGAGCGCGAGCGACAAACCGTTGGTGCTGATCAGTGGCGGCGTCGGCATCACCCCGACCCTGGCCATGCTCGAAGCGGCGCTGGAGACCCAGCGTCCGGTGCATTTTATCCACTGTGCGCGCAACGGCCGTGTCCACGCCTTCCGCGACTGGATCGATGGCCTGGCCGCACGTCATCCGCAACTCAAGCACTTCTATTGCTACGCCGAGGATGACGGTGTGAGCCCAGCGGCGCACAAGGTCGGTTTGCTGAGCCAGCAGCAGTTGCACGAATGGTTGCCTGAGCAACGTGACCTGGATGCGTACTTCCTGGGGCCAAAAGGTTTCATGGCAGCCATCAAGCGCCACCTCAAGGCATTGGGTGTGCCGGAGAAGCAAAGTCGTTATGAGTTCTTCGGGCCGGCGGCCGCACTGGAGTAAGAGCGAGTCGCCTTCATCGCGGGCAAGCCGCGCTCCCACAGGTTTTGTGTCGTTCACATCCCTTAGGATCGACACAAGCCCCTGTGGGAGCGGGCTTGCCCGCGATTGCTTCACCTCGATCCGGAGCTGAAAAAGTCAGAAAGTTAATCCCTTCTTAACCGCCCTATCGTCTATTCCCCCCGAATCCCCCGATACGCTCCAGACTCTCAAAGGTCTGGGCCAGCGTGTAGACTGGCGGGCAATCGAAATCTTGAAGGGAAACGCGATGAGCGATGAATCCATGCGGTTGGGGCGTGAGCGGCGCTACCTGGTGTTGTTGGGCATTATTTGCCTGGCGCTGATCGGCGGTGCGCTGTACATGCAAATTGTCCTGGGTGAGGCGCCTTGCCCACTGTGCATCCTGCAACGTTATGCGTTGTTGTTGATCGCGATCTTCGCCTTCATCGGTGCCGCCATGCGCAGCCGTCGCAGCATCACGGTGTTCGAGACGCTGGTGGTGATCTGTGCCCTGGCCGGAGCCGGCGTCGCCGGGCACCACGTCTTTACGCAGTTCTATCCGGCAGTCAGTTGCGGCATCGATGTGCTGCAACCGATTGTCGATGACTTGCCGCTGGCGAAGATCTTCCCGCTGGGTTTCCAGGTCGACGGTTTCTGCTCCACGCCGTACCCGCCGATTCTCGGCCTGTCGCTGGCACAATGGGCGCTGGTGTCCTTCGTGCTGATCGTGGTGCTGGTGCCGCTGCTGACCTCGCGTAACCGCAAGGCGCTGCGCTGAGGCACCTTGCCGCCCCACATTGTCGGACAAGAAAACGCCCCGTGCCTCGATGAGAGGGACGGGGTGTTTTTGTTCTGGCAGAGCGCCTTTCAGAGGCCAGGTAAAAAGACCGTGATGAACGGCAACGCAGGGTGCGACACGCGTGCGACATGTTGTCACACAGCCTGTGTCGCAGGGCATTCGTGCGAGCCGGATTGACACCTGGATACGTAACGAAATTGGCCTGTTTTGGCGCGTTGCGGTTTTTTCCGCTCCCCACGCAAGCAGGCAGTTTTAACAAGCTCTGGCGAATGGCCAGAGCCCCCGTCATATCGGGCCTCGGGCAATGTCCAACCCAGGGAAAAGGGCCGCGATACTGTCTGAACTGCGGGTGGAACACCTACTTATTTTGGTGTTTTTGTTGAGAATTAATTTCGATAAGATGCGCGACTTTTGCGAAAACGGTTAATGATTGTTGCTGCTTCGGATAAAAATTATTTCGGGATGAGACATGGTTTATAGATCGCTACCTAACTACAATCGCCCGCACTGAATTCCCGACGCTGCTCAAATCTTAACCAGAGATGAGCTGAAACAGGGTGTCGAGAGGTCTGGTGGCTTCATGCGATTCCCTGGTGTCGGTGCCTCAAACTATCCGCACCAAATGGAATTGGTCTGTAACAAGGCCTTTGACCATGAATTCGAATAAGAACTCACCGCAGGCCCGGGATTTGTCGTAAAGCGTCTGACGCACGACGGGCAGGCCCTTATTCAATCCAAGAAAAATGCCAACCCTTGGCAGGGTGAAGTGTTGGCGATCAAAACCCAACTGCATTGCGCAAGCTGCTTTAGAGGTCGTGAGATGAGTAAAAACAGGTACCCCAGACTACTAGGCTTATTGCCCCTGATCGGCACGTTGCTGCTGTCAGGCTGCAACATGACCTTGCTCAATCCCAAGGGCCAGGTCGGTCTGGATGAGCGAAACCTGATCATCACCGCAACGCTGCTGATGCTGTTGGTCGTGGTGCCGGTCATTGTCATGACCTTCCTGTTCGCCTGGAAATACCGCGCGTCCAACACCAACGCCACCTACACCCCGAAATGGAACCACTCCACCAAGATCGAGATCGCGGTGTGGGCTGTTCCAGTACTGATCATCATTGCCCTGGGTTATGTCACCTACAAGTCGACCCACGCGCTGGATCCGTACAAGCCGCTGGAGTCCGACGTTAAGCCTGTGACCATCGAAGTGGTCGCGCTGGACTGGAAGTGGCTGTTCATCTACCCGGAACAAGGCATCGCCACGGTCAACAAGATCGTGTTCCCGGCGCACACGCCAATCAACTTCAAGATCACTTCCGACGCCGTGATGAACTCGTTCTTCATCCCTGCGCTGGGCGGCCAGATCTACGCGATGGCGGGCATGCAGACCAAGCTGCACCTGATCGCCAACGAGAACGCTGAAATGGACGGTATCTCCGCCAACTACAGCGGCGCGGGTTTCACCGGTATGAAATTCAAAGCGATCGCAACTTCCCAGGAAGATTTCGACGCCTGGGTAAGTGAAGTCAAAAAGGCACCTAAACAGCTTGAACAAGCTGAATACGCAGCCCTTGCCAAGCCAAGCCAGAACAACCCAGTCGAGCTCTACAACTCGGTTACCCCAGGCATGTTCCAGTCCATCGTCGACAAGTACGAAGGGATGAAACCAGGTCCTAAGGTCAAGCACGAGAAAGAAGAGAAAGAAGTGGCCCAAATGGAAGGGATGGACTCGAGTTCGCATTCAGCTGCCGGGGCAGAGGAGTAAACGATGTTTGGTAAATTAAGTTGGGAAGCGGTCCCGTTCCACGAGCCGATCGTGATGGTGACCATCGCCATGATCGCGCTCGGTGGTCTGGCACTGTTCGCGGGTATCACTTACTTCAAGAAGTGGACCTACCTGTGGACCGAATGGCTGACGTCGGTCGACCACAAGAAAATCGGCGTGATGTACATCATCGTCGCCATGGTCATGCTGCTGCGCGGCTTTGCCGACGCCATCATGATGCGTACCCAGCTGGCCATGGCCACCGAGGGTTCGCCGGGCTACCTGCCACCTGAACACTATGACCAGATCTTCACCGCCCACGGTGTGATCATGATCATCTTCATGGCGATGCCCTTCTTCACCGGCCTGATGAACCTTGCAGTGCCGCTGCAGATCGGCGCGCGTGACGTTGCGTTCCCGTTCCTGAACTCCCTGAGCTTCTGGCTGCTGGTGTCCGGCGTCGTGCTGATCAACCTGTCCCTGGGCGTCGGCGAATTCGCCAAGACCGGCTGGGTTGCCTATCCGCCGCTGTCGGGCCTGCAATACAGCCCTGGCGTGGGGATGGACTACTACATCTGGGCGCTACAGCTATCGGGTCTAGGGACAACGCTAACGGGGGTCAACTTCCTGGCCACCGTGCTGAAAATGCGTACCCCGGGCATGAAGCTGATGGACATGCCGATCTTCACCTGGACCTGCACCTGGGCCAACGTCCTGATCGTGGCTTCGTTCCCGATCCTGACCGCTACCCTGGCACTGCTGACGCTTGACCGTTACATGGATTTCCACATCTTCACCAACGAACTTGGTGGCAATCCAATGATGTACGTGAACCTGTTCTGGGCATGGGGTCACCCTGAGGTGTACATCCTGATCCTGCCAGCGTTCGGTATCTTCTCTGAAGTCATCTCGACCTTCACTGGCAAGAAACTGTTCGGCCACCACTCCATGGTCTACGCATCGGGCGCCATCTCGATCCTGGGCTTCATGGTCTGGCTGCACCACTTCTTCACCATGGGTTCGGGTGCCAGCGTCAACGCCTTCTTCGGTCTGGCGACAATGCTGATTTCCATCCCGACGGGTGTGAAGCTATTCAACTGGCTGTTCACCATCTACCAGGGCCGTCTGCGTTTCACCAGCCAGGTGCTGTGGACACTGGGCTTCATGGTGACCTTCGCCATCGGCGGCATGACCGGCGTACTGCTGGCCATCCCGGGTGCTGACTTCGTACTGCACAACAGCCTGTTCGTGATCGCGCACTTCCATAACGTGATCATCGGCGGCGCGGTATTCGGTTACATCGCAGGCTTCGCGTTCTACTTCCCGAAAGCGTTCGGCTTCAAGCTGCACGAAGGTTGGGGCAAGGCCGCGTTCTGGTTCTGGATCTCGGGCTTCTTCGTCGCTTTCATGCCGCTGTACGCGCTGGGCTTCATGGGCATGACCCGTCGTCTGAACGCCACCACCAACCCTGAGTGGGTGCCGTACCTGTACGTCGCCTGGATCGGTGCGGTGATGATCGCGGTAGGTATCGCCTGCCAGCTGATCCAGCTGTACGTCAGCGTGCGTGACCGCAACAAGCCAGAGAACGTTTGCGATCACGGTGACCCGTGGAATGCACACACCCTGGAATGGTCGACCTCCTCGCCACCTCCGTTCTACAACTTCGCCGTGCTGCCAAAAGCCGACGTTGTCGATCCGTTCACCGAAGCCAAGGAAAACGGCACCGCGTACCAGGCACCGACCAAGTACGAGCCGATCCACATGCCGAACAACACCGCCACCGGTGTGGTGATGGGCGCACTGCTGACCGTGTTCGGTTTCGCGATGATCTGGCACATCTGGTGGCTGGCAATCGCTGGCCTGGCCGGCACCGTGATCTACTTCGCGATCCACGCCGCTCGTGATGATCAAGGCTATTACGTGCCGGTCGACGTGATCGAGCGTATCGAAGCCGAGCAGCACAAGCGTCTGGTTGCGGCAGGGAAAATCCCGGCCACTGCCACCCGTGTTGAAACCTCGTTGGAACAGGCTTAAACCATGTCGAACTTAGTGACCAATGCTGGACACACCCATGTCGATGGACATGGGCATGATGACCATCACCACGACTCGGGCGAGATGACCGTATTCGGTTTCTGGCTCTACCTGATGACCGACTGCATTCTGTTTGCGTCGATCTTCGCGGCGTACGCGGTACTGGTTAACAACGTAGCGGGTGGCCCGTCGGGCCACGACATCTTCGAACTGCCATACGTACTGGGCGAAACCGCTCTGCTGCTGTTCAGTTCGATCACCTACGGCTTCGCCATGCTGGCCTTCTTCAAGGGCAACAAGAAGCAGGTCCTGGGCTGGCTGGCCATGACTTTCCTGTTCGGTGCCGGCTTCATCGGCATGGAGATCAACGAGTTCCACATGCTGATCTCCGAGGGCTACGGCCCTAACCGTTCGGGCTTCCTGTCCGGGTTCTTCACCCTGGTTGGTACCCACGGTCTGCACGTGACCAGCGGTCTGATCTGGATGGCGATCATGATGTATCAGGTGCAGAAAAACGGCCTGACGGCGACCAACAAGACCCGTCTGAGCTGCCTGAGCCTGTTCTGGCACTTCCTGGACGTTGTGTGGATCTGTGTATTCACCGTTGTTTACCTGATGGGGACTATGTAAATGGCTAACGCAGCTCATTCCCACAATGGCCATGACGACGCCGGTCACGGCAGCGTCAAGTCCTACGGCATCGGCTTCATCCTGTCGGTGATCCTGACCCTGATCCCGTTCGGTCTGGTCATGTTCCCGACGCTGCCGAAGTCGATGACCCTGATGATCGTCGTCGCGATGGCCGTCATCCAGGTGCTGGTGCACTTGGTGTACTTCCTCCACCTGGACCGTTCGGCCGCGCAGCGTAACAACGTGATTGCGTTTGTCTTCGCCGCGATCGTGATTGTCCTGCTGGTTGGCTTGTCGCTGTGGATCATGTTCAGCATCCACACGTTCATGATGGCGAAGTGAGGTAGATCCGCATGTCCCTTAAGCACTTTATCCAAATCACCAAACCGGGGATCATTTTCGGTAACGTGCTTTCTGTGGCAGGCGGATTTTTCCTGGCCTCCAAAGGGCATGTCGATCTGGCCATCTTCCTGGCCGCGATGATCGGCACGTCCCTGGTGGTTGCCTCCGGTTGCGTGTTCAACAACTGCATCGACCGCGACATCGACCTGAAGATGGAACGCACCAAGAACCGTGTGCTGGTCCAGGGCTTGATCTCCCTGAAACTGGCACTGATCTATGCGACCGTCCTGGGTGTCGCCGGCGTTGCGCTGTTGTACGAGGTGGCCAATCCGTTGGCCGCGTTGTTCGCAGTCATCGGCTTCATCATCTACGTCGGTTTCTACAGCCTGTACCTCAAGCGCAAGTCGGTTCACGGCACGCTGGTGGGCAGTCTGTCGGGCGCCATGCCGCCGGTGATTGGCTACGTCGCAGTCAGCAACACCTTCGACATGGCCGCGCTGACCCTGCTGGTGATGTTCAGCCTGTGGCAGATGCCGCATTCCTACGCCATCGCGATCTTCCGCTTCAACGATTACCTCGCCGCATCGATTCCGGTGCTGCCAGTGAAGCGCGGTATCCAAGTGGCCAAGAAGCACATCCTGATCTACATCCTGGCCTTCCTCGTGGCGACCTTGATGCTGACCTTCAGCGGCTACGCCGGCATGAGCTACCTCGCCGTCGCTGCGGCCATGGGCATGTACTGGCTGTACATGGCCTGGACCGGCTACAAGGCAGTGGATGACACGGTCTGGGCACGTAAGCTGTTCGTGTTCTCGATCTTCACCATTACCGCGTTGAGCGTGATGATGTCCCTGGACTTCAAAGTGCCGACCGAGCTGCTGCTGACGTACGCGCCTTAAGCGTCGGATGCTGTAAAGAAAAGCCCCGCCTTCGAGAGAAGAGCGGGGTTTTTTGTTGAGGTCATTTCGATGAACCGTGCTGCCGCCATCGCGAGCAGGCTCGCTCCTACAATGGAGGGTGGTTATCGCGAATACCGGGCACGACGCGGGTCCCCTGTAGGAGCTGGCTTGCCAGCGAAGGCGGTGTGTCAGGCAACATCAATGTTGAAGGTAATGGCCTCTTTTCTGGCAAGCCAGCTCCTACGGGATTGTGGGCCGTCAGTTATTTAAGTGGTTTATCGAGCAACCGGAAAAACCGTTCCCGCACCTGCAAGCTGTCACTGTGCGCCACATTGAATCGCAGGAACTGGCTGGCATTCGGTGCTTTGCTCAGCAAGGTGCCCGGCGCCAATACCATGTTGTTCTCCAGTCCCTGGCGAGCCAGGTTTTCGGCGTGCAGGCCCTCAGGCAACCGCGCCCAGATAAACACGCCTTCGCCGGGCAGCGAGGAAAGCGAACACCCGGCCTCCGCCAGCCAACCCGCCACACGGCTATTGGACTCATACAACCGGTCCACCGTACGCCGCGCATGCTTGGCATAGCTGCCATCACTGAGCATGGTGCACGTAATCTGCTCCGCCAGCTCCGACGTCACCCCGCCGCAAGCCATTTTCAGCGCGACCATCCGTGCCGCCAGTTGCTGCGAGAGTACGGTGTAGCTGACCCGGCTGTTGGCCGTCAGGGTCTTGGAGAAACCGGAGATGTAACTCACGTTGTCCAACCCGCTCGCGGCCAGACGCGGAGTGCGGCGTTGCTGGATGTCGCAGTACAGATCGTCTTCGACAATGTGGAAGCCATGGCGATGGCTCAGTTCCAGCAAACGGTAAACCTGAGTCGGCGTAAACGAATGGCCGGTCGGGTTATGCAGCGTGCTGTTGGTCATGTACAGAACGGGTTTGTGGGCGACCAGTAGTTGCTCGAACGCGTCGAGGTCCATGCCGTCGCAGTCCCGGGCAATGGTGATCACTTTCGCCCCGTGCAGCGCCAGGTTGGCGTGCATGTTGAAGTAGCAAGGGTCGTCGAGCAGCACGGTGTCGCCGGGTTTGACCAGCAGGCGCATCAGCAGGTCGATGGCCTGCATGGTGTTGGCGGTGGTGATGATCTGGTCCACCGGCGCCTCGATGCCGAAGGTCGCCAGCTTGACCCGCAAGGCCTGGCGCAGCGGCATGTAGCCGCCAGCCACGCCGTACTCGCCCATGCGCAACGACGTCGCCCGCAGGGTGCCGCGCACGGCTTTCTGCAATTCTTCGGCGGGCAGCCAAGAGGTCGGCAGGAAACCGCAGCCGGGGCGCAGGGCGCCGTTGTCCAGCAGCAGGGCGCGGCGTACCACACTGAGGGTGTCCTGGGGTTGCAGGTCCGGGCCGGTGCCGCTTTTCAGCGCTGCTTCAGAGCGATGCACGTAATGCCCGGAGCCCTGGCGAGACACCACCAGCCCCTTGGCCCGCATGCGGTCCAGGGCATCGACCACCGTGGATTTACCCACGTTCATCAAGTCGGAGAGCTCGCGAATCGGCGGCAGCTTGGCGCCGTGGGGCAGGCCACCCGTGCGGATCGCCAGGGTCAGTTGATCAACGATCTGCTGCACCAGCGGCACACCGGGCTGGAATTCAATGGCGGCAATGACAGCACGTTGAACCTGCATTTTACTGGTCTCTCCGGCAGTAAAGTTCGTTGGATTCTATACGAACTTGCCCTGATCAGGACACGCCTCTCTCTCTACCATGCCCTTACAGACTTTTCTGAAGGCCGGCCTTTATTGGCGGGCGTTCACCCGGTTCTTGAGGTGCTGCATGAGTGTCGAAACAACGGTCGCGGTCGCCAAGCCGGTCATTAACCTGCGGTTATTCACGATCCGGATCATCACCGCCGTCTCGCTGTTCGCGGTGCTGGGCAAGGCCAACGTCTGGCTCGACACCGCCACCAACAGCATCCTTGCCCTCGGTTATCGCGCCCTCTTGCTGCTGTTGCCCCTGACTTTACTGGTGCTGGGGCGCCGTTCCCTGAGCGTGACATTGCTGTGTGCCGGGCTCGGGTTGATCCTGCTGGCGCTGACCAGCAATCAAGGCATGGTGATGTTCGCTGCCGCGCTGTTTGCCTACGGCATTGCCATCGCCGGTTACCTGATCAAGAGCGAAGCGGCGCAGACCAAGGAAGGCGCAGCCTATAACCGTGTGGCGATGAACATGGGCAGCCTGGTGGCCGGTTTGATCCTGCTGTCGCCGCTGCTCACGCCTACGATGTTTTTCCTCGGTGCAGCGGCCTTCGTGTTGCTGTGCCTGCCGATTGCCCACGGCGCGACCTTCAGCACCGAACCGGTGGTGGCCCGGCCCGCCAATCAAGTTGGCAGCAGCTGGGGCAACAAACTGCCTTGGGTGATTGCCGGCATCATCATGGGCATCAAGCTGTTCGGGGTGTTCTCGATCCTGCCGCAAGCCATCCTGCTCAAGACCGGCGAACTGCCGGCGTGGTACGGCTTGATGCTGATCCTCAACAGCGCCGTGGTGGTCTTCGCCCAAGTGCCGGTGATGAAGCTGATCGAGCGCACCGGGCGCTTCAAGGTCGTGACGGTGATCGGGATCATCGTCGGCGGCTTTGCGGTGCTGTCTTCGCCCGCCGCATTCCACGTCGAAACCCTCGCCGGCGCGCTGGTCTGGGTAGCGCTGCTGTCCATCGCCGAATGCGCCTTCAGCTACCTCGATTATTTCTCGGTCAAGCAGAACAACATGTTCGTCAAGGAAGTGTCCCTGGGCGTGGGGGCCGGGTTGACCGTGTTGATCATGCGGGTGGTGCCGGCGCCGTACAACGCGCTGGTGCTGGCCGCCATCGGTGCCGGCGGGATCCTGGCCTGGTACTGGCTCAACCGTAACTCCAATGCGTCGTTGCATGACTGAGTCATCGCCGTTGCGGTTTTCACTTTGCAGGTCGGGGGCATTATGAATACGACGTCATGCGTAGTAGTGGTCGGGTACAACGGCAGTCGGGTTCACGACATCCATAAGCTTCGGACCCTGTGCAAATCCTTGTACAACGCCAGGCTCATCTTGTTGGTCGAACAGATTCAGCCCCATGACGACCAGGTGGCCGATCACGTTTGCAGCACCTCGCTGGCCGAGAAAGACGTGGCGACTTCACTTGAGTTGGTGGTGGGCTGCCTGAATGCCGACCGCTGGAAGTTGATCGGCGTGCTGCCCTTTTCCGATCGTGGCGTGTTGCTCGGTGCGGCGCTGGCCAGTCATTTCGGGCTGCCCGGCATTACCCCGGACGAAGCGCGGGCGGGCCTGGACAAGCAAATATTGCGCAGCCTCGAAGCGGCTGCCGACCAGTCACCTGCAGACTACCGCCCGGTGTTTTCCGTGCGCGTCGAGAGCCTGCCGGCGTTGCGTCAGCGTGTCGTCGAGCTGGGTGGCAAGGCCTTCATCAAGCCGGCCTGCGAAGGCGCGAGCCGCGGCTGCCGGGTGATCAATCATCCCGCCGAATGCGATGACGCCTGGCTGGCGCTCAAGCCCTACCGCGACGGCGGCATCGTGCTCGAAGAACTGGTGCAGAGCGCCCGGGAATACAGCTGGGATTGCGTGGCGGGCAGCACCTGGATCACGGAAAAAACCACCACCGAAGGTGCCTACCGCGCCGAGATCCAGCAAGTGGTGCCCGCGCCGTTACCCGCAGATGTGCAGGCGCGATTGATGGCAGCCGGCCGACATATGTCCACGTTGGTGTCCCAGGACAACGGCGCCTGGCACAACGAAGTCTTCCTGCGCAGCGACGGCCTGACGTCCGCCGTGGAAACCAACATGCGCCCCGGCGGCATGCACATCTGGGACCTGGCCAAACGTGCCTTCATCGACTTCGATCCGTGGGAGCGCTGGGTGCGCTGGGCGGTGGAAGGCAAGACCGAAGCGCATGCACCGGTCGCCCGCGGTTATTGCGGCATCCGCCTGCTCAGGGCACCGGCCGGGGGCCTCCTGCGGGCGACCCCCGACATCGCCACCGTGGCCTGTTCCCTGCGCATCGACCTGGTTGAAGGCCAGTACACCCGGCGCGTTGGCGATTCGGTCAGCGCCCTGGTGAAAGACAACTTCTCGTTCATCGGCCACATCGTGTTGTTCAACGAACACTACGGGCAACTCAGCAACGATCTGCTGCGCCTGGCCGAGGTCATCGAGTCACGTATTGAAGTCACTTGCCTGGCCCCGGCCGCTTGCGCCGTGGGTTGAACCGGCAGGTGACAAGGTTTTTGAATTCCTGATCAAGAGGTTCGATCAATGATCCAGCACATGACTTGCGATGAACGCTTCATCGCCCTGGCCAAGGAGTTTGGTTATGACATCTACGGCGAAAACACCGCGGGCGGGCACTATGCGCCGCTGATCCGTCATCACGACGAGGTGTACATCAGCGGCCTGGTGCCGCGCATGAACGGCAAGATCCACTACCCCGGCCGCGTCGGGCTGGACCTGACCATGGCCGATGCGCAAGCGGCCGCCAGCATCAGTGCCATGCGTGGGCTGGCGTTGATCGTCGATGCCATCGGTTCGCTGGACAAGATCAAGTCGTTGATCCGGGTTACGGTCTATGTGAAGTCCACCGCGGACTTCGTCGACTTGAGCGAGGTGGCCAACGGTGCCTCGGATGTGTTCAGCCATGTGCTGGGCGATGCCGGCAAACATACACGCACCACGGTGGGTGTTTATCAATTGCCCAAGAATGCTGCCATTGAAGTAGACATGATCGCCGCCTTGCGCCCATCGGTTTTATAAACTATTCCACTGCTTTACAGCGCTGAACCGTTAACTTAAGGTTTAACGCTAAAGTATGGGAATAGCAAAAAGGACGTAGGAATGAATAACGTTCGTGGTGCGTTTTTTTCATATAAGGACTTTCGCCAAAGTCTGCATCATCAACAGCAAAGTCCAAAAGTGTGGAAAGACGCTGAACTTGCCGGTCTACGGCAAACCCTCGAAGCCAGCGACGTTGATATTGTCGCGCTGGCGCATGACAAGAGCCTGGAAGGCTGTGAGGTGACGCCTGGAATGGCGATCGCCATGCAATGGCTGAACCCGGGTGTGACGCTCAACGGCCATGCCCATTCCTGGTGGCATCTGTTTGTCATCCAGTGCGGCAGCGGCGTGTTGACCCTCGGTGATGCCGAGGGGGTCGATGTCAGTCGTGGCGACGTGTTGCTGGTGCCGGCCTGGACCCGGCATGGCTTCGCCAACACTAGCAAACATGAGCCTCTGGCGATGCTGAACGTGAGCAATATGCCGCAAATGGCCTTGCTGTCGAACTTCGCCGACAGCCATGGCCTGATCACCACCCGCCCGTAATTCCCCCACCCCGCATTTTTGTAGGAGCCGGCTTGCCGGCGAAGGCATTCTTGAGATCGCCTTCGCC